>NZ_DASVZH010000250.1:0-11841 GCF_036391795.1 Oryzihumus sp.
GCCAGCGAGGGGAGCAGCCGGGCGCGGCCGGGCTGGGAATGCCGGTGGAAGCGCAGCCACAGCGTGAGCGCCCCGGCCACCGAACCGGCCGAGTAGGCCGCACCCAGACCGGCCAGCAGCGACAGCCCGTCGAGCAGGGCCAGCGACAGGCCGGTGCCGGCGAGGCAGACGAGCACCTGGACCACGGCACCGACCAGCGGTGCCCGGGTGTCCTTGCGGGCGTAGGAGGAGTAGCTGCACATCTGGAAGACGGCCGTGCCCAGGATCGACGTGGCCAGCGCGACCAGGCAGGCCGTGATGGCGGCGACGCCCGTCCCGGAGCCCATGCGCCCGACGGCCACGACCCGGGACAGCTGCGGCGCGAGGAGCATCGACCCGACCGCGGCCGGCACCGCCACGAACAGGCACAGGGACAGCGACCGGGTGAACATGTCGCGGAACTCGCCGGGCTGCTCGCGCACGAACAGCCGGGACAGCCAGGGCAGCGAGCTGACCGCCATCGGGGTCACCCCGATGGCGATCGCGAGGTAGATGAAGCTGAGCGCCATCTGGAAGGCGACGACACCGCCGCGCACGTGGTTGGCCGCGGCGAGCAGCACCACCATCTGCACCGCGAGAACCCCGGCCTGGCCGAGGGACGGCAGCGCCCGCCGGATGACGGCGAGCACCTCGGGCTCACGCCACCCGGCCCGGGGGCGGAGGGTGACCCCCGCCCGCCGGGCGCCCCACCACTGCAGGGCGGCGTGCGCGGCGACCGCCGCGGTGGTGCCCAGCCCGAGCAGCAGCAGCTCACCCTCGGGCACCGCGCCGAGCCGGGCCGGGGCCTGGCCCATCAGCGCGGCGGTCAGCGCGAGGACCACGATGATGCCAACGTTCTCCATCGCCGGGGCCGCCGCGGCCAGGGCGAAGCGCCGGTGGGCGTTCATCGTGGCGGTCGCGGTCCCGACGACGGCGTAGCAGAACACCTGCGGGACGAACATGAGGAACAGCAGCCGCGCCACGCCCTCCTGGCCGTCGGCCGTGCCGGGGCCGTGGGGTGCCATCGCCGCCAGCAGCGCCGGGCCGAGCAGCAGCGCCAGCGGCACGACGACGAGCAGGGCGGTCATCGCGATGCCCAGGAAGCCTCCGGCGATCCGCTCCGCGGCGGCGCGGTCCCGGCCGTCGACGTGGTGCACCAGTGCCGGCACGAGCAGCGAGGTGAACAGGGAGCCGCCGAGCAGGCCGTAGTAGAGCAGGTTCGGCAGCGAGTTGGTGAACTGGAAGGTGTTGCCCAGCACGGTGGGGCCGAGCACCGCGCCGATGGCGGCGATGCGGACCAGCCCGGTGACCCGGCTGACCACGGTCCACCCGGCGACGGTGACCGAGTCGCCAGCCGCGTCCTCGGCCCACGCGGGGCTGGTCTGGGTACCGGGGCGTCTCATTCGGCGTCCCCGGGGCGCAGCAGCGCGGGCACCGTCCGGGCCAGCAGCGCCAGGTCCAGCAGCAGGTCGCAGCGCCGGGCGTACTCCAGGTCCAGGTCCAGCGCCTGGCGCATCGTCAGGCGGCTGCGCCCGCTGGTCTGCCAGAGGCCGGTCATGCCGGCGGGCACGTCGAACCGCGGACCGTACTCCTTGCCCAGCAGCGCGGCCTCCCAGGGAAGCACCGGGCGCGGGCCGACGAGGGACATGTCGCCGCGCAGGACGTTGACCAGCTGCGGGAGCTCGTCGATGCTGGTGCGCCGCAGCACCCGGCCCACGGAGGTGAGCCGGGGGTCGTTATCCAGCTTGTAGACCGTGCCCGGCGGCTCGGGTGCGGGCTGGTCCGCGTCCAGCAGCCGCTGCACGTAGTCCCGGTGCAGCTCGTCGCTGCACCCGTCGACCATGGTGCGGAACTTCAGCATCGTGAACGGCTGGCCGCCCAGCCCGACGCGGGTCTGGCGGAACAGCACCGGCCCGGGCGAGCTGCGCCGCACCAGCAGCGCCGCCACCCCGAGCACGGGGGAGAGCAGGACCAGCGCGCTCGCCGCCACCGCCACGTCCAGGCAGCGCTTGGCGGAGCGGTATGCCGTGCGCCCGGTCCGCGGGCGTCGCAGGACGAGCAGGTCCTCGTCCTGCGAGACCGCTTCGAGGACAGGCCTCCTCAGACCGGCCGGGCGCTTCACCGCGGGCCCGTCACGTCGGCTCGGGCAGCGGGTGCAGCGTCGGGCGGGCGAGCCGGAACCGGCTGGCGGACCCCGTCAGCGCCTCGACCCGGTCGCCGACCGAGCGCAGGCGGGCGACCTCACCTCGCGGCAGGGCGGGGTTGCCGTACGCCACGACACCGGGATCGATGTCCCGGGTCACGACCGACCCGGCGCCGATGAGCGCGCCGGCCCCGATGCGCACGAACGGCAGGACCGTGACGTTGACCCCGAGCTGGGCGCCGGGACCGATCCACGGCCCGGACATCACCTCCCGGGAGGCGTCCTGGCCGGGGTACAGGTCGTTGGCGAGGCTGACACCCGGCGCCAGGAACGCGCCGTCGCCGATCTCGGTGTACTGCGCCACGTAGCAGTTGGTGTGGATCTTGACGTCGTCGCCGATGCGGCAGCTGTAGTCGACCACCGTGCCGGTCCAGACGGAGACACGGTCACCGATGGTGCAGCGCTCGCGGACCACGACGTGGTGCCCGGTCTCGAAGCCGGCGCCGATGCGGGTCCCGTCGTAGAGGACCGTTCCGCTGCGCAGGTACGCGCCCGGCCCCAGCACGAGCGGGTCGCACGGGCCGGTATGGACGGGGTGGCCGAGGACGACGCCGTGCTCGGCCCGGCAGTTGGCGCCGATGCCGTCACCGCTGACCGGGGCGAGCTGGGCCGTCATCGCGCGTCCACCGCACTGCTGGCGCGCAGGGCGTCGCAGACGAAGGACACCTGGTCGGCGGTGAGGTGCGGGAACATCGGCAGCGAGAGGATCTCGCGCGCCGCCTGCTCGGCCACTGGCAGCGCCTCCCGCGCGAACTCCCGGTAGGGCTCCTGCAGGTGGCACGGGACCGGGTAGTGGATACCGGTCTCGACCCCGGCGGTCGCGAGCGCGGCCATGACCTCCGTGCGGCGCGGGGTGCGCACCACGGCCAGGTGGTGGACCCCGAACGCCTGCGGCGCCTCGTCCACCAGCTGCACTGCGGCGGGCAGCTCGTCGCGGTAGCGGGCGATCGCGCGTCGGCGTGCCGCCGTCCACTCGTCCAGTCGCGTCAGCTTGGCCGACAGCACCGCGGCCTGGATGGCGTCGAGGCGGCTGTTGGTGCCGATGAGGTCGTGGACGTAACGGTCGGTCTCGGAGCGGCCGTGGTCGCGCATCGACCGCAGCCGGGCGGCCAGGCACTCGTCGGAAGTGGTGATGGCTCCGCCGTCGCCGTTGGCGCCGAGGTTCTTGCCGGGGTAGAAGGAGAAGCTGCCGGCGACACCGAACGACCCTGCGCGCCGTCCCTGCCACGTCGCACCGTGCGCCTGCGCTGCGTCCTCGACCAGCGCGATACCGGCACGTGCGGCAACCGCGGCCAGCGCGGTCATGTCCGCCATCTGCCCGAACAGGTGCACCGCGATCACGGCGGCGGTCCGCGGCGTCAGGGCGGCCTCGACCTGCGCCGGGTCGACCAGCAGCGTGCCGGGCAGCACGTCGACGAACCGGGGGGTGGCCCCGGCGAGGACGACGGCCTCCGCGGTGGCGATGAACGTGTTGGTGGGCACCAGCACCTCGTCACCGGGCCCGATGCCGAGCCCCCGCAGGATCAGCGTCAGGGAGTCGGTCCCGTTGCCGACGGACACCGCGAACCTGGTGCCGCAGTAGTCGGCCCACTCGTGCTCGAACTTCTCCACGGTGGCCCCACCGACGAAGCGGCTGCTGTCGAGCAGGTCGTGCCAGGCCGACTCGAGCGCCGGCCGCACCTCCGCCGTCTGGGCCTGCAGGTCCGCGAAGGGGACCCGAACGGAGGTGGCCCGGCCGGCCGTGGCCGTCATGCCGAGCCGACCAGGGAGCTCTTGCTGGCCACGGGTCGCGGGGGCGTCCCGGGCTCGGCGAGCTCCGACAGGTGCACCGGGCGACCCTCGCGCATCGAGATCTGCAGGGCCTCGAGGACCTCGACGACGGCGAGGCCGTTCTCGCCGCTGGTCAGCGGGCGCTCGCCGGTGCGGATGCTCTCCAGGAACCGCCGGTCCTGGACCATCAGCGGCTCCTCGAAGTCGAGGTGGGGCACGGTGATGTCGCCGTGTCGGTAGGTCATCGGGGGCTGGGTGAGGTCCTGGTCGTCGACCGGTGGCGTCACGCCCTTGTCGAACACCCGGATCCGCTCGTCGACGGCGAGGTCGTCGTAGACGGCCATCTTGCGGCTGCCGACGACGGTCACCCGGCGGACCTTGCATGGGTCGAGCCAGCTGACGTGGATGTTCGCCGAGACCGCGAGGTCCGGGTAGAACAGGCGCAGGTAGGCCACGTCCTCGTGCCGGCTGTTGGCGTGGCAGGCGCCCCAGGCGTGGACGTACGCGGGGGTCGTGCCGAGCACGCGGTTGATGATCGAGATGTCGTGCGGCGCGAGGTCGAAGATCACGTTGACGTCGCTCTGGTAGAGGCCGAGGTTGAGCCGTGCCGTGTCGATGTTGTAGACGTCGCCCAGCTCGCGCTGCTGCACGAGGCTGCGCAGCTTGTCCACCGCGGCGTTGTGCTCGAAGGTGTGTCCCACCATGAGGGTCACACCGGCCTCCCGGGCGGCCCACACGAGCTGTCGCGCGTCGGATGCCGTTGTGGCCAACGGCTTTTCGACGAGCACGTGCTTGCCGGCCGCGATCGCTGCCAGGGCGAGGGGCGTGTGCGTCGTGGGGGGTGTCGCGATGACGACCGCGTCGACCTCGGGCAGAGCACTGGGCAGGTCTGCGAAGGCGCGCGCGCCGGGGAAGCCGCGCACCAGGGCGTTGACCCGGTCGGTGCGCCCGTCGACCAGGACGACCTGGCTCACGTCGTCCAGCGACTGCAGGACGCGGACGTGCTTGGATCCCCAGTAACCGCAACCAACCACGCCCACGCGCAGTGCACAGCTGCTCGTCATCACTACCTCCCGGTCGATCCCCTCTTGGGCGACCAGACCGTCAGCGCGCGGCCGATCGCAGGACCCACCTTCGTTCGCGGGGGTTCATGCCGGATCGGGCAAGAGGCTGAATCAGACTCATACGGCAGGCGCATCAAATGTTCTAGAATCCATACTGGCTTTGTAGGTTATGGTCCGGCAACCCACTGTGCAGCCACCTACGGGTTTTGGATGGACTGGCGAATCCGGTTGGCGCTGAGCCGTTTTCGTTCATCTACGCGCAGGGGACTAGTTCTCCACCATTTGACGCGCCCGCGCCCAGCGATTGGCGGAGGGCAGGACCGCCCTCTCTTCCTACGGTGTCTGACGAGGGCCCTCCCTGTCGTCGGGGAGGGCTCGCTGACGGCTCATGGCGGGCCGTGTCGAGATGCGGGGTGGTCCGGTGGTTCGCAGCCGAGGTGGTCGTGTCATCAGGTCCGACGCGCAGACGCGCCAGACGCGGTGGCGCTGGCTGAGTACGCGCCGGCGGCGCTGGATGCCCTGGGTCGTCGTGCCCTGTGCGCTCACGCTCGGGATGACGATGGTCGCGGCAACGCCGGTCGTCGCAGCCACCCAGACCCGGGTCTCCCTGACCTTCGACAACGGCTCGATCAGCCAGTACACGCTGGGCTACGCCAAGGCGCTCCAGCCGCACGGCGCCAAGGCGACGTTCTTCGTCAACTCGGGCACCATCAGCGGCGGCGCCAGCTTCATGAGCTGGGCCCAGCTGGGCACCCTGGCGGCCGACGGGCAGGACATCGGGGGCAAGACCGTCAACGCCACCAACCTGACCACCGACCCCAACCCGACGAACCAGGTCTGCAATGACCGGGCCGCCCTGATCTCCCACGGGCTGAGCCCGGCGGCGTTCGCCTACCCCGGCGGCGCCAACAACGCGACCGTCCAGGCCGTGGTCAAGAGCTGCGGCTACGGCAACGCCCGGACCGCCGGCGGCTTGTCGGCCACCGGGGCGACCTACGCCGAGACGCTGCCCCCGGCGAACTGGTTCGCCACCCGCGCCTACGCGCCCTCGACGGTGACGCTGGCGAACCTGCAGTCCCTCGTCTCCGGTGCGGCCTCGCACAACGGTGGGTGGACCCAGATCGTCATCGGCCGTGTGTGCGACCAGACCCTCGACTCGGCCAACTACACCAGCTGCAGCGGCTCCAGCGGTCACATCGAGCTGGCCGACCTCAACGCGTTCCTCGACTGGGTCGCCGCCGCCGGGCAGGCCGGGGGAGCGCCCGCCGGCGTCGGCCTGGACACCGTGCGCGGCGCCGTCAGCTCGGCCGACACCGCGGCTCCCACGACGACGATCAGCTGCAACGGCGCACCGTGCAGCAGCACGCCCTACACCGGCGTGGTGAGCGTCTCGTTCACCCCGACCGACGTGGGCTCGAGCATCTCCAGCACGCACTACACCACCGACGGCTCCGACCCCACGCTGTCCAGCCCGACGTGGACAGGACCGTTCAACGTCAACGGTTCCAGCACCTCCACGACCGTGAAGTTCCGCTCCTGGGACTACGCCGGCAACATCGAGGCGACCCAGACGCAGGTGATCCAGGCGCCCACCGACTCGGCCGCGCCCACGACGACGATCGCCTGCAACGGCGCCGCGTGTGGCAGCAACCCGTACGTCGGGTCGGTCACCATCAGCCTGTCCGCCACCGACACCGGGGGCTCGGGCGTGGACAAGACGTACTACACGACCGACGGGTCCACCCCGACGACGTCGAGCAGCGTCTACTCGGCCCCGTTCCAGCTGACCACCCCCGCGACGTACGCGGTGAAGTTCTTCTCCACCGACAAGGCCGGCAACGCCGAGGCGGTGCAGACCCAGTCCGTCCAGGTGGTCCCGGTGAGCACGAAGGTCTCGCTGACCTTCGACAACGGCACGGTCAGCCAGTACACCCTCGGCTGGACCAAGGCCCTGCAGCCGCACGGCGCGAAGGCGACGTTCTTCGTCAACTCCGGGACGGTCGGCGTCTCGGCCAACATCATGAGCTGGGCGCAGCTGGGCACCCTGGCCGGGGACGGCCAGGACATCGGCGGCAAGTCCGTGAGCTCCACCAACCTCACCACTGACCCCAACCCCACCGCCCAGGTCTGCGACGACCGCACCGCGCTCATCAAGCACGGCCTCGACCCGGTCGCCTTCGCCTATCCCGGTGGCGCCAACAACAGCACCATCCAGGGCATCGTCAAGACCTGCGGCTACGGCAACGCGCGCAGCGCCGGCTCGCTCTCGCCGAGCGGCCCGACCTATGCCGAGACCCTGCCGCCGGCCAACTGGTACGCCACCCGCGCGTGGGCGCCGACCGGGCAGGTGACCCTGGCCAACCTCCAGGCCCTGGTGACCGGTGCCGCCTCCAAGGGCGGCGGCTGGTCCCAGGTCGTCATCGGCCGGGTCTGCGACCAGACCCTGGACGCGGCCAACTACACCGCGTGCACCGCGTCGGCTGGCTGGATCGAGCTGGCCGACCTCAACGCCTTCCTGGACTGGATGGGCAACGCCGGCCAGAGCGGTGGCGCCCCGGCCGGTGCGGCGGTGACCACCGTGCGTGACGCTGCGATCAGCGCCGACAAGCTGCCCCCGGTGACCACGATGGCCTGCAACGGCTCGGCCTGCACCACGGACACCTACACCAGCACCGTCTGGGTGACCCTGCCCGGCACGGACGTCGGCTCAGCCATCGCCAGCACGCACTACACGACCGACGGCTCGGACCCGACCCCGTCCAGCCCGACCTACACCGCGGCCTTCCCGATCACCGCGACGACGACGGTCAAGTTCCGCTCGTGGGACCACGCGGGCAACGTCGAGGCGGTGCAGAGCCAGCTCGTCACGGCGAACCTGCCGGCCGACACCACCCCGCCGACGACGACTATCACCTGCAACAACGCCCCGTGCACGACTACCGGCTACAACGGCTCGGCAACGGTGACCCTGACCGCGGGCGACGGCAGCGGCTGGGGCGTGGACAAGACGTACTACACCACCGACGGGTCGACCCCGACCACGGCGAGCGCGGTCTACGCCGGACCGTTCACGCTGAGCACGCCCGCGACATACACGGTGAAGTTCTTCTCCACCGACCTGGCGGGCAATGCCGAAGCGGTGCAGTCACAGGACATCCAGGTCCTGCCTCCCCTGACCGTCGTGTCGCTGACCTTCGACGACGGCGTGGTGAACCAGTACACGCTGGGTGTGAAGCGCGCGCTGCAACCGCATGGGCTCCGTGGGACGTTCTACGACGTCAGCGGGCTCAACGACGTCGACCCCAGCCACATGACCTGGGACCAGCTGCACGCGGTGAACAACGCGGGCAACGAGATCGGCGGCCACACCCTCGACCACGTCAACCTCAAGACGACGACCGACTACAACACGATCGTGCACGAGGTCTGTGACGACCGGCAGAACCTCATCAACCACGGGTTCTACCCGACCAGCTTCGCCTACCCCTTCGCCGCCTACGACGCGACCGACGAGTCGGTCGTCCAGAGCTGCGGCTACTCCACCGGCCGGACTGCAGGCGGCATCGATGTCTCAGGCGACGGCGCCGGCCCGGTGTATGCCGAGTCGCTGCCGCCGAAGGACCTGTGGGCGACCCGGACGGTCTACGACCCGCCGACGGGCAACCCCTCCAACGTGCCGCCGCTGACGCTGCAGCACCTGCAGTCCGCGGTGACCGGCGCCGCGAGCCACGGTGGCGGGTGGATCGTCTACGACTTCCACCAGATCTGCTCCCAGGCCTACGACCCGGACAACTACACGAGCTGCATGAGCGACTGGGGCCCGATCGAGCTCGACACGCTCAATGCCTTCCTGGACTGGCTGAAGAACGCCGGCCAGCCGGGCGGTGCCCCGGTCCGCACCCAGGTGCAGACGGTCTCCTCGGTGCTGAACGGCCCGGACACGCAGGCGCCGATCTCCTCGGTCCTGTGTGACGGATCGCCCTGCGCCTCCACCACCTACAACGGCTCCACGACGGTCAGCCTGACCGCCAAGGACCCCGGCGGCACCGGCGTCCAGGCGACCTACTACACCACCGACGGCTCCACGCCGACCACGGCGAGCCCGGTGTTCACCAGGGCGTTCACCATCAACACGAACACCACGTTCAAGTTCTTCTCGGTGGACAACGACGGCAACGTCGAGGCGGTGCAGACCCAGCAGGTGCTGGTCCAGCCCAACACCGACCCGGTGGTCGGCTCGGCCGGCGACATCGCCTGCGACCCCACGGCGCCTGCGTTCAACGACGGCTTGGGCACCGACACCGACTGCCGTGCCTCGCAGACGGTCAAGCTGCTCACCGGCGTCGACGCGGTCCTGCCGCTCGGCGACAACCAGTACGAGTGCGGTGGCCCGGCGGCCTACGCGCAGTCCTACGACCCGACCTGGGGCGTGAAGAAGTCCATCACGCACCCGGTCCCTGGCGACAAGGACTACGCGACCTCCGGCGGGACGGACTGCCCGAGCACCCCGGGCGCCGGGTACTACCAGTACTTCGGCAGCGCCGCGGGTGACCCGGCCAAGGGCTACTACAGCTACAACCTGGGCACCTGGCACGTCATCGCCCTGAACACCGCGCCCTGCCCGGTCGACGCCACCACCTGCGCCGCCGGCTCGGCCCAGGAGCAGTGGCTCAAGCAGGACCTGGCTGCCAACTCCAGCTCCTGCACGCTGGCCTACTACCAGAACCCACGGTGGGCCTCGACCGCCTCGGGCTCCGGTGGGGACCCGACGTTCCAGCCCATCTGGCAGGACCTGTACTCCGGTGGTGTGGACGTCGTGCTCAACGGCGACTCGCACTGGTACGAACGGTTCACGCCGCAGGACGCCACCGGCAAGCAGGACCTCAGCTACGGCGTCCGGGAGTTCATCGTCGGCACTGGCGGCGCCGGCCTGGACACCCCGGGTGCGCCCGGCGCCAACAGTGAGGCGCTCAACGCGACCACGCACGGCGTGATCAAGCTGACGCTGCACAACGGGTCCTACGACTGGTCGTTCCTGCCGGACGAGGGCACCTTCACCGACAGCGGCAGCAACGGCTGCCACGCCGCCCCGCCGGTGCCGGACACCACGGCCCCGACGACCACGGCGACGTGCAACAACGCGCCCTGCACGAGCACGCCGTACGCCCCGCCGGTCTCGGTGGCGCTCACGGCCACGGACAACGTCAACGGCTCCGGCGTCTCGAGCACGCACTACACCACCGACGGCACCGACCCGACGCTGCTCAGCCCGCTCTACACGGCGCCGCTGTCGCTGACGTCGTCGACGACGGTGAAGTACAGATCGTGGGACAAGGCCGGGAACGTCGAGGCGACAGGGACGCTCGCTGTCCAGGTCGACACGACCGCGCCGGTCACCTCCGCGACCTGCAACGGGGCGGCATGTGCCACCACGCCGTATGCCGCGCCGGTCGCCGTGGCCCTGTCGGCCACGGACACCGGCGGGGTGGGGGTGTCGAGCACCCACTACACGACCGACGGGTCGGACCCGACCCTGTCGAGCCCGACCTACACCGCACCGCTGAGCCTGGGTGCCACGACGACGCTGAAGTTCCGCTCGTGGGACACCGCGGGCAACGTCGAGGCGACCAAGACCGCGGTGGTCACGGTGGACTCGACCGCGCCGACGACCACGATCACGTGCAACAGCGCGGCCTGCGGGAGCACGGCGTACTTCAGCTCGGTCACCGTCCAGCTGGCGGCCACCGACGACACGGGAGGGTCGGGCGTGGCGAGCATCCACTACACGACCGACGGGACCGACCCGACGCTGACCAGCCCCACCTACACGGCGGCGTTCACCCTCACCAGCTCGGCGACGGTGAAGTTCCGGGCGTGGGACAACGTGGGCAACGTCGAAGGGACCAAGAGCCAGGCGATCCAGGTGGCGGCGGACGCTCCTCCGGTGGCGGCCCTGACCGTGTCGCCCACGACGGGGGTCGCGCCGTTCGCGGTGACCGCCAACGCCTCGGGGTCCACGGACGGTGACGCGACGCCGATCTCGTCGTACACGTTCGCCTGGGGTGACGGGACCGCCTCGGTGACCCAGGGCGGCTCGTCGGCGACGCACACCTACACCAAGAGCGGCACGTTCCTGCTCACCGTCACGGCACGCGACACGGCCGGACTGACCGGCAGCGCCACGACCCAGGTGGTGTCGAAGGCCAACCTCGTCAAGAACAGCGGCTTCGAGACGGACACCAAGGGCTGGGTCGCCAGCTCCGGGTGCGCGTTGACCCGGGTCTCCGGCGGGCACACCGGGAGCTGGTCGGCCAGGATGGCCAACTCCAGCACGACCACCCGGACCTGCATCCTGGACGACTCCCCGAACTCCGTGGGCAAGACGTCGGCGGGCACCTACACGGCGACGCTGTGGGTCAAGGGGGCCACCGCCGGGGCGACGATGAACCTGCGGCTGCGGGAGATGCAGAGCAGCACCGTGGTCGGGTCGGCGACGAAGACGCTGATCCTGAGCACGTCGTGGCAGCAGGTGACGGTGACCCTGACCGTCCAGCGGCCCGGGCTCACGGCGCTCGACCTCAACGCCTACGTGATCCAGGTCCCGCAGGGAGCCACGGCCTTCTACGCCGACGACGCAGCCCTCACCCTCGGGTGACGTGACGTGACCTGGGGCGGACGCCGCGCCGTGGCCGTTGGCCTCGTCGCGGCGGCCGCCCTCGGCGTGCTGGGGTGGCGCCTCGGACCGGCGGGGCGCCTCGCGGCGACCCGACCCGCGACGGCCGGCGC
>NZ_DASVZH010000251.1:0-7563 GCF_036391795.1 Oryzihumus sp.
GTGCCGCGCTGCGGCCCAGCGGACCCCGTCGGCCCAGGATGCCTCCGGCCCGGAGACGTAGGTGAGGCTGGTGTGGCCGAGGCCGGCCAGGTGCCGCACGGCGCGGGTGATGCCCCGCGGGTTGTCGGTGATGACACTGGGAACGTCGGCCATGGTGCGGTTCAGCACGATCATCGGCTTCTGCTTGGCCATCATCCGGATCGCCGAGTCGGACATCCGCGAGCTGGCCAGGACGATGCCCTCGACGGCGGCCAGCGACCGCTCGAGCGCCTGGCGCTCGACCAGTCCCGACTCCTGGGCGTCGGCCAGCAGCGTCGTGAACCCGGACTCGGCGGCGGCGGCGTGGGCACCCTTGATGATCGGGAAGTTGAAGGGGTTGGTGACGTCCGAGATCACCAGTGCCACCGTCGAGGTGCGGGTTCTGCCCTCGGCATGGGCCAGGGGCGTGGCCCGGTAGCCCAGCTCCCGCGCGACCTCGCGAATGCGTTGTGCCGTCTCGGCCCTGACCCGCCCGGGTCTGGAGAACGCCCGCGAGACGGTCGACGGCGCCACCCCCGCCGCACGGGCGACGTCGTAGATGGTCGGACCACCACCGGTCATGGTGTCACGGTACGAAGAGGTGCCGGGCCCCACAATCCCGGCCCGGCAGCTCCCCACCTGTCAGGGGGCCACGTCCGCGACCGGCACGGGGCGCCCGGCGTCGGCCGAGGAGTAGATGGCCCGGACCACCGCGAGGGTGCGCAGGGCCTCGGTGACGGAGACCAGTGGTCTGGTCCCGTGGCGCGCCGCCTCGAGGAAGTCCTCGTACTGCGCCGTGTGAGAGGTCGCGGTGATGCCCGCGACACGGGCCTCGCCCTCCGTCGGGGAGACGTCCGGCGCGAGCAGGTCGTGTGCCTGGTTGTCCGGTGAGCCGGCCCCGACGTCAGGCCCGACCTCGCCGCGCGCCGCGGCGTGGAAGTAGGTGAGCTGGTCGTCGTCGATGACGGCCGACCCGCGGTCCCCGTGGACCTGCACCCGCGCGTTGAGCCCCGGGTAGGCGGCCGTCGTGCCCTGGATGACGCCGAGCGCCCCGCTCTCGAAACGGATGGTCGCGACGGCAGTGTCCTCCACCTCGATCCGTTCGTGGGCCAGGCAGCCGGTCCAGGCGAAGACCTCGACCGGCGTGCCGAGGAACCACACGAGCAGGTCGATGGTGTGGATCCCCTGGTTCATCAGTGCCCCGCCACCATCGAGGGCCCAGGTTCCTCGCCAGCCTGCGGAGTCGTAGTACGCCTGGGAGCGCCACCAAGAGATGGTGGCGCTGCCCGAGGTCACGCGGCCCAGACGGCCCTCCCGGATCGCCCGGTCGACCGCGAGGCTGGACGGGTCGAAACGGTGCTGGCTGATGACCGCGACGGTGCGTCCGGACTCGACCTGGGCGCGGGCCACCCGCTGACCCGCCTCGAGGGAGACGTCGAGCGGCTTCTCGACCACCACGTGCTTGCCTGCCTTGAGCGCCGCCTCGGCGAGCTCGGCGTGGTTCCCGCTGGGCGTGCAGATCGCCACGGCGTCGATGTCCGGCACGGACAGGGCCTGGTGGAGCTCGCTGAGGGCCGTGGCGTCGTGCTCGGCGGCCAGCTGCTCGGCCCGGGGCTGCTCGATGTCGACGACGGCGGCGAGGGTCGCGCCGTCCAGGTTGGCGATGGTCCGTGCGTGCAGGGCTCCGATGACCCCGGCGCCGACGACGGCAAAGCGCATGCGTGCTCCTCGATGTGTTCGCGGGTGGTGGGGACCGGTGTCAGCAGTATCCGAGGCCGGCCTCGTCGAGCAGGCCGGTGAACGCCCGGGTGGCACGGGTGAACTGCTCGGCCCCGCTGAAGCCGCCGTGCGAGCCGGCCACGGCCAGGTGCGGCTCCATCGAGAAGAAACCGTCGAACCCGTCGGCATGCAGGGCGTCAAGCGTCTCGCGCAGCTGCCCGTCCCCCTGACCGGCGGGCACGACGGTGCCGGAGGCGAGGTCGGCGTCCTTCACCTGGATGTAGTCGACGTACGGTCGCAGCCGGGCGTAGCCGTCGGTGAACGGCCGGACGCCGCACTGCACGAAGTTGGCCGGGTCCCACGCCAGCCTCAGCTGGTCGCTGCCCACCGACTCCACGACGTCCAGGCATCGTTCGGGCACGTCGCCGTAGATGTCCTTCTCGTTCTCGTGCAGGAGCACCACGTCGTGACCCGCGGCCGCGGCCGCCAGGGCACTCATCCGGCGGAGCACCTCGTCGCGGTGCGCCGCGGGGTCCTCCCCCTCGGGCATGAAGAAGGAGAACAGCCGGATGTAGGGCGCCTCGAGCTCCCCCGCCACCCACAGGGCGCGCCGGAACCGGGCGAGGTGCGGCTCGAAGTCCTCGCGCACGGAGATCTTGCCGATCGGAGAGCCGACCGAGGAGGCCGAGATCCCATGCGCCGCAAGGGTTTTGCGCACCTCGTCGATCTTGTCGTCGTCGAGGTCGAGCACGTTGGTGTCCCACGCGCTGCGGAACTCGATGAACCGGATGCCCAGGGTGTCCAGCAGCTCGCACTGCTCCTCGAGGTCCGGCGAGATCTCGTCGGCGAAGCCGGAGAGGGTCCACATGGCAATGACTCCTGTCGTGTCGGGGGTGTCAGCCCTTGACGCCGTCGGTGGCGAGTCCACCGACGAGCTGGCGCTGGAAGATCACGGAGAGCAGGACGACGGGTGCGGCGCAGACCACCGACGCCGCCATCAGCTGCCCGTAGAGGGGCAGCGCACCACCCTCCTGGGACTGGGCGAAGACCTGCAGCTCGATCGCGGCAGTGCGCGTCTCGGGTTGGGTGAGGATGCTGGAGAAGACCACGTCGTTCCACCCGTTGAGGAAGCAGAAGGTCGTGGCGACCGCCATACCCGGCACGGACAGCGGGAGGATCACCCGCAACAGCGCGCCGAGCCGGCTGGCTCCGTCGATGCGGGCCGCCTCCTCCAGGGCCACGGGGATCTTGCGCAGGTGCACCACCATCACCCAGGTCGCGAAGGGCAGCGAGAACGTCAGGTAGGTGACGACGAGCCCGACGCGCGAGCCGACGAGCTGGACCCCGAGGAAGGCCTGGGCGGAGGAGAACACCACGAACAGCGGCAGGATGAGCATCGTGCCCGGCAGCGCCTGGAACCCGACGAGGGACCGGAGCAGCACCAGCCGCCCCACGAAGGTGAAGCGGACGAGGCAGTATGCCGTGCCCACCGCCGCCAGGGTCGCCAGCACGGCTGCGCCCAGGGCGACGACGAGGCTGTTGGCCAGCCCCTGGGCCATCGGCACGGTGGTCCACAGCCGGACGTAGTTCCCGACGGCGAGGCGGCTCGGCCACAGCCGGCCGGACACCGACTCGGCGTCCGGCATCACGGACACGAGCAGCAGGAACGCAACCGGAGCTGCCGCGACCGCGACCATCACCGCGGTGCAGGCGAGGTGCACCGGACGGGGCAGGATCATCGCGGGCTGGGTGTGGCGCCTGCCCATCAGTCCTCCCTGACCGCGTCGAGGCGGGTGGCGCGCAGGTAGAAGCCGACCGGCACGACGAGGATGACCAGCGTGAGCATCGACATCGCTGCTCCGAGCCCGAAGCGGAACTGCTGGAAGGACGTCGTGTAGACGTTCATCGGCAGCAGGTTGACCGGGTCCGGTGCCGGCACCCCGAAGAGCACGAACGGCAGCGTGAGGTTGTTGAAGTGCTGCAGCGTCGAGAGCAGCAGCGCCAGGCTGAGGGGACCGCGCAGCTGCGGCAGCACGATGTAGCGCAGCTTGTCCCGTGTCGTGGCTCCGTCCACCTCGGCCGCCTCGTAGAGCTCGTGGGAGATCGTCTGGAGTCCGGCGAGAGACATCAGGTAGATGAAGGCCCACGAGGCCCAGACGTCCACCGTGACCAGGGACCAGAAGCTGTTCCCGCCGATCAGCCAGTTCCTCCCGCCTCCCAGGCCGAGGGTCCCGAGGACCCGGTTCACCACCCCGTCGGGCTGGAGCATGAACCGCCAGAGCAGGCCGGTGACGAAGCCCGGGAGGACGTAGGGGACGAGGTAGATGCAGCGCACCAGCGCCTGACCGCGGAAGCGCCCGTTGACGGTCAGCGCCGCGAGGACCCCGAGGGGTGCAGCGATCGCGGTCGTGACCAGCGCGAAGGCGACGCTGACCCACAGTGAGTGGAGCATCCCCGCGGCGCGGATCGCCTCGAGGTAGTTGCCGGCGGCCACGAACGGCGCGTCGACCCAGTCGCGCAGGCTCACCTGGTCGAGGTCGATGACGCTGATCCAGCCGCTGGCGAGGAAGGGGCCACCGACGATCACGAGCAGCAGGCCGAGGCCGGGAGCCATGATCCACAGCGGCCGCTCCGCCAGCCGTGACCACACCCGGGTCACCGGCGCTGCCGATCCAGTGCCTGCTGCACCGTGTTCTGCGCCGCAGCGAGCTTGGCGGCAGTTGCGGCCGGGTCCACGTGACCGGAGGCGAGGTCCGGCTGGGACTGGACGACGACGTTGGCGAGGGCGAGCTGCACCTGTGCCCAGGCGCCGGTGAAGGGGGTGGGGTGTGCCGCCCGCTCGGCCTGGAGGAACGCGGCCGTCTGGGGGTCCTTCGCCGCGAGCCCGGAGGCCGCCTGCTGGTTGGCCGGCAGGTCGCCGAAGGTCTGGTTGTAGAAGAGCTGGTTCTCCGGGTCCGTCACGAGCTTGACGTACGTCAGGGCAAGGTCCTTGTGCTTGGTGTAGCCGGCAATCGCGAGGTTGTCGCCGGAGACGATCGTGCCCACCGGCTGGGCGCCGGACGGGCTGCTGGAGTGCCCGAACGGGATGGTCGGCATCGGCGCGAACCGATAGGAGCCGTGGACCTTGCCGGCGCGCAGCGTCGGCTCCGCGCCGGGCGTCACCATCGGCAGGATGCCGACCTGGCCGTTGGCGAACGCTGCCAGGGCGTCGGAGGCCTTCCAGGTGACCGCCTTGGGGTTGACCACGTGGTCGCTGGTGAGCAGCCCGAAGTAGGCGGCGAAGGAGTCTGCCACCGGCCGGCTGGTGAGCTGTGCCTTCGTGAGGTCGTCACTGACCAACCGGCCGCCGGACTGCAGCGTGTTGGTCCAGATGTACTTCCACGGGTCGTAGTCGTCGGCGTAGCCGATGGCGGTGCCCCAGGTCCCGGACCCGGGGTCGTTGAGCTTGCGGGCGTCGGCGACCAGCTCGTCCCAGGTCTTCGGCGGTGAGGTGATCCCCGCCTTGGCGAACAGTGCGGTGTTGTAGACCATGGCGTAGGGCCGCATCACGAACGGGACCCCGATCTGGTGCTTCGCGTCCGGCCCGGCCATCGCCAGCTGCGGGCCGAAGAACCGGTCTCGTCCGCCGATGGTGGCCCAGTCGCGGTCGGTGAGCGTGGCGAAGGCGCGGCTGCTGTAGGCGACAGGCGTGAACGTGGTGCCGATCTGGTAGACGTCGGGCCCGGTCCCGCTCACCACCGAGGTCTGGATCTTGGTCTGTTCCTCGGACGCGCTCGCGAAGGTGTCGAAGCTCAGGTCGCCGCCGGTCGCCTGGTGGAACTGCTGCCCGATGCGCTTCTGCCACGCCGTCATCGCGGCGGCGTGCTGGGCGTTCGCCCCGACGAGCACGTGCAGTGTCCTGCTGTCGGAGGAGCCGCCGCCCGCTCCCGCCCCACAGGCGCTCACGGCAAGCATCACGCAGGCCGTTGCGGCCAGCCCGACAGCTCGAACTGCTCTCATCGAATCGTCCCCTTCCCGGTCCCGCGCAGGCGTGCGGTGTGGAGGTCGAGACGCTAGAAGGCGGTGGGGAACCAGTCCGAGGTGTTGCCATGAGTTGCCGCCGCGTTGCCCGGCGCTGACGCGACCCCTCGGTCGGCACCGGGCGGCCGGGGGACAGCGCCGGAGACACGGCATACGTTGGAGACATGGCCAACCGACTCGCGACGGCAACGAGCCCCTACCTGCTCCAGCACGCGGACAACCCTGTCGACTGGTGGCCGTGGTCGGAGGAGGCCTTCGCCGAGGCGCGGCGCCGCGACGTGCCGATCCTGCTCAGCGTCGGCTACGCCGCGTGCCACTGGTGCCACGTCATGGCGCACCAGTCCTTCGAGGACGATGAGGTCGCGGCCGTCGTCAACGAGGGGTTCGTCGCGGTCAAGGTCGACCGCGAGGAGCGGCCCGACGTGGACGCGGTCTACATGACCGCCACCACCGCGATGAACGGCCAGGGCGGCTGGCCGATGACCGCGCTGCTCACCCCGGGCGGGGAGCCGTTCTTCACCGGCACGTACTTCCCCAAGGCCGGGTTCCTCCAGCTGCTCGCCGCGGTCCAGGACGCGTGGCTGACCCGGCGCGAGGAGGTCCTGGCTGCGGGCGACCGGATCGCCGGGGCGCTGCGCGAGGCGGTCGCGCGGTCGACGCCGCCAGCGCCCCTGGACGCCGCGGCCCTGGACCGGGCCGAGGAGCAGCTCGCGGGCGCGTTCGACCACCAGCACGGCGGGTTCGGCCGCGCCCCGAAGTTCCCCCCGTCGATGGTCCTGGAGGCCCTGCTGCGCCACCACGCCCGCACCGGGTCGACCCGAGCGCTGGAGATGGTCGAGCGCACCTGCGAGGCGATGGCCCGCGGCGGGATGTACGACCAGGTCGGGGGTGGCTTCGCCCGGTATGCCGTGGACGCCGCCTGGGTGGTCCCCCACTTCGAGAAGATGCTCTACGACAACGCCCAGCTGCTGCGCGTCTACCTGCACCTGTGGCGCGCCACGGGATCGACACTGGCGCAACGGGTCTCGCGGGAGACCGCGGACTTCCTGCTCCGTGAGCTGCGCACCCCCGAGGGTGGGTTCGCCTCGGCGCTGGACGCCGACACCGACGGCGTCGAGGGGCTGACCTACGCCTGGACCCCGCAGCAGCTGGAGGAGGTGCTCGGCCCGGAGGACGGCCGGCTGGCCGCGCAGCTGCTGCACGTCACCGAGGCCGGCACCTTCGAGCACGGCATGTCCACCCTGCAGCTGCACGCCGACCCGCCGGACCCGGCGTGGTGGGCCGACGTGCGGGCACGGCTGAAGGAGGCGCGCGACCTGCGGCCCCAGCCGGGCCGCGACGACAAGGTCGTCACCGCCTGGAACGGCCTGGCCATCGCCGCGCTGGCCGAGGCAGGAGCGCTGCTGGACGACCCGGCCCTGCTCGACGCGGCCACCCGCTGCGCCCGCTTCGTGGTGGACACCCACCTCGTCGACGGTCGGCTGCGCCGCACCTCCCGCGACGGGCGGGTGGGCGCCGCGGCCGGTGTCGCCGACGACCACGGCGACCTCGCCGAGGGGCTGCTGGCGCTGCACCAGGTCACCGGCGACCCGCAGTGGCTCGAGGTGGCGGGCATGGTGCTGGACCTGGCGCTGAGCCACTTCGCCGACGGCCGGGGCGGGTTCCACGACACCGCCGACGACGCCGAGGAGCTGTTCACCCGTCCGCGCAGCGACGCGGACAACGCCGAGCCGTGCGGCCAGTCCTCGATCGCCCACGCCCTGCTGACCTGGTCCGCGCTGACCGGGTCCGCGGAGCACCGCGAGC
>NZ_DASVZH010000252.1:0-7418 GCF_036391795.1 Oryzihumus sp.
TCACGGCGGTCAGGGCCTCGTAGGGCTGCACCAGCCCCCAGCCGGCCCGGTCGTCGCGCCCGTCGCGGCGTTCGCGGGAGGCGGTCACCTCGAGCCGGTGCTTCCAGCCGGCAGGGGTGGCGTGCGGGAACTGCTGGGCCAGCAGGGCCGCCGACGCCGAGACGTAGGCGGTGGCGAAGCTGGTCGACTCGCCCTCGGCGCTGATGAGGCAGTCACCGGCGCCGTAGTAGGTGGTGAGGATGTTGGTGCCCGGCGCCGAGAGGTCGACGTGCGGCCCGTGGATCGAGTCGTCGGTGACGGAGTCGGCGAGGTCGGCCGCCGAGACCGCGACGGCCTCGGGATAGCCGCCGGGGTAGCGCACCCCGTCGCTCTTGTCCTCCGCGGTGGTGCGGTTGCCGGCGGAGGCCACCACGAGCGCACCCCGGTCGGTCGCATGCTGCACCGCGTCACGCAGCCGGGCGTCGTCGGTGGGGGTGCTCATCGAGACGTTGATGACCTGCGCCCCGTGGTCGGCCGCCCAGCGGATGCCCGCGGCGATGCGGTCGGGCCGCGGCCCCACCCCCGCGGCGCGGCTCTGGTCGTCGGCGCCGAAGAAGACCCGCACGGGCATGATCCTGGCGTCCGGGGCCAGCCCGACCACACCGGATCCGGGGACCTGGCGAGCGGCGATCTCGCCGGCGATGGCGGTGCCGTGGCCGGCCTCGTCGCCATCGGCCGTCAGCCCGGGCACGAAGCTCTTGCCGGGTACGAGGGCGCCTTGCAGGTGCTTGTTGTGCCGGTCGACCCCGGAGTCGACGACCGCCACGACGACCCCGCGTCCGGTGGCGACGCCCCAGGCGTAGCGCGCGTTGAGCCGTTGCAGCGCCGGGGGAGTGTCCTTGACCAGCTGGGCGATCTTGGGGTTGCACTCCTGCGCCTGGGCCACGGTCGGCGCGGAGACGATGAGCCCGGTGGCCGCGATGCTCGTGGCCGCGGCGAGGGCGAGCAGCCGGCGGGCACGCATCAGCGGCCGGTCGAGATCGCGGACGACGCGGCCCTGACCGACAGGGTCGGCCCGGAACGGAACAGCTCCAGCCACGCCTGCGGCACGGGGGTGACGTCACCCTTGGCGTAGCCCAGCCGTGCGAGCACGTCGTCACCGCCCTCGACCGAGTAGGCCGTGGCGGTCTGGTCGATGGCCAGCACCGGGCCGCGGTTGATGATGTTGTCGCCGATCGCCCGCACGAGGGCGCCGGCACCCCCCTCGACCGTGGTCAGCGTGCCCTGCGCCGGGGTGACCACGGAGGGTGCGGTGCTGAGCGCGACGCTCGGCACGGTGGTCGGTCCGGAGGTGAGCGTGGCACACGGCACCCCGTCCAGGGCCGAGGGCACCTGCTCGGGCCACTGCGACGGCACGATCGAGCTGTCGGTCGTGCGCAGCGAGCCCACCTCGGCGGGGGTGGCCGCGATGTCCTCGCCGACGTCGCGGCCCGAGCCGAGCTGGTAGAGGGCGTAGGCGAAGGGCGGCAGCAGGGCCAGGTCGCCGCCGGGGGTGACGAGGTAGCGCCGCGGGTCGCCGCCCGGCGTGGCCACGGCGAGCACCGAGCCGACGGTGGCGCCATGGGGCAGACCCGCCACGGTGCGGCCCACGCCGTCGAGGGTCAGGGGGCTCAGCTCCGGCCCGCTGGGGAACAGGTTCGTCCACGCCGCCGGGGCCTCGACCGGCGTGGCGCCGTCGAGCCCGAGCGCGCGCAGCACCCCCGGCCCGTCACCCTTGGCCACCGGCAGGCGGTGTCCGCCGGTCACCACGAAGAGCTGTCCGCCGGTGCGCACCACCACGGCCTTGTCCCTGGCCGGAGTGCTCGCGGTCCCCGACCCGAGGGTGGTGCGGACGCCGCCGGTGCGGCCGGCGCAGGAGACCCACCCGCTGCGCACCAGGCGTTCGCGGGGGGTCAGGGAGTCAGGGGCCCCGAGGATGCCGATCGTGGCGCCGCGCGGTGACCGGGTGATCTTGTCGTCGTCGACGGTGACGACCTTGAAGGAGTCGGCCGGGATCAGCAGGCGGGCACTGGAGGTGTTGATGATCGGGTAGAGGACCTGCTTGATGGCGACGTAGCGCGCGCCACTGGCCTTGGCGATCACCAGGGAGTTGTCGTCCCAGCCGGCGGGCAGCGAGGGCTGCAGGGCGCCCGCCGCGAGGCCACCCAGGCCCAGGAGCACCGACAGTGCGATGCCGCCGACGACGGCGCGCAGCGGGCGCTGCGGCTCGACCTCACGGCCGCCCGGCGAGCCGCTGACGAAGGCGGTGGTGAGCCGCCGGCGGCTGAACGACTGAGCCTCGACCAGGTCCTTCTTGGTTGCCACAGAGGTTCCCTGCCTTCACCGTGTGAGAGCGACAGGGCGGGGCGGCCCGCCGATGGTGGTCCGCCCCGCCCGAGGTGTATGCCGTGCCCCTCGCGTCAGTGCCGCCGCTGGTGGGCCGCCTGGAGCCGCGAACGCACCACGAGGGTTCCGATGCCCAGCATCAGCAGGGCTGCGGCGAGGGACAGCAGCGGGACGATGTTGGCGCCGGTGTAGGCCAGCACCGGGTTGCTCGACTGGGCCGGGGCCTGGGGGCGCGCCGGGGCCTGGGCGCCCACAACGTTCTCGTAGGAGCTGCCGGCGCAGAGCAGGCCGCCGCACGCGCCGTCCTGGATCGCGCCGTCGGCGCCGGCGTTGCCGCCACCGAGGCCGCCGGTCGGGACCGAGCCGCCGTTGCCGTTCCCGTTGCCATTTCCGTTGCCGTTGCCGTTGCCACCCGGCAGGCCCGGGACGGACGGCAGCGTGGCGGTGATCGTGATGCCGCCGCCGCCGTCGGTCGGCGGCTCGGTGGTGGTCGTCGACGAGCTGGACGTCATCGTGTCCGTCGGCGTGTCCGTGGACGTGTCGCTCGGGGTGGTCGGCGGCGTCGTGTCCGTCGGCGTGTCAGTGGGCGTGTCGGTGGGGGTCGGCAGCTCGTCCGCGGGAACCGCGGCGGCCACCCGGACCCCGGTGTCGAGCGTGTGTGCCTGTGCCACCCACGGCGTCGCGCCCACGAGGCAGGCGGTGGTCAGGCCGGCGGCGGCAATGGCACTGAGACGGCGCGTGGAAGTCACAGGTCCCCCCTTGAGGTGGTCAGAAGTCGTGCCCCCGGCTCCGTGACGGAGTCGTGGGAACCTTACGGTCGGCGGTCGATTGCGGCAAATGTCTGCTGGGTCACGTTCAGAAGACCCCTGCCGCCGCGAGCGAGAGCGGCAGCAGGGCCACGAGGCAGGCCCCGTCGAGGGCGTCGGCGACCCGGCCCAGGCCCACGCGGGAGCGGGGCGCGAGCAGGGCGAGAGCGACCACGACGGCAGCGGCGCCGGCGAGGGCCACGCCCATGAACGGCCGCCACGACGGGTGGGTCAGGGCGGCGCTGACGCCGACGACGGCGAGGCCGAGCACACCGACGACCATGGCCACCAGGACGCTGGAGCGGGTGCGGCTGTGCCGGGTGCGCAGCAGGACCGCGGCGAACGCTGTCGCGCCCAGGACCGTGCCAAGCACCCCGCCAGACGCGGCCTGCGGGGCGCACACCAGGGCGACCAGGCCGGTGGCCATGCTCAGCGCCAGCAGCAGCTGATGGCCGAGCCGGACCTGGCGGCGCACGGCTGCGCGCTCGACCCGCGGGGCGTCGGCGTAGATCTCGGCCTCGGTGCGGGCGGAGTGGGTGGACAGGCGGCTGGAGGAGACCGCCAGCCAGGGGAGGAGGTTGCTGGTGATGACGGCGACGGCCAGCATCACGGCGCAGATCCCGGCGACGGCCCAGCCGGTGAACGCAGTCAGGGCGCCGACCACCCCCAGCGCGAGCCCGACGGCGGCGGACGCGCCGACCATGGAGCGGTACTGGGTCACCGCCACGGCTCCGGCGATGCCCGCGACGCACATCGCAGCCCCGGCGTAGAGCAGCGGCCGTGCCCACACGGTGCCGTGCGTGCTCACCGCGAAGCCGGCCACCGCGGCATACGCGGTGGCGACCACGGCCAGGGCGGCGGCGGGCACGTGCTGGTCGCGCGTGTGCGCCAGGACGGCGGCGACGACCACGAGCAGGACCGCGACGACCGCACCCAAGGCGATGACGAGCGCCCCGTGCCCGCGGGCGGTGAACAGGGCTACGGCGCCGGCGAGGAAGAACACGACGGAGGCGCCGAGCGCGGTGCGGGCGCTGTTCTCCGCCGTCCAGGGGGCGAACTGTGACTCGACGAGGTCGGCCACCGCCTCGACCACGTCGTCGTAGACCTTGGTCTCCACCGCGTCGCCGGCCGGCTCGAGGGCGAGGACGAACCCGTCCTCCACGCCCTGTGCCGCCAGGCTGCGGTCGGGCTCGACGGGGATCCCGTCGTGCCGGACGAGCCGGAAGCCCTGCGAGATGGCGTCGAGGTCGAGCAGGCCGAGCTCACGCGCGAGCTCGGGGATGATCTCGGCGACCGGGATCCCGCCCGGCAGTCCGAGGTCGGCCCGCCGCGTGCCTGCGGTCACCGACAGGCGGATCAACGTGGTCGCGGCAGTGCTGGTCTGGGTCACGGGCCCCTCCCCGGGTGACGGTCACGGCGTGCACGCCTCGAGCGTCACGGCCGAGGGCGGGTCGAGCATAGTCAGGTCGAAGGTCTGCCGAGGACTAGTCCGTATGGGCTAGTCTGCTCGCGGCCTCGTCCCGACGGGGCTGAGGCACGTGCATGCCACACGACACGACACGTCACGCGCCCCGTGGGGGGGCCACGTCACAGGGGAGGCAAACATGGCCGGTGAAGTCTCAGCTGCCGATGGTGCAATTGACCGGGGCGCCAAGATCATCTCCGACACCCGCGACCAGCTGAACTCCGAGCTGAGCGCGCTGCGGGGCAAGCTCGCAGGCATCGGCGCGCAGTGGAAGGGCTCGGGCTCGACGAGCTTCCAGTCCGCGATGAACCGCTGGGACGAGGACTCGCGCAAGATCATCGACGCGCTGGACCGCTTCGAGGCCAACCTGCGCTCGTCGCAGAGCACCTACACCCAGCGCGACGACTCGGCGCAGTCGTCGTTCAGCAAGCTCCAGTCCCGTCTCGGCTGAATCAGGGGGAACGCACATGTTCAAGGTTGAGTTCGGCGCACTCCAGCAGGCGGCCGGCGACATCAAGGCCGGTGCCAACAACATCGACAGCAAGCTGCAGCAGATGGACCAGTCCCTCGCCCCGCTGCGTTCGGACTGGACGGGTTCGGCCTCCGAGGCCTACACCCAGGCCAAGGCCCAGTGGACCTCGGCGATCCAGGACATGAAGCAGCTGCTGGCCGACATCGGCACCGCCGTCGACGCCAGCCACCAGGACTACTCCGAGGGCGAGAAGCACAACACCAACCTCTGGTAGCCGCCACGGTCGTGCCGGAGCCGCGCTCGGGGTTCCGGCACGTGCCGCGACAGCTGCGAGTGACCGGCACGACCGCGTGAAAGGGGAAACGCGATGAATCACCCGGCAGAGGCAGGGGGCGGCTACTCGGGGGGACAGCACGCCGAGTACGACTTCGAGATGATCCGCCGGCTGGCCCACTCCAAGGGGGCGGTCTGGACCGAGCACGCGAAGACCAGCCACAAGAAGGTCACCTCGACCGGGCTCAGCGCGGACTCGTTCTCGGACATCCCCGCGTGCCAGACGTTCGGCCAGGTCTACGAGGCCGCCTACGACATCTACGTCGCGACGCTCGAGGGTGTGCAGAAGGACGTCGCCACCTACCAGCGCAACCTGCTCAAGGTCGCCGAGCACATGGAGCGCCGCGACCACCGCGCCCAGTCCGTGTTCGCCGGCTTCGGAAGCGACGGTGGGACGCTCGAGGAGAACCGGAAGTACACGCACGCGAACCACTCGGACGAGGCGACGCGCGCCCACCACAGGCAGCAGGCGCTGGAGCAGGAGGCCCTGCGCCAGCAGCAGGCGGGCACAGGCAACCCCCCGTCGGCGGGCACCCCGGACTCCTCCGGTGCGGCGGCGGTCACCGACAGCCCGGCCACAGTGACGCCGGCCGCGTCGACGGGGAGCAACGGCGACCAGCACGACGTCAAGGTCAACGCCGGCCAGGACCCCTACGCCAGCGACAAGCCGACTGGTTGAGCACCACCGGTCGACAAGGAGGGACGCACGTGACCCGGAAGCCTCGCCGCCGCCTGACGGCCGCCGCTACCGCAGCCGTGGCGCTCGTCATGGCCGCTGCGACAGGTGCCGCTGCCTCGACGCCGGGTCAGGGGCTCACGGCGGCGCAGGCGACCACGGCAGCACCTGCGGACACCGCTGCCCCGCCCTCGACGTGGTGGTACTCCGCGATGGGCTATGACGAGCTTCACCGCTATGGCACCGGCAAGGGCATCACGGTGGCGGTGCTCGACGACCAGGTCGACCCGGACGTGCCGGAGCTCAAGGGGCGACTCGCGTCGGTGAAGACGTTCTGTGACAAGGGCACCGCCCCGACGGCCAGCGACACCAACGCCGACCACGGCACCAACGTCGCCTCGATGATCGTGGGGACTGGCCAGGGCACCGACGGTCGGGACGGCGTGCGGGGCATCGCCCCGGACGCCACGCTGCGCTACTACACCGTCGCGGTCCGCGACAACGAGGAGTGCTCGTTGGCCGGCCAGGACGACCTCATGGCCCGGACCCTCGACCAGGCGGTCAAGGACGGGGCGAAGATCGTCAGCATGAGCTTCGACGGCACCTTCTTCCGCGAGAAGTTCATCGCGGCGGTCGCCAGGGCGCAGCGCGCGGGCGTGATCCTCGTGTCGGGCACCGACGACCACGGCTCGGTGGGCTACCCCGCGCTCGCCAACGGCGTGGTGTCGGTCAACTACGTGGACCGTCGAGGCAAGCTCGGTCCCGGCGCCGCTCAGGGGGCCAGCAACGCCGGCTTCGTCGACATCGCCGCACCGGGCGTGGGCATGCTCCTCGGTTCGCACGTGGGTGGGGGGTGGAAGACCGCCAGCTACCAGGCGAACGGCTCCTCGCTCGCGACGCCGTTGGTGTCCGGGGGCCTGGCGGCAGTGTGGTCGCACTTCCCGCGGGCCACGGCCAACCAGCTGTTGCAGATGATGGTCCACACCCCCGGCCTGAAGAAGGGCACGGACCAGGCCGGCAACCCGGCGTGGGTCTACGGCTTCCGCCGGGTGGGGTCGAGCTTCCCGGCGGTGCAGAACTCCAACGGCGGCTACGGCTGGGGGATCTTCGACCCCGCCGACATGATGTACCGCCACTACCAGCAGTTCCCGGACACCAACCCGATGCTGGTCAAGAGCAACGACCCGGCGCTCAAGCCGACGTGGAGCCAGGTCACCGGCCAGCCACTGCCGGGCCAGTCGGCGAGCGCCACGGCACCGAGCGGGAGCCCCGCCACGGCACCCGCAGGGAAGTCGGCGGCTC
>NZ_DASVZH010000253.1:0-1925 GCF_036391795.1 Oryzihumus sp.
CGGTATGCCGGGTGGTCCGGCGAGGTGCCCCTGCTGGACACCGGGTCGGTCCAGGGCGACGCGGTCCACGAGCGCCGGCTGGCGGCGGCCGGCTTCGAGCAGGTGCGCACGTTCTGGCGGATGAGCGGGGACGTGCCCCCGTCGCCGCGGCCCGGCCCCGCGGTGCCCGGCCTGGCGGTCCGGACGGTCCGCTTCGAGGACGAGGACGACACCCGGCTCGCGCACCGGCTCAAGGAGGAGAGCTTCGCCGGGCACTGGGGCAAGGAGCCGGAGGGCTACGACGCCTTCCTCTCCCGCTGGCGCGCCAGCGCCGGGTTCGACCCGAGCCTGTGGTTCCTGGCCGAGCTCGACGGGGAGCCGGCCGCGGTGATGCTCGCCAGCCGGCGCATGGCGAACGAGGACGCGCTCTACATCCAGTCGCTCGGCACCCTGGCGCAGGCCCGCGGGCGGGGCGTGGCCTCGGCACTGCTGCACCACGCCTTCGAGGTGGCCCGGCGTGAGGGCTACGCCAGGGTCCGCCTCGGGGTCGACAGCGACAACCCGACCGGCGCGCCCGGGGTCTACCGCCGGGCCGGGCTGGAGACGATCTTCGCCATGCACGCCTGGCACAAGCCGCTCACCTGACCTCATCAGGACACGCCTCAGCCCGCGTCCGGGCCGCCTCAGCGGTCGGAAACGCGGGCCGAGGGGTGTTCGGTCAAGCGACGGGTCCGGGGGCTGGGACTCAGCGGGACGCCATACGGGCCTTGAGCGTCTCCCGCTTGTCCTCGAACCGCAGTGCCTGCTTCTCCAGCCCGTCCATGAACTCGGCGAGCTCGGTGCGCGCCTTCTCGCCCTCGGCGGACAGGCCCTCGAGCTCGAAGACCTTCCAGAAGCGCAGCACCGGCATGACCACGTCGTCGCGGTGCTGGCGCAGGTCGTAGATGCCGGCGACGGCCATCTCGACGGCCTTGCGCTGGAAGCCGGGGATCTCGGTGCCGGGCATCTGGAAGCCCTTCACGACCTCGAGGATCGCCTGCATCGTCTGGTCCGGCGCGACCTGCAGGGCCGAGTCGAGCAGGTTGCGGTAGAAGATCATGTGCAGGTTCTCGTCGGCGGCGATCCGGGCGAGCAGCTGCTCGGCCATCGGGTCCTCGGTGAACTTGCCGGTGTTGCGGTGCGAGACGCGCGTGGCCAGCTCCTGGAAGGAGACGTAGGCCAGGGAGTGCAGCAGCTCCCCGGAGTGGGCGGACTCGTAGCCCTGGGACATGTGCTGCATCCGGAAGCGCTCGAGCGCCACCGGGTCGACGAGGCGCTTGACCAGCATGAAGTCGCGCATGGCGATGCCGTGCCGGCCCTCCTCGGCGGTCCAGCGGTGCACCCAGTCGCCCCAGGCGTCGTCGCGGCCGAAGATCAGCGCGATCTCGTGGTGGTAGCTCGGCAGGTTGTCCTCGGTGAGCAGGTTGACGATGAGCGCCGAGCGGGCCACGTCGGGGATGTCGGCGTCGTCCTCGCTCCAGGCCTCCCCGCCCATGAGCCCGTCGAAGTTGCGCCCCTCACTCCAGGGGACGTAGTCGTGGGGGAACCACTCCTTGGCGACCTTGGTGTGCCGGTTGAGCTCTCCCTCGACCACCTGGTCGAGCTCGCGGAGCAGGTCGGTCTGGGACCAGACACGGGACATGGGGGTTCCTTCCAGCAGATTACTTACGCTCTCGTAGGTTACGGGAGCGTAAGTAATCGGCCAACCCCTCAGGCCGGTCCGGCGTGCCGGCACCGGCTCAGGCGCTCGCCGCCATGACCGGTGCCGGGGAGACCATGAACGTCACGCTGCTCGCCGGGGTGTAGCCCAGCGACGTGAACAGCGGCCTGCCCGTGGGCGGCGCAAGCGCGACGACGGCGGAGGAGCCCCGGCGGGCGGCGAGCTCCTCGGCCGCGTGGGCCAGTCG
>NZ_DASVZH010000254.1:0-12457 GCF_036391795.1 Oryzihumus sp.
GTGGCCAGGGCGTGAGCGCCCGACCGCCATGGAAACGACGCCGGGACACCCGGGTTACGGGTGGTTTTGCCCGAGTTCCCAGCAGTTTTCGGACCGGCCGTCCCCGCCCGCTCACGAGCCGCCGGCCGGCTGGCCGGCCGGCTCCGGCTCGTCCCGCCACGAGCGCCACAGCGCGGCGTAGGCGCCGTCGGCGGCGATCAGCTCGTGGTGCGTGCCGATCTCGCTGATGTCCCCGTCCTCGACCACCGCGACCCGGTCGGCGTCGTGCGCCGTGTGCAGCCGGTGCGCGATGGCCACCACCGTGCGGCCCTCGACCACCGCCGCGAGCGAGCGCTCGAGGTGGCGGGCGGCCCGCGGGTCCAGCAGCGAGGTCGCCTCGTCCAGGACCAGGGTGTGCGGGTCGGCCAGCACCAGCCGGGCCAGCGCCAGCTGCTGGGACTGGGCCTCGGTCAGCCGGTGGCCGCCACTGCCCACGACCGTGTCGAGACCGTCCGGCAGGGCCTGCGCCCAGTCGGCGGCATCGACGGCGGCCAGCGCGTCGAGCAGGACCTCGCGGCTGGCGCCGGGGCGGGCCAGCAGCAGGTTGTCCGCCAGGGTGCCGACGAAGACGTGGTGCTCCTGGGTGACCAGGGCGACCTCGCCGCGCAGCCGGTCGAGCTCGAGGTCGACCAGGCGCACCCCGCCGACCTCGACCCGGCCGCTGCGCGGGCCGTCGATGCCGGCCAGGAGCCGGCCGAGCGTGGACTTGCCTGCGCCGGAGGGCCCGACGATGGCGAGGCGCTCGCCCGGCGTCAGGGACAGGGAGACGCCCTTGAGCACGTCGCGGCCGGAGCGGTAGCTGTAGCGCACGTCATCGACCTCGACGTGGCGGTCGGCCGGCTCCTCGCCGGTGGCCTCGCGGTCCGGCGGGACGTCGGCGATGCCGATGACCCGGGCCAGGGACGTGGCCCCGACCTGGATCTCGTCGAGCCAGCTGAGCAGCTCGTCGAGCGGGCCGGCCAGCTGCTGGACGTAGAGCACCACCGTGGTCACTGTCCCCACGGTCGTGTGCCCGGCGGCGACGAGCCAGCCGCCCCAGACGAGGGCGCCGGCGACCGGCAGCAGGTAGGCGAACTCGATCTGCGGGAACCAGACCAGCCGCAGCCGCAGCGTGTAGACCTCGGCGTCGAAGCAGGCCCGGATGGCCTCGTCGATGCGCCGGCGGCGCTGGGGGCGCAGGCCGAGGGCGTCGATGGTGCGGGCACCGTCGACGGTCTCGGTGATGACGCCGTTGGCCACGGCGTAGGTGGCGCGCTCGCGCAGGTAGCCGTCCGGCGCCAGTCGCAGGTAGCGGCGGGTCGACAGCCACATGATCGGCACGCCCAGCACGATCGGCAGGGCGACCAGCGGGCCGGTGACGACCGCGGCGGTCACGGTGAGCACCGTGGTGACGACCGCGACGAACAGCGACGGGATGCCGAAGCGCACCACCTGGGAGAGCGCCTCGACGTCGTTGGTCGTGCGCGAGACGAGGTCGCCGGTGCCGGCGCGCTCGACGGTGGACAGCGGCAGCGAGGTGACCCGCGCGACGAACTGCTCACGCAGCTGGGCGAACACCGTCTCGCCCATGACGAACGACTCGCGCCGCGCGGCCCACATGAGCGCCGTCTGCACGACGACCGACGCCGCCAGCCAGAGGGCCAGGGTGTCGACGTGCTGCTGCGTCGTGCCGTGGGTGACGGCGTCGACCAGGTTGCCGACGAGTCGCGGCGCCACCAGTGCCGCAAGGGCGGCCAGCGCGTGCAGGCCGACGACGCGGCTCATCGCGACCCGGTGCTCGCGCAGCAGCCCGCGGGCGTGGGCGCGCACGGATGCCGTGTCGGCCACCGGCAGGGTGCGGGTCGCCGGTTCGGTGGTCAGGGCCATGTCAGCCGTCCTCCCCTCGCACGACGGTGTCGCGGTATGCCGTGCAGCTCGCCATCAGCTCGCGGTGGGTCCCGGACGCGACCGCCGTGCCGTGCTCCAGGAACACGACCCGGTCGGCCTGGTCGAGCACCAGCGGGCTCGCGGTCATGACCACGGTGGTGCGCCCGGCCCGGGCCCGGGCCAGCCGACCGGCGATCCGCGCCTCGGTGTGGGCGTCGACCGCGCTGGTCGGCTCGACCAGGACGAGGGTGTCGGCCCCGGTGAGCAGCGCCCGGGTCAGAGCCAGCCGCTGGCGCTGGCCCCCGGAGAAGGACCGGCCGCGCTCCTCGACCTCGCTGTCCAGGCCGTCGGGCAGCGCCTCGAGCACGTCCTCGCCGCTGGCCACGGACAGCGCCGCCAGGATCGCGGCGTCGTCGTGGTGCCCGCGGGGGTCGAGCTCGTCGCGCAGGGTGCCCGTGAACAGGCGCGGGTCGGTCTCGCTGACCACGATCCGCCGTCGCACCGCCGCCAGCGGCAGGTCGGCCAGGGGCACGCCGTCGAGCCGGGCGTGGGTGCGCGTGTGGCCGAAGCGGCCGAGGCGGTCGGCCAGGGCCGAGGACTCCTCCGGCCGCGCGGTGACCACCGCGGTCAGCGTGCCGGGCTCGATGCTCACCCCGCTGGTGGGGTCGACCAGGGTGGCGCCGGCAGCGGGCTCGGGCACGGTGGCGCCGCCCGGGGCGGGGTCGGTGTGGTCGGGCTCGACCGAGAGCACGCGGATGATCTTGCGGGCCCCGATGACGGCGCGGGTGGCCCGGTCGGCGAACTCGGTCGCGGTCCGCAGCGGGATGACCAGGAAGGCGGAGTAGCCGTAGAAGGCGACCAGGTCACCGGGGGTGATGGTGCCCTCGAGGGCGAACCGCGCGCCGAGCCAGGTGACCAGCACGACGAAGACCCCCGGCAGCAGCACCTGGGCGGCATCCAGGGCCGCCTGCACGCCGGCGACGTTGACGCCGACCCGGCGCACCTGCTGCGACTGCGCCTCGTAGCGGCGCAGGAACGTCTGCTCCCCGCCGATGCCGCGCAGCACCCGCAGCCCGGCGACGGTGTCGGCGCCGAGCGTGGTCAGCCGGCCCGACTCCTCGCGCTGGGCGGCCTGGCGCTTCTGCAGCGGCCGCAGGATGAACGACAGGGACGCCACGAGGACGGGCACCCCCAGCAGCACCAGGAGGCCGAGCGGCCGGCTCGTGCCGAGCAGGACGACGGCGACGACGACGTAGGACACGATCGCGCCCGCGAAGCGGGCGGTCACGTCGTACAGGCCACCGAGGCGCATCGAGTCGGAGGCGACCGTCGCGACCACCTCGCCGGTCGGCATGGTGCGCGGCAGGGCCTCGCCGGTGTCGGCGCCCTTGTAGCCGATCAGCTGCACGGAGCGGAAGGAGGAGCGCAGCCAGTTCTCCACGGCGAAGCGGTGCCGGGCGGCCCCCGCGCCGGCCCCGATGGCCCCGAGCAGCAGGATCACCCCGCCCCACAGCAGCAGGCGGCTCGTGTCGTCACCGATGATCCCTTGGTCGATGCCGCGGCTGACCGCCAGCGGCAGCAGCGCCTGGCTGACCATCCAGACCACGCCGAAGCAGATGCCGCACAACAGGGTGCGCCACTGTCCCCGGGCGATCCACCACAGGAGTCGGGCCGGGCTGCGCAGGTCGGGAGCGCCGGGGTCGGCGTAGGGAAGCGGCTGCATCAGGGGATCCACGGTATGGGTCGGGACTGAAGCCCGGACACCGATTTTCGGCGTGCGCGAGGGGGCGGCGGCATGACCCGATGGGACGACATCAAGCGCAGTTGAGGTCAACCCCGGCGGGCGGTCGCCGGGCGCCCAGCCACGTCACCTAGCCTGAGGTCGTGCTGCGGACCGCCCTACGACCCCGCTGGCTGGGGCTGTTGGCCCTGGTCGTGGTCGTCATGGTCACCTTCACGATGCTCGGCCTGTGGCAGCTCAACGTCGCCCGCGACAGGGGCCGCGCCGAGGCGGTCAAGGCTGCCCCGAAGCGCCCGGTGGCCGCGCTCAACGCGGTGGTGCAGCCGCAGGCACAGTTCCCCGCCGACGGCTCCGGCCGCCGGGTCACCGCCACCGGCCGGTACGACGCCGCGGGGCAGGTCCTCGTGACCCCTCGCCTGCTCCACGGCGCGCGGGGCTACTGGGTCGTCACGCCCTTGGTGGTGGACGGCACCGGGGCGCGCCTGGCCGTCGTGCGCGGGTTCGTCACCGAGCCGTCGGCGGCCAGCCGCCCGTCCGGGACCGGCCAGGTCACCGTGACCGGCAGCCTGGCGCCGGCGGAGTCGCCGAACGACACTGGTGCCGCTCTCCCGGACGGCCAGCTCGCCTCGGTCGACCTCGCGCACCTGGTGAACCGCTGGGGCGGGCAGATCTACAACGCGTTCGTCTTCGCCACCGCCGAGCAGCCCGACGTGACCACGGCGACGGCCGGCATCGTCCGGGTGCCACCGCCCCCGCCGGCCGGCGGGGGGCTGGCCCTGCGCAACGCGGGATACGCCGTGCAGTGGTGGGTCTTCGCGCTCTTCGCCCTCTACATGTGGTGGAGGATGGTCCGCGACGAGCACACCCGAGAGCAGTCCCCGGCGCGGCCCGCGCCGGCCCCCCAGAAGGTCCGGAAAGAGGTCACTGATGTCTGAGCAGGCGATCGACAGCGCACGGGCGGAGTCCGTCCGCAAGGCCCTCGGCTACTACAAGGTCATGTCGATCGTGGCCGGCGTCGCGCTGTTCATCCTGTGCATCGTGGTGTTCATCCACTACGTGCTGGGCAACGCCAAGCCGTCGGAGACGTGGAGCCCGATCCACGGGCTGCTGTACTTCGTCTACGTCGTCGCCACGGCCAACCTGGGCTTCAAGGTGGGCTGGAGCCTGCCGCGGATGGTCCGGATCATGCTGGTGGGCTTCGTCCCCGTGCTCCCGTTCATCGTCGAGCCCAAGGTGGCCCGGGAGGTCGAGGGCCAGCTGGCCGCCGGTAGCCTTGCCGCGTGACTGAAGCGCTGCAGGCCCGGCCCGTCCTCGTCGTCGACTTCGGGGCGCAGTACGCCCAGCTGATCGCCCGGCGGGTGCGTGAGGCCAACGTCTACAGCGAGGTCGTCCCGCACACGATGCCGGTGGCGGAGATGCTCGCCAAGGACCCGGCCGCCGTGGTGCTCTCCGGCGGGCCCTCCTCGGTCTACGAGGAGGGCGCACCGGCACTGGACGTCGCGCTGCTCGAGGCCGGCGTACCGGTGTTCGGCATCTGCTACGGCTTCCAGTCGATGGTCAGGGCGCTGGGTGGCACCGTCGCCCACACCGGCCTGCGCGAGTACGGCGCGACCATGGCCTCGGTGTCCGACACGAGCTCGACGCTGTTCAACGGCCAGACCGCCGACCAGTCGGTGTGGATGTCCCACGGTGACTCGGTCTCCGAGGCGCCGGCCGGGATGCGGGTCACCGCCTCCACCCCGGGCGCACCGGTGGCCGCGTTCGAGGACGACGAGCGCAAGCTCTACGGCGTGCAGTGGCACCCCGAGGTGATCCACTCGACCTTCGGCCAGCGCGTGCTGGAGAACTTCCTCCTGCGCGGCGCCGGGCTGGAGCCGACGTGGACCGCCTCCAACGTGGTCGAGGACCTCGTCGGCGCGATCCGCGAGCAGGTCGGCGACGCCCACGTGCTGTGCGCCCTGTCCGGCGGCGTCGACTCCTCGGTGGCAGCGGCCCTGGTGCAGAAGGCCGTCGGCGACCAGCTGACCTGCGTGTTCGTCGACCACGGGCTGCTGCGAGCCGGCGAGGCCGAGCAGGTCGAGCAGGAGTTCGTCGCCGCGACCGGGGTCGACCTGGTCGTCGTCGACGCCAGGGAGCAGTTCCTCACCGCGCTGGCCGGGGTGTCCGACCCCGAGGAGAAGCGCAAGATCATCGGCCGGGAGTTCATCCGCGTCTTCGAGCAGGCCGCGCGCGACGTCGTCGGGTCGGCCGACGCCGAGGGTCACCCGGTGGAGTTCCTGGTCCAGGGCACGCTCTACCCCGACGTGGTCGAGAGCGGCGGCGGCACCGGCGCGGCCAACATCAAGAGCCACCACAACGTCGGCGGCCTGCCCGAGGACCTGCAGTTCAAGCTGGTCGAGCCGCTGCGCACCCTGTTCAAGGACGAGGTGCGCCAGGTCGGGCTCGAGCTCGGCGTCCCCGAGGGCATCGTCTGGCGCCAGCCGTTCCCCGGCCCCGGGCTGGGCATCCGGATCGTCGGCGACGTCACCGCCGAGCGGCTGGAGGTCCTGCGCGCCGCCGACGCCATCGCCCGCGAGGAGCTGACCGCCGCCGGCCTCGACCGCGACATCTGGCAGTGCCCGGTCGTGCTGCTCGCTGACGTCCGCTCGGTCGGCGTCCAGGGCGACGGACGCACCTACGGCCATCCGATCGTGCTGCGGCCGGTGTCCTCCGAGGACGCCATGACCGCGGACTGGACCCGCCTGCCGTACGACGTGCTGGCCCGGATCTCCGGCCGCATCACCAACGAGGTGCGCGAGGTCAACCGGGTCGTGCTCGACGTGACGAGCAAGCCGCCGGGCACCATCGAGTGGGAGTGAGCCACCGGGGCGCCCCGGCCTGACCGCGGCGCCCGGCGTGGCGGGGTCCGGCGTCCGGGACGGTCGTGTGACTCGTCACGCCGCCGTGCCCGCGCATACCCCAGCCGCTCCGACGGCGTGCTGCTGACCGTTAGGGTCGCCGCTGACCCATGGCCCCGAACGCCCCCTCAGGAGCCACCCTGTGAGCACGACGGACACGATCCGCCGCGACCGCACCCCCGCCCCACCGTCCTTCCGCCCCGACATCGAGGGGCTGCGCGCCATCGCCGTCGGGCTCGTGGTCCTGGCCCACCTCACCGGGTGGCCGTCCGGAGGTTTCGTCGGGGTGGACGTCTTCTTCGTGATCTCGGGCTACCTCATCACCGGGTTGCTGGTCCGTGAGCACGCCCGCTCCGGGCGCATCTCGTGGCGCGGGTTCTACGTCCGGCGGGTGCGCCGGATCATGCCGGTCGCCCTGCTCACCCTCGCCGTGACCGTGGCCGTCTCGTGGCTGGTGTTCACCGGGACGCGGGCCGCCGAGGCGACCCGTGACGCGCTCTACGCGCTGGGCTTCGCCGCGAACCTCCACTTCGCCTCGCTGGGCACGAACTACTTCGACGCCAACCGGCCGGAGTCGCCGCTGCAGCACTTCTGGTCCCTGGCGGTCGAGGAGCAGTTCTACGTCGTCTGGCCGGTCGTGGTGCTCGTGGCCCTCACGCTGGGGCAGCGCCGCCGGGTCGGCTCCCGTTACCTGTCTCTGGCCGGTCTGGCCATCCTCGGCGCCTCGCTGGTGTGGTCGCTGCACGAGACGGCGGCCCACCCCACCCAGGCCTACTTCTCCACGACCGTCCGGGCGTGGGAGCTCGGCGTCGGCGCGGTGCTGGCCGTGCACCCCCAGTGGTTCTCCCGCACCCGGTTCCGTCCCGCCCTGGCCTGGCTGGCCCTCGCCGGGATCGTGCTGTCGGCCTTCCTGATCGGCCCGGCCACGCCGTTCCCCGGAACCGCGGCGCTGCTGCCGGTCCTGGCCACCGGCCTGCTGCTCGCGACCAGCGGCGACCCCCGGTCCCCGACGGAGCGCTGGGCGCTGGGCAGCCCGCCGATGCGCTACCTGGGCCGGATCTCGTACTCGCTGTATCTGTGGCACTGGCCGGTGTTCATCCTCGCGCAGGCCCTGCTGCCCGCCCCCTCGCTGACGGTGCGCCTGGGCCTCGTCGCCCTGTCGGTGGCGGTCTCGAGCCTGTCGTACTTCCTCGTCGAGCGCCCGGTGCTGGAATCCGGCTGGCTGCTGCCCGGCGCAACGCGGCAGCGCACAGGCGAGGGCCGCCGGCACCGGCCCTGGGTGCGCCCGGCCCAGCTCGTCACCGGCACCGGCCTGGTGCTCGCCCTGGCGGCGTCGGCGTTCACGATCGGCCAGTCCGGTGCGGTGGCGGCCGGGCCGGTGCTGAGCCCGCTGGTGCGGGACAAGGACAACCCGGTCGGCGAGGTCGAGCTCACCTCGGCCATCGCCCACTCGGTGGCCCCGGAGGAGTGGGGGGAGCTGCACCCCGCCCTGGACCACCTCGAGGGGGCGCCGGAGATGATCCACCAGGACTGCGCCGACGTCGACGACGCCGAGCACGTGGCGAAGTGCCGCTACGGCCCCAGGAACGCCCGTCACCACGCCGTCCTCGTCGGCGACTCCTTCGCCGCCAGCTGGATGCCGGGCGTGCGCGCCGGGCTGGAGAAGCACGGCTGGGACATCCAGATGCTCGTCTACCGCTCCTGCCCCAACGTGTCGCTCACCATCAACACCAACGAGGGCCGGCCCTACACCGCGTGCGACGCGCACAAGGACTTCGTCCGCCAGCACCTGCGCTCCCACCACTACGACCTCATGGTGCTCGCCGACCGGTCCTGGTTCGGCTCCCAGATCACCGGCCAGCCGAAGGACCGGGCCCGCCCCGACCTGTGGGAGAAGGCCGCCCGCGAGTTCTTCACCTCGGTCCGACCCTCCGCCGACCGCGCCGTCGTGCTGGGCAGCCCCCCGGGATCGGGTGACCCGCGCCAGTGCGCGACGAAGGTGAGCAGCCCCGAGGACTGCACCACCCCCGTCCGCCCCGACCGCAGCGCGCTGAACGCCGCCGAGGCCCGGGCCGCACGGTCGGCGCGACTGTCCTACGTCGGGGTGCGGGACTGGTTCTGCTACCGGGGCCGGTGCCCGGCCGTGGTCGGTGACACCCCCGTCTACTGGGACGGCTCGCACCTGAGCGCGGCCTACTCCGAGCTGCTCGGCCCGATGCTCGGGGAGGCCCTGCTCGGGAGGCCCTGACGCGCGAACGTCAGCCACAGGATGAGCGTGCCGAGCAGGATCCCGGCCACCACGTCGCTGACCCAGTGGAAGTGCTTCCACACCAGGCCCCAGCCCACGAGCAGCGTCCAGGCGCCGATGAGCACCAGCGCCCGGCGGTGCCACCGTGGCCGGAGCGCCGCGACCGAGAGGGCGACCACGCCCACGCAGACCAGCGCCGAGGTGGTGTGGCCGGAGGGGAAGTAGCCCAGCCCGGTGTCGGTCTCGCTGCCGGGCGGGCCGGGACGGCTGATCAGGACCTTGCCCAGCAGCACCGTCGCCGTGAGCAGGCCCAAGGCGGCCACCGGTGCGACCAGGGACCGCCAGGCGCGGGTCCGTGCCGCCACGAACACGGCCACGGCGAACGCGACGGCCACGTTCGCCGCCGGCTGGGCGACCGTCGTGACGACCGTGGCCAGCCGGTCGAGGACCGGCCAGGTCCCGTGCCGGGGCAGGCCGCCTTCGATCTGGGCGTCGAGCCGGGTCACCCAGCTGTGCGTCACCACGGCCACGGTCAGCAGGGCCAGGGCGAGCCCCAGCCCGAGCGGGACCAGCCAGCGCACATGTCCGGCCCGCACGCCGGGCGTGGGGTCGGCGAGCGTCGGCGCGGGCATGGGAAGACGGTAACCGCACCGGCTGGGCGGCACCTGAGGATCTTGGTCAGCCCGTCGGAGACTGCAGCACCGCGGCCAGGACCAGCGTGAGGGCCAGGAGTCCCACCGTCCCGAAGAACGCCCAGAAACCCACCATGCCGGGCAGGCGCTGGCGCGCCGGGCCGATGCGGCCGCGCATGAACGTGAACATCGGCGGCGCGTAGAACAGCTGCTGCTCCTGGCCCTCCTGCACGTCCACCCTGGCCGAGGCCTGCCCGTAGCTCCACAGGTACTGGCAGCTGATGTCGACCGCGTTCGGCCCCACCCAGAGGTCGTAGACGTTCTCGCCCCACCGCGCGGGGATCGGGTAGCCGTTGACCCGCACCTGCGGCGTCAGCAGGGCCCCCCACGTGAGCGCGCTCTTCTGCATCGTCAGGCGCAGGCGCCCGGTCCCGGGCCGCGCCACCACCCCCATGTCGGTCATGGCGCACACCCTAGGGGCGGTGACGCCGGCACGGGCGAGGATCGCGGCCGGTGGGCGGACGGCATACAGCCCCGGTATGCCGGGTGGCTAGGGTTGCCCCGTGCTCAGGACTTCGGTGGCGGTTGCGGCAGGGAAGGCGGCGCGGGCCGCCTCCAGACTGAGGGGCGGGGGCTCGGCGCTGCCGGGCCTGGTGGTGGAGCGGGTGGACCCGGCGTTCCTCGCGCACGCCCTGGCCGACCTGCCGCGCGGGATCATCGTGGTCAGCGGCACCAACGGCAAGACCACGACCACCAAGATGCTCGCGGCGATCCTGCGCGAGCACGGGCTGCGGGTCTTCACCAACCCGACGGGCAGCAACTTCACCCGTGGCGTGATCTCCTCGATGATCCCCGAGATCCACCTCGGTGGCCGGCTCGATGCCGACGTCGCGGTGCTCGAGCTCGACGAGGCGCACGCGCTCAAGTTCGCCGCTGCGGTCAAGCCGACCCACTCGCTGCTGCTCAACGTGGCCCGCGACCAGCTCGACCGGTTCGCCGAGATCGACCACACCGCCCAGCTGCTGGCGCAGCTGGCCGAGCAGACCACCGGCGGCGTGGTGCTCAACATCGACGACTCCTTCGTCGCGCGGATCCGCGACCGGATCGCCGACGGGGTCGAGGTGCGCTACTTCGGCGTCGACCCCTCGATCTCCGAGCGGCTGCCCGAGCTGATGGAGGCCGACGTCCGGTTCGAGGACGACTGGGCCGCGCCGTCGCCCACCGACGGTGACGGGTTGCTCAAGCCGGCCGACGAGCGCTCCTTCGAGGTGCGCTTCGGCGCCGAGGGCGTCGTCGGCCCGGTCGAGCTGCGCCAGCGCGGGCTCGCCGCGATGATCAACGCCACCGCGGCTACGACCACGGCCAGGATGCTGCTGGGCGAGGACTTCCGCGAGGCCGCGACCGTGGCCGCGCTGCAGAAGGTCCAGCCCCCCTTCGGCCGCGGCGAGATCATCGACGCCGACGGCCAGCCGCTGGAGCTGGTGCTGGTCAAGAACCCCGCCGGCTTCACCGTGGCGCTGGGCACCTACGGCACCACGCCGGTGGCCTCGATGGTGGCCATCAACGACAACTACGCCGACGGCCGCGACGTGTCCTGGCTCTACGACGTCAGCTTCGAGAGCCTGCGCGACCGGGGCGTGGCGATGACCTCCGGGGTCCGGGCCTACGACATGGCGCTGCGGCTGCAGTACGACGACGTCGCCGTCGAGGAGGTCGAGCCCGACCTGGACAAGGCGCTGGAACGCTTCCTCACGGCATACCCGGACGAGCCCAAGCGCATCTTCTGCACCTACACCGCCATGATGGCCCTGCGCCGCGACCTCGCCGCGCGCTACGGGCTCGCCAACTTCGGGGAGGACCCCCAGTGAGCAAGGGCCGCATCAACCTCGTGCACATCTACCCGCGGGAGATGAGCATCTACGGCGACCTCGGCAACACCCGCTGCCTGGCCTCGCGGCTGCGCTGGCACGGCTACGAGGCGGTCGTGCACCAGCACCACCCGGGCACCGAGTTCCCCGAGGACGCCCATCTGGTCGTCGGCGGCGGCGGGCAGGACTCCGGCCAGGCCCGCGTGGAGGCCGACCTCGAGCGCAACGGCGACCGGCTCAAGGCCCTCGCGGCGGACGGCACGCCGATGCTGATGATCTGCGGGATGTACCAGCTGTTCGGCAACGCCTTCATCACCGTCGAGGGCCGGAGCCTGCCGGGTCTGGGCATCCTCGACGTCACCACCCGCGGCAACGCCAAGCGGATGATCGGCCCGGTCGTGCTCGACACCGAGTTCGGCGAGGTCGTCGGCTACGAGAACCACTCCGGCTCCACCGTGCTGGGGGAGGGGCAGAAGCCGTTCGGCACGGTCCGCTCCGGCATGGGCAACAACGGCACCGACCAGACCGAGGGCGCCACGACCGGCAACGTGTTCGGCTCCTACCTTCACGGCCCGATCCTGCCGGCCAACCCGGCCTTCGCCGACGCGCTCATCGCGCGGGCGGTCGAGCGGGCCACCGGCCGGGTGTTCGATCCCGGCACCCCCGACGACAGCCTCGCCGACCAGGCACGGCTGCGGCAGGTCCGCCGGCTCGTCGGCTGAGTGCTCGCAGCCACCCGGGTATGCCGGGTGGTCGCCCCGCGCCGAGAGGGACGTTTCTCGGGGTTCCAGAGGGGGCGGTTTCAAGCGGCTGATGCAACGAGGAGTTCGTTCAGCTTCTGGGCGGGATTCTTCCAGTCCAGGGTCTCGCGTGGTCGCCCGTTGAGTTCGCGGGCGACCGCGTCGAGGTCGTCCTGGGTGTAGCTGCGGAAGTCCGTGGAGGAGCGGGGGAAGTACTGGCGCAGGAGCCCGTTGGTGTTCTCGTTGGAGCCGCGCTGCCAGGGCGAGTGCGGGTCGCAGAAGAAGACCTGGCAGTTCGTGGCCAGGGTGAACGTGGCGTGCTCGGCCATTTCCGCGCCCTGGTCCCAGGTCAAGGTCTTGGCCAGCTGCGCCGGGACCCGGCCCATCAGCTCGGTCAGGACCGTGATGACCTCCTGGCTGACCCGG
>NZ_DASVZH010000255.1:0-32264 GCF_036391795.1 Oryzihumus sp.
CCCGGGCCGGCTCGTGGCTCGACCCGGCGGCGGCCAGGACCAACCCGTCGAAGGCGGCGCCGGACTCGGCGAGCCGGTCGGTCAGCGCGCGCAGCAGCAGCGTGCGGTCGCGCGGGTCGTCGGTGACCAGGCCGGGGGCGATGCCCACGTCGGCGATGCCGGTGACCCCGCTGGCGGCGACCGCGGTGGGCACGTCGGTGCCCAGGTGGTGGCCGGGGGTGAACAGCAGCGGCACGAGGCGGATGTCGTCGTGGCCGGCGGTGGCCAGGTCCTGCAGCGCCACGTCCGGCGCGGGGTCGGTGAAGTCGAGGTGGCACGCTCGCACCTCGACCCCGGTGCGCCGGCGGACCGCGGCGACGAGCTCGTCGACGACGAACGCGGCGCGGGGGTCACGGCTCCCGTGGGAGAGCAGCAGGACTGCCGGGCCCATGATCGCCTCAGATGTCCCACTCGTCGTCGCGCAGGGCCTCTCCGCCCAGCGGGTCGCCGACCATGCCGGCGGCCAGGGTGGCACCGGACTGCGGGTCGATGAGCAGGAACGCGCCGGTGCGGCGGCTCCTGGTGTAGGGCTCGGCCACCACTGGGTCGGCGGTACGCAGCCGGATGCGCCCGATGTCGTTGAGCCCGAGGTCCTCGGCGGCGACGACCTTGACCTGGTCGAGGTCGAGCACGCCGTCGACGGAGCCGACGATGGCGCGCGTGGTGCGGGTCGTGTGCTTGAGCAGCACCCGGCCGCGCTTGCTCAGCGGCACGTCGGAGAGCCAGCAGACGGTGGCGACCAGGTCGCGGGTGGGTTCCGGCGCCGACGCGGCCGCCGAGATGAGGTCGCCGCGGGCGACGTCGACCTCGTCGGCCAGGCGCAGCGCCACCGACATCGGCGCGAACGCCTCGTCGAGCTCCCGTCCCGGGCCGCCGAGCTGCGGGCCGTCGATGCCGACCACGCGGGTGCGCCGGCCACTCGGCAGGACGGTCACCTCGTCGCCGACCCGGACGACCCCGGAGGCGACCTGACCGGCATACCCGCGGTACTCCCGGTGAGCCTCGTCGCGCGCGGCGCCCTGCGGGCGCAGCACGACCTGGACGGGGAAGCGGAACTCCTCCACGGCCGGGTCGTCGGCCACCGGCAGGGTCTCCAGGACCTCCAGCAGGCTCGGCCCGTCGTACCACTCGGTGCGCGAGGACCGGTCGACCACGTTGTCGCCCTCGAGCGCGGAGACGGGGATGGCGCGCACGTCGGGCAGGCCGAGCTCGCGGGCCACGTCGGCGAGCTGGTCCCGCACGCGGGCGAAGACATCGCCGTCGAAGCCGACGAGGTCGATCTTGTTCACCGCGACGATGACGTGCGGCACGCGCAGCAGCGCCGCGACGGCCAGGTGCCGGCGGGTCTGCTCCAGCACGCCCTTGCGGGCGTCGACCAGCAGCACCACGGCGTCGGCGGTCGAGGCTCCCGTGACCGTGTTGCGGGTGTACTGCACGTGCCCGGGGCAGTCGGCCAGGATGAACGAGCGCTCCGCGGTGGCGAAGTAGCGGTAGGCCACGTCGATGGTGATGCCCTGCTCCCGCTCGGCGCGCAGACCGTCGGTGAGCAGCGCGAGGTCGGCGGTGGCCAGGCCGCGGTCGCGGGAGACCCGCTCGACCGCGTCGAGCTGGTCGGCCAGCACGGACTTGGAGTCGTGCAGCAGCCGGCCCACGAGGGTGGACTTGCCGTCGTCGACCGAGCCGGCCGTGGCCAGGCGCAGCAGGGTGGGCTGGGCGGTCATCAGAAGTAGCCCTCCTTCTTGCGGTCCTCCATGGCGGCCTCAGAGATCCGGTCGTCGGCCCGGGTCGCGCCGCGCTCGGTCAGCCGGGACGCGGCGACCTCGACCACGACGTCGCCGACGTGGGTGGCGTCGGACTCCACCGCGCCGGTGCAGGACATGTCCCCGACCGTGCGGTAGCGCACCTGCTTGGTCACGACCCTCTCGTGCTCGCGGGGCAGGGAGTACGGCCCCACCGCGAGCCACATGCCGTCGCGGTGGAAGACCTCGCGCTGGTGGGCGTAGTACAGCGGGGGCAGCTCGATGGCCTCGCGGGCGATGTAGCGCCACACGTCCAGCTCGGTCCAGTTCGACAGCGGGAAGACGCGCACGTGCTCGCCGGGGCGGTGGCGGCCGTTGTAGAGGTTCCACAGCTCGGGCCGCTGGTTGCGCGGGTCCCAGGCGCCGAACTCGTCGCGCAGGCTGAACACGCGCTCCTTGGCCCGGGCCTTCTCCTCGTCGCGGCGGCCGCCGCCGAAGACGGCGTCGAAGCGGTGGTCGGCGATGGCGTCCAGCAGCGGCTGGGTCTGCAGCGGGTTGCGGGTGCCGTCGGTGCGCTCGGCCAGGCGGCCGTCGTCGATGTAGTCCTGCACCCGGGCCACCTCGAGGCGCACCCCGAGCCGCTCGACCGTGCGGTCGCGGTACTCCAGCACCTCGGGGAAGTTGTGGCCGGTGTCGACGTGCAGCACCGGGAACGGCACCGGCGCGGGCCAGAACGCCTTGGCCGCCAGGTGCAGCATGAGGACGGAGTCCTTGCCGCCGGAGAACAGCAGCACCGGCCGCTCGAACTCGGCGACGACCTCGCGGATGATGTGGACCGCCTCGGACTCGAGCGCGTCGAGGTGGTCCAGGGCCAGCCGCCTCGAGCTGGCGCGGCCGGCGGTCTCGTTCAGGGTCTGCGTCTGGCTCATGTGTGGATCCCGCACTCGGTCTTGTCCTTGCCGCTCCAGCGCCCGGACCGTGGGTCGGCCCCCGGGGCGACCTTGTGGGTGCAGGGTCCGCACCCGATCGACGGGTAGCCCTGCGCCACCAGCGGGTTGCGTGGCAGGTCGTGCTCGGCCTGGTAGGCCTCGACGTCGTCGTCGGTCCAGGCCACCAGGGGGTTGACCTTGACCAGGTCGTGCTTGTCGTCCCACGCGACGGCCGGGGTGCCGGCCCGGGTCGGGGCGTCCACCCGGCGCACGCCGGTCACCCAGGCGGCGTGGCCCTCCAGGGCCCGCGCGAGCGGCTCGACCTTGCGCAGGAAGCAGCACAGGTTGGGGTCGCGGTCATGCAGCTTCTCGCCGTACTCCTCGTCCTGCTCGGCCACGGTCTGGCGGGGCAGCGCCTCGACGACCGTGATCGGCAGCCGGCGCGCCGCCTCGTCCCGGGTCTGCAACGTCTCGGCAAAGTGGTACCCGGTCTGCAGGAACAGCACCTTGACGCCGGGCGAGGCCTCGGAGAACAGGTGCGGCAGGATCGTGTCCTGCATCGAGGAGGCCACGAGGAGGTCCTCGCCGAACTGTTCGACGGCCCACCGGGCGACCTCGGCCGCCGGGGCTCCCTCGAGGCGCTCGTTGGCCGCGGCGATCGCCTCGTCCCGCTCGGCGGGGGTCAGGGCCGACCAGTCCAGGGCGGTGGTCGTGGGGGTCGTCATACGAGCAGCTCCTCATCCGCGCGCAGCGCCCAGGTCGCGAAGCGCTCCCCGGGCTCCCGGTCCTTGACGAAGTTGCGCACCACCCGCTCGATGTATGCCGGGGCCTCCGCCGCGGTCGTCTTCAGCCCGCGCACCTTGCGGCCGAAGCCGGCGTCGAGGCCGAGGGTGCCGCCGAGGTGGACCTGGAACCCCTCGACCTCCTCGCCGTCGGCGTCCTGGACCAGCTGGCCCTTGAGGCCGATGTCGGCGACCTGGATGCGGGCGCAGGAGTTGGGGCAGCCGTTGACGTGGATGCTCAGCGGGACGTCGATGGCGTCGATGACGTCGGCGAGGCGCTCCTCGAGCACCCCGATGGTGCGGGTGGCCATGCCCTTGGTGTCGACGTAGGCCAGCTTGCAGAACTCGATCCCGGTGCAGGCCATGGTGTGCCGGCGGAACACCGACGGGTTGGCCTCCAGCCCGAGCGCGGCGAGCTTGCGGGTGAGCGTGTTGACCCGACGCCTGGGCACGTCGAGCACGAGCAGCTTCTGGTGGGGTGTGAGCCGGACGCGCTGCGAGCCGTAGGACTCGACCAGCTCGGCCAGCTCCAGCAGCAGGGTGCCGGAGACCCGGCCCACGGTCGGGGCGACCCCGACGTAGAACTTGCCGTCCTTCTGCTCGTGGACGCCGACGTGGTCGCCGCGGTCCGGCGTCGGCTCCGGCGCGGGCCCGTCGGGCAGCGCGCGGCCGAGGTACTCCTCCTCCAGGACCTCGCGGAACTTCTCCACGCCCCAGTCGGCGAGCAGGAACTTCAGCCGGGCCTTGTGCCGCAGTCGGCGGTAGCCGTAGTCGCGGAAGATCGAGGTCACCGCGGCCCAGACATCGGGCACCTCCTCCTCGCGGACGAAGACGCCGAGGCGCTCGGCCAGGCGCGGGTTTGTCGACAGGCCGCCGCCGACCCAGAGGTCGAAGCCGGGGCCGAGCCGGGGGTGCTGCACCCCGACGAAGGAGATGTCGTTGATCTCGTGCACGACGTCGTTGGTGAGCATGCCGGTGACCGCGGACTTGAACTTGCGCGGCAGGTTGGAGAAGTCGGGGTTGCCGACGTAGCGCCGCTGGATCTCCTCGATCGCCCAGGTGGGGTCGAGCAGCTCGTCCTTGCTGATGCCGGCCACCGGGGAGCCGAGCACCACGCGCGGGCAGTCGCCGCAGGCCTCGGTGGTCAGCAGGCCGACGCCCTCGAGCCGCTCCCAGATCGCGGGGACGTCCTCGACCCGCACCCAGTGCAGCTGGATGTTCTGCCGGTCGGTGATGTCGGCGCTGTCCCGGGCGTAGTCGCGGGACACCTCGCCGATCGCCCGCAGCTGCCCCGTGGTCAGGGCGCCCCCGTCGACCCGCACGCGGAGCATGAAGTACTCGTCCTCGAGCTCGTGCGGCTCGAGGTGGCCGGTCTGCCGGCCGTCGAGGCCCTGCTTGCGCTGGGTGTAGAGCCCCCACCAGCGGAACCGGCCGTGCAGGTCCTCGGTCGGGATGCTCGCGAAGCCCTGCTTGCTGTAGGTCTGCTCGATGCGCGCCCGAACGTTGAGGGCGTCGTCCTCGCGCTTGAACCGCTCGTTGGCGTTGAGCGGCGTGGTCTCGCCGAGGGCCCACTGGCCCTTGCCACCGGTGGTCTCGCGGGCACGGGTCGCCCGGTCAGCCGTGAGAGTCATAACCAAAAGTTTGCCATGACCCAACGTGGACTAATGAATCCGTGTCACGATCCGGGATGCCCAAACCCGACGAAAGTGGTAGGAAATGCCGCGGCCGGGACCCCGCTCAGAGGGCCCCGGCCGCGACGTCATCGCCCCCCGTCAGGGCAGGTAGGACATCGGGTTGGGCACCGTGACGACGACCGGGAACCTGCTGTGCTCCATGGGCACACCTTTCGTGACGGGCCAACGACCGAGTTTCGCACCGGGACGAAGGTCCCGCACCACGTCAAGGTGACAAGTCGGCATACATGCTTGTGGCTCCCACCTGAGGGTGCCGCAGACTGAGCCCCATGACGTCCCCCGACCCCGTCCTCATCACCGGTTGCTCGTCCGGCATCGGCGCGGCCACCGCACTGATGCTGGTCCGCGCCGGCCACACCGTCTACGCCACCGCCCGGCGGCCCGAGACGCTGGCCGACCTCGAGATCGCCGGGGCGCGCATCCTGGCCCTGGACGTCACCGACGAGGAGTCGATGGCCGCGGCGGTCAAGGCCGTCGAGGAGGAGCACGGCAGTGTCGGCAGCCTGGTCAACAACGCCGGCTACGGCGAGTACGGCCCGGTCGAGGAGACCGACCTGGCGCGGGTGCGCACGATGTTCGAGACCAACGTCTTCGGCCTGTCCCGGCTGACCCAGCTGGTGCTGCCGGGGATGCGCCGGGCCGGCCGTGGCCGCGTGGTCAACATCAGCTCGATGGGCGGGCGGATCGTCTTCCCCGTCGGCGGCTACTACCACGCGAGCAAGTACGCCGTGGAGGCCATCAGCGACGCCCTGCGCGTGGAGGTCAAGCCGTTCGGGATCGACGTGGTGGTGGTCGAGCCGGGGCTGATCCGGACCGGCTTCGAGGACCGCGTCAACGAGGGGCTCGCCTCCGACGCCGGGCTCACCTCCGGCCAGAGCGCGTATGCCGAGCTGCTCACCAAGAGCGAGAAGGCCACCGCCGAAAGCTACTCGGCGCGGCTGGCGGTCGGGCCGGACGCCGTGGCCAAGGTCGTGCTCAAGGCGATCGAGGCCGACCGGCCGCGCACCCGCTACGTGGTGACGCCGGCGGCCCGGGCGATGATCGCGCTGCGCCGGCTCGGCGGCGACCGGGTCTGGGACACCTTCGTCCGGGCCCAGTTCAAGCTCTGAGTCGGCGCCCTGGGCTAGTTTCGGGGCATGGCTGAGCACCCGGACCTCGAGCCCGCCGAGGCGTTGCGCCGGATCGCGTTCCTGCTCGAGCGCTCCCGCGCCGGCACCTACCGCGTCAAGGCCTTCCGCGGGGCCGCGGCGACCGTGCGGGCGACCGATCCCGAGGAGCTGCGCCGGCGCGCCGAGGTGGGGTCGCTGACCGACCTGCCCGGCATCGGCTCGGCGACCGAGGCGGTCATCCGGGAGGCGCTGGAAGGCGAGGTCCCGGCATACCTGAAGTCGTTGGAGGACAAGGCCGCCGGGCCGCTGGTGACCGGCGGCGAGAAGGTGCGGGCGGCGTTGCGCGGCGACCTGCACTGCCACTCCGACTGGTCCGACGGCGGCTCGCCCATCGAGGAGATGGTGGTCACCGCGATGGAGCTCGGCCACGACTACCTCGTGCTGACCGACCACTCCCCGCGGCTCAAGGTGGCCAACGGCCTGAGCGTGGAGCGACTGACCAGGCAGCTCGGGGTCATCGCCGCCGTCAACGAGCACCTCGACGGGCGGTTCCGGCTGCTCAAGGGGATCGAGGTCGACATCCTCGACGACGGCGAGCTGGACCAGACACCGGAGATGCTCGGTCGGCTCGACGTCGTCGTCGCCTCGGTGCACTCCAAGCTGAAGATGAACGCCGGGCCGATGACGACGCGGATGGTGGCCGCGGTGTCCAACCCCCGGGTCAACGTGCTGGGCCACTGCACCGGACGCCTGGTCGAGGGCGAGCGCGGCATCCGCGACCAGAGCAGCTTCGACGCCGCGGCGGTGTTCGAGGCGTGCGCCGCCCACGACGTGGCCGTGGAGATCAACTCCCGCCCGGAGCGGTGCGACCCTCCGGACGAGCTGCTCGCGATGGCGCTCGAGACGGGCTGCCTGTTCTCCATCGACAGCGACGCCCACGCGCCCGGACAGCTGGACTTCCTGGCCTACGGCTGCGAGCGCGCGCAGCGCCTCGGCGTCCCGGTCGAGCGCATCGTCAACACGTGGGAGGTCGACCGCCTGCTGGCCTGGGCACGCCCCTGAGCAGGCGGTTTCGTGCTCAGGAGGGGGCGGAACGACCCATTTTGGTGATCGGGGCATTCCTCCCCTATGCTTTCCGAGTCCTCGACGGATCCGAGCTGGTCGCTCGACAGCGGCGGGGGTCCTGAACAGGTCGAAAGATCCAGGTCCCCATCGTCTAGCGGCCTAGGACCCCGCCCTTTCACGGCGGTAGCACGGGTTCGAATCCCGTTGGGGATACGCAGTAGTCTTGCATCATCTAGGCCCCGTAGCGCAGTTGGTTAGCGCGCCGCCCTGTCACGGCGGAGGTCGCCGGTTCGAGCCCGGTCGGGGTCGCTCTTCCTGCCAGAGCGTCCAGCGCCACTCCCCCCTCGGGAGTGGCGCTTTTCGTTTGCCCGCAACGGGTTCGCGGTCGATACCGCATCGTTGCCCGGCTTGTGACGCATCAGCGATATGGTCGGCGAACCCGACAAACCGGACAGGCGTGCGGGGCCCCGGCGCCCTGAGCCTCCGGCGCTTGTCGCCCGTCCCCTCCGTCTGCCCGAGGTAGGTCAACGTGACAGTCGCGGTCATCGGCGCCGGGTTCGCCGGCCTGGCCACAGCCAAGGTGCTGCGCCAGTCCGGCTTCGAGGTCACCGTCTTCGACAAGGCCCCCGACGTGGGCGGCGTGTGGAGCAGCACCCGCCGCTACCCGGGGCTGCGCACGCAGAACAACAAGGGCAGCTACCGGCTCTCCGACCACCCGATGCCGCGCTCGTTCCCGGAATGGCCGACCGGGGAGCAGGTCCAGGCCTACCTCGGGGGCTACGTGCGCCGGTTCGGCCTTCAGGAGTGCCTGCGCCTCGGCACCGAGGTCATCGGCACCCGGCTGCTGGCGGACGACAGCGGGTGGGAGGTGACCACCTCCGACTCCGACGGGGCCCTGGTGACCGGGACCTACGAGCAGCTCGTCGTGGCCAACGGGACCTTCTCCGTCCCCGCACCGCCGACGCTGCCGGGAGCCGCCGAGTTCCGGGCCGCCGGGGGTCGCATCGTCAGCACCAGCAACCTGCACGACGTCGAGGAGGCCCGCGGGCAGCAGGTGGTCGTGCTCGGCTACGGCAAGTCGGCGTGTGACGTCGCCGTGCCGGTCAGCGACGTCGCGGCGAGCACGACCGTGGTCGCCCGGGAGCTGCTGTGGAAGATGCCGCCGAAGATCAAGGGCGTCCTCAACTACAAGTACCTGATGCTGACCCGGCTGGGCGAGGCGCTCTTCCGCTGGATCGAGCCGACCGGCGTGGAGGCGTTCCTGCACGGCCGGGGCAACGGGCTGCGCCGGCGGATGCTCGGCAGCGTCGAGGCGGTCACCACGGCGCAGCTGGGCCTGCGCGAGCTCGGCCTGGTGCCGCACGGCTCGTTCGAGGACATCGCCCGCAGCACCGTCTCCCTGGCCACCGAGGGCTTCTTCGAGCGGGTCGGCGCCGGCACGATCCGGGTGCACCGCGACCGGGTCGTCGAGCGCCTGCTGGAGAAGGACGGCCGACCCCACGCCGAGCTGAGCGACGGCACCCTGCTGCCGGCCGACCTGCTCGTGTGCGGGACGGGGTTCCGTCAGGAGGTGCCCTTCCTCGACCCGGCGATCCAGCGCCGGATCACCGACCAGGACGGCAACTTCCAGCTGTGGCGCCAGATCCAGCCGCTGTCCGTGCCGCGGCTGTTCTTCGCCGGCTACAACTCCTCATTCTTCAGCCCGCTCAGCGCCGAGATGGCCGCGGTCTGGATCGCCGACCTGCTGCTCGGCGGGCACGAGGTGCCGCCGCTGGAGGAGCGCCGCGCCCATGTCGAGCGACGTCTGGCCTGGATGCAGGAGCGCACCCGCGGGCACCACGCCCGGGGGACCAACATCATCCCGTTCTCGATGCACAACATCGACGAGATGCTCGATGACACCGGGCTGAATGTCGGCCGGGCCACGCGCGCGCTGCAGTGGCTGCGGCCACTGGACCCCGCGGCATACCGCTCGGTCACCCGCCGTCTGGTGCGTCGCAGCCGGAGCGCGGCCAAGCGGGCGTAAGGGCCACGCCGGGCGACGCCCCGGTGCCACACTCACAGGGTGGGCGAGAGCGCGCCGCCACCGCGGGTGGCCCGGGACCGGTATGACGCGGTGCTCGGGCTGCTGGTGCTCGGGTACCTGCTCTCGGCCATCTCGGTCGCCGGCCTGGGGCGGGTGCTGACGGGTGCGGTCTACCTCGGGGCGCTCGTCGTCGCGTGGGCCTCCTCGGTGCTGCGCCGGCTCCGGGGTCAGCTGGCGGCCGCGGCCCTGCTCGTGCTCGCGCTCCCGGTGGCGGTCGCGCGCCTCTCCGGCGCCGGGCAGACCGCGGACGTGCTGGGCAGCCTGTGGCTCTCGCTGGTGCTGCTGCTCACCCTGGTCACCATCGTGGGCCGGATCCTGCAGCACGACGAGGTCAGCCTGCAGACGCTCTTCGGCGCGCTGAGCGCCTACCTGATGATCGGGCTGATCTTCGCCTCCTGGTACGCCGCGCTGCAGACGATCGGCAACGGCACCCTGTTTGCCGGGACGCGGGACGCCAACGGCAAGACCCTGCAGTACTTCAGCTTCATCACCCTGACGACGACCGGGTACGGCGACTTCGTGCCGGCCACCGACATCGCCCGGGCGGTGGCCGTGCTGGAGGCGCTGATCGGGCAGATCTTCCTCGCCACGCTGGTCGCCCGGCTGGTGTCCTCCTTCGCGGGCCGGCGACGCCGGACCTGAGTGGCTGTTCGCCGTGGGGCCGGCCGGCGCCCCCGGCGTCGGCGACACCCCCGTGGATGGGCTATCCTCGTGCCGTCGCGGACGTGCTCCCCTGCATCCCTTTCGCAGGTTCGGGCCTCCGCGAATGCATTGCCCACGGCCAGGTAGCTCAGTTGGTACGAGCGTCCGACTGAAAATCGGAAGGTCGGCGGTTCGACCCCGCCCCTGGCCACCACAAACCCGCAGGTCAGAGCACTGGCCCGCGGGTTTCGTGCTTCTCGGGCCAAGGTAGGCCTCTGGCGGCGTCGTTGAGCACCGTGACCATCCCGGCGTCGACGCCGACGTTCGGCCCCTCAGTGGGGGTGCGGAAGGGCCCGCGCCCCCACCGGCTGGTTCAGTGCGCTGGGCAGTTGCTGTAGGCCGAGACCTTCCAGCCGTCATCGGTGCGCACCAACACCCACGTGGCCAGCCGTTCCCTCTCGCTGGGCAGGGTGGCCTCCCCGGCCATGACGATGCCGGCCAGGCTGTTGATCACGCAGACATCGTCGGTGACGAATCGGATCGACTGCGGGTCGTCGACCCCGCGGCTGCCCTTGAGCGGGCCTGCGAAGGCAGTGCTCATGTGCTGGCGGATCTGCTCCCGGTCGGCGGCATAGGAGCCGGCCATGGAGACCGTGGCGTCCGACGTGTAGCTCTGCACGAACGCGTCCGCATCGTTGGCTTTCCACGCCTCGTAGAGGTTGTCCAGCACCGAGAGGACGTCGGATTGAAGCGAGGTGATGCTCATGCTCTGGGCCTTTCCTTGGTCGGAGCAGACCTCGTTCGGGCCTGCTCTGTCATGTACTCGGCAACGGGCCCGAACTCATCGCGAACTCTGGATACTGTTCGATTCATGCCAGAAGGCGTGGCCGTCGGGTCGGACCAGCTTGAGGCCATCCGGCCCCAGGTGCTGCTGTACTGCTACCAGATGCTGGGCTCGCCCTTCGACGCCCAGGACGCGGCGCAGGAGACCTTGCTGCGCGCGTGGCGCCACGGGGACAGCTACGACGCCTCACGCGCTTCGCTGCGGACCTGGGTCCATCGCATCGCCACCAATGTGTGCCTGACGATGCTCACCGCTCGGCAAAGGCGGCCCCTCCCCGCGGACCTCAACCCGCCCGGACTCGACCCCGCGGCGCCGCTGGTCCCGGACTTCGAGACGCCGTGGCTGCAGCCAGCACCGTCCTCGTGGTTCGCCACCGGCCAGGACGACCCCGCAGCGCAGGCGGTGGCACGCGGGGACCTCCGCATCGCCATCACGGCTCTCCTGCAGCAGCTGCCCGCCCGCCAGCGCGCCGCGCTGATCCTGCGGGACGTCCTCGGCTTCACCGCCCAGGAGACCGCAGGCCAGCTCGACCTCACGGTGGCGGCCTGCAACAGCGCCCTGCAACGGGCCCGAGCCTCGCTCCCGCTGAAGCGACAGCGCCCGGGCACGTCCTCGACCGAGGAGCGGCAGGCAGTGCAGCGTTACGCCGCCGCGTTCCTGGCCGCCGACGTCGAGGCGCTCGTCCGTTTGGTCAGTCATGACGTCCGCTTCGAGATGCCGCCGGTGCCAGCCTGGAGCGTTGGTGTCGAGCCGTATGCCGCCTTCATGCGCCACCTGTTCGCGTGGCGTGGCCCCGACTGGCAGGCCTCGCCACTGCTCGTGAACGGACAACATGGTCTGGCCGTGAGCCGCCTCGTCAGCGGCGTCCCAGAGCCGCACACGATCCAGGTCTTCGACCTTGACCCCGCCGGCCGGATCAGTCACGTCCTCGTCTACCACGACCCGGCCATCTTCCGGCTCCTCACCAGCTAGCCGGGGGGCTGGCTGTCCGGCCCAGCACGAGGACCCCAGAACGAGGACACTGCGTCATCCGAGGCCTCGGCCCCAGGTGGGTGCCCGCCGCGTCGGCTACGAAAACCGTTGTCCCGTAGCCGGATCGCAGTGAAAAACGGCCGCGGTGCTCCGCTTCGCTGATCACGACGGGAGTACCGCGGCTGCAGTGGCCTCGACCGGAGAGACGTCCACGACCTGTCCCGGATCTGCAGGCCCGCCAAGGCAGTAGGACAGGCTCCCGACCCCGTCACCCGTAGGACCGCTGAGGGCAGCTGTGCCGGCTACGAGCCGGACCTGCACGGACGCCGCATCGCTGACCACCCCGGCGTCGCAGCGGTACTTGGCGATCTCGAAGTACGCGTGTGCCATGGGCCTCAGGAGCACCGGCGCCGGCCGGGCATGCGTGACGTACGGCGACCGGCTGGCGGTGTACCGGAACGGCAGCGTGGCCCCCTTGCTGTCCAGGAGGGTCACCGTCGGGTAGCCAAGGATGCTGCAGGCGACCGCGCCCACGTTCGTCACCGCGAACACGAGGGCGTGCTCGCCGGTCATCGGCGAGACGAGCGGCCCCGGCTCCAGCCGAAGAGCCGACATGGAGCAGGAGTGACCCGCGGTGTCAGGAAGCGCCGTGGCAGCCGTTGACGGTATGCCGTGTCCCTCGCCTTGCCGTCCGAGGCGCTCCACTGACAGCCGCCCGGGCGCCAGGGACCGTGTGCAGGAGGGGGCATAGACCGGCACCGCTGCCCCTCCCAGATTTCGCACCGTCACGCTCACGGCCGCATCGCCTCCGCCGAGTCGAACCTGGAGGCGAAGGCCGGGCCCGGGGTTTGGGCCGCAGAAGGAGGGCTCCCAGACGAGTCCGCCAACGGCTGACGCGCCGGTCGGGAGAAGGAACGTTGCCGGGGTTCCACACGCCAGCTGACAGAACGCACCCACCACCGTGCGCACCGGGAGCGGCTGCCCGTCCGCCGTCGTCAGGCGGATCGACGGTGAGCTCGACAGCGCGCAGGCGGGTCCGTGGTTGGCCATGGTGATCCGGCCGACGAGCTCTGCCGCGGCGTTGCGGTGCGTGGGGTCACTGCCATAGCCATACGCTCCGGCCTCCCACTCGGCGGACGGGCGAAGCTGGCTCAGACTGCACGCCGGCCCCTGCACGGGCCCTGGACGTGAGACGGCCGGCAGCGGCGAACGGACGGCGGCCGGCGAGGGCGGCCTGGTCTGTGGCGAGGCCGTCACGCGGTGGCTTCCGCAGGCAGACAGCGAGGCCACCAGCACGCCGATCGCCGCGGCGGACAGCAGGGAACGCATCGTGGACCCAGGCATCGACCAACCACCCCTCCCAGACAGGTCACCGTTGAGACGCTCGAACAGGCGGTTCGGTTGGAAGGCGGCCGCACGCAGTTTCGTCGTGGCTGGGGCCGGGGCGTCGGTAGGGTCTGGCCGTGCGCGACGACGGGTGGGTGACGGATGCGCGCGACTCGTATGACCGGGTCGCCTCCCCCTACGCCGAGCTGACCCGCGGCGCGTTCGACCGGCTGCCGTTCGAGCGGTCGGCGCTAGACCTCTTCGCCCAGCGTGTCCTCGCCGCCGGCGGCGGGCCCGTGGTCGATGCGGGTTGTGGGCCGGGCTGGCTCACGGGACACCTGGCGCGCCAGGGCCTCAAGATCACCGGTGTCGATCTGTCCGCCGCGTTCGCCGAGATCGCTCGCACCAACCACCCCGGGCTGACCTTCTCCGTCGGGTCCATCACCGCCCTTCCGCTCGGGGACGAAACCCTGGCGGGCCTGGTGTGCTGGTACGTGCTCCACCACGTCCCGGACAGTGACCTTCCCGGTGTCCTCGCCGAGTTCCATCGCGTGCTTGCGCCGGGGGGCCAGCTGCTCATCGGTGGGCACACAGGCGAGGGCTCCTACCTCAAGACCGAGGGGTACGGCGGCCTCCCCATGAAGGTGCTCATCACCCGCCGGACCAACGACGTGCTCACCGGCCTGCTGCGCGACGCCGGCTTCGCGGTCGAGGCCCAGATCGCACTCGACCCGGACGAACCCCGCTCCAACGGCATCGTCTTCGCCCGGCGCGACGGCTGACCAGAGGATCAAGAATCGAGAAGCGCCGGGCACCGAGCTGCGCCTAGCGTGGCCGTGATGGACCGATGGCACCCGCCCCGGCCGGCGTGGGCGGGGCCGACATCGCCATACAGGTGGACCGCGGTCCGTTGCCGCGGCCGCACGGACGAAGTAGAACCAGACGTACTGCTCGAGGCGGGTCAGCTCGAGCGAGGCGCCGCCGCCGGCGGCCCGCCCAACCGAGGGAGACAGGATGAGCGGCACCACGAAGACGGGCTCGCAGCCGCCCGAGGGGCACGTCGCCGACACCCACGACCTGATCCGCGTGCACGGCGCGCGGGAGAACAACCTCCGGGACATCAACGTCGAGCTGCCGAAGCGTCGGCTGACCGTCTTCACCGGCGTCTCGGGCTCGGGCAAGAGCTCACTGGTCTTCGCGACCATCGCCGCCGAGTCGCAGCGCCTGATCAACGAGACCTACAGCGCCTTCGTCCAGGGCTTCATGCCGTCGCTGGCGCGTCCCGACGTCGACCTCCTCGAGGGGCTGACCACGGCGATCATCGTGGACCAGGAACGGATGGGCGCCAACCCGCGCTCGACCGTCGGCACCGCGACCGACGCCAACGCGATGCTGCGCATCCTGTTCAGCCGCATCGGCACGCCGCACATCGGTCCCCCTACCGCGTTCGCGTTCAACGTCCCGACGCGCGTCGCCAGCGGCGTGATGAGGACCGAGAAGGGCGGACGGGAGGAGAAGACGGTCGTCCGCGGCGCGGTCTACCAGGGCGGCATGTGCGCCCGCTGCGAGGGAATGGGGTCGGTCAACGACTTCGACCTCACCGCGATCTACGACGAGTCGAAGTCGCTGTCCGAGGGAGCGCTGCTCGTCCCCGGCTACAGCATGGACGGCTGGTACGGCCGCATCTTCAGCGGCGCCGGCCTGCCCATGGACAAGCCGGTCGGGACCTTCACGCCGAAGCAGCTCCAGAAGCTCCTCTTCGGCGAGCCGGAGAAGATCAAGGTCGACGGCGTCAACCTCACCTACGAGGGCGTCCTCACCAAGGTGCAGAAGTCCATGCTGTCCAAGGACCTCGAGGCGATGCAGCCGCACGTGCGTCGCTTCGTCGAGAGGGCGGTCACCTTCACCACGTGCCCGGACTGCAACGGCACGCGCCTGTCGAAGGAGGCACTGTCCTCCAGGATCAGGGGCAAGAACATCGCCGACCTGTGCTCGATGCAGATCAGCGACCTGTCCGAGTGGCTGCGGGACCTCGACGAGCCGTCGGTCGCCCCGCTGCTCCGCGGGCTGCAGCACCTGCTCGACTCGTTCGCCGAGATCGGCCTGGGCTACCTCTCGCTCGAGCGCCCGGCAGGAACGCTGTCCGGCGGCGAGGCCCAGCGCACCAAGATGATCCGTCACCTGGGGTCCTCGCTCACCGACGTCACCTACGTCTTCGACGAGCCGACGATCGGCCTGCACCCGCACGACATCGCGCGGATGAACCAGCTGCTGCTCCAGCTGCGCGACAAGGGCAACACGGTGCTCGTGGTCGAGCACAAGCCCGAGACGATCACGATCGCCGACCACGTCGTCGACCTCGGACCGGGAGCGGGTACGGCGGGTGGCACCGTCTGCTTCGAGGGCACCGTCGAGGGACTGCGCCAGAGCGACACCACGACCGGGCACCACCTCGACGACCGGGTGAGCCTCAAGGAGTTGGTGCGCCCGGCGTCCGGCGCGCTGGAGGTCCGCGGCGCATCGACCCACAACCTGCAGAAGGTCGACGTCGACATCCCGCTCGGGGTCCTCTGCGTCATCACCGGCGTCGCGGGATCCGGCAAGAGCTCGCTCATCCAGGGGTCGGTCGCGGACGGTGAGGGCGTCGTGGTCGTCGACCAGGGCGCGATCCGCGGCTCCCGGCGGAGCAACCCAGCGACCTACACCGGTCTGCTCGAGCCGATCCGCAAGGCCTTCGCCAAGGCCAACGGCGTCAAGCCGGCGCTCTTCAGCTCCAACTCCGAGGGCGCCTGCCCCGCCTGCAACGGAGCCGGCGTCATCTACACCGAGCTCGGTGTCATGGCGACCGTCGAGTCGACGTGCGAGGAGTGCGAGGGCCGTCGCTTCCAGGCCGCCGTTCTGGAGTACACGCTTGGCGGGCGCAACATCGCCGACGTCCTCGCGATGTCGGTCGACGAGGCCGGCGTGTTCTTCGGGGACGGTGAGGCGAAGACCCCGGCCGCGCACAGGCTGCTGACCCACCTGGCCGACGTGGGCCTCGGCTACCTCAGCCTCGGCCAGCCGCTCACCACGCTCTCCGGCGGGGAGCGGCAGCGGCTCAAGCTGGCCACCCACCTCGGCGAGAAGGGCGGCGTCTACGTCCTCGACGAGCCGACCGTCGGCCTCCACCTCGCCGACGTCGCCCAGCTGCTCGGCCTGCTCGACCGGTTGGTCGACTCGGGCAAGTCGGTCATCGTCATCGAGCACCACCAGGCGGTCATGGCCCACGCCGACTGGATCATCGACCTCGGCCCCGGCGCCGGCCATGACGGTGGCCGAGTCGTCTTCGAGGGTGCGCCCGCCGACCTGGTCTCCTCCCGCTCCACCCTCACCGGCGAGCACCTCGCGGCCTACGTGGGCGCCTGACCCATGGTGTTCTGGCAGCTGACGATCGACGCGAACGACCCCGCCCTGCTCGCGCGGTTCTGGTCGGCAGCCCTGGGCTACCAGCCGGTGCCATCCGCCGAGCCACAGACCACCTGGAACGCGCACTACCGGAGCCGGCTCGGCGGCCAGGACGCGTTCGGTGACCGGCTCTTCGACCCGGAGGGGCTGCGCCCGCCGCTGTGGTTCCAGCAGGTGCCGGACACGAAGGCGGGCAAGAACCGGGTCCACCTCGACCTGTATCCCACGGGCCGTGACGACACCCTGACCCTGGACCGACGGGTCGCGCTCGTCGAGGCGAAGGTGGCCGAGCTGGTGGGACTGGGCGCCAGGGTGGAGCGCCGGACGGGTGGAGAGGACCCGGAGGACCCCTACTACTACGTCGTCATGCTCGACCCGGAGGGCAACGAGTTCTGCGTCAGCTGAGCCCGGACGGCGTCACCGCCCCCGGCGACCGGCCCTCGACGCGGCGCTTGAGGTTGGCGAACTGCCGGGTCTGCATGACCCAGTGCGAGGGCTCCAGCACCAGGACGCTCATCAGCGGCTGGAGCCAGCGCGGCCGCAGCGACCAGTAGCCGCTGACGACCAGCCGGGTGCGCTGCCCGGGCAGCTCCGTGAGCTGGAAGGACCAGGTCGAGTCGGTGAACCGCGCCGGCCGCTCGCCGGCGGGGTCGAACGGGCGCCCGCGCAGGTCAAGGGACATCCGCAGGGCCAGGAAGCGCTCCGGCTCCAGCGCCGCGACCTCCCACCACTGGCTCCCGTCAGGCTTGGCGGCGAACCGGTCCCCCACCTCCACCGCCTGCCACTCCGGGTGCAGCCGGCTCGTGCTCCGGCGGCCGAAGTTGTCCAGGCGGTCCCAGCTGTACCACCCGCCGCGATCCGTCCCCATCTGCGCCAGCCACGGCCAGACCCGCGCGGGTGGGGCATCGATCGTCGTGGCCATCGTCGCGGCGCGGGCGCCGCCGGGGACGATGTCGCGCCCGGGGAAGTCCGCGCCCACCTCGGCGTCGGTCGCACCCCAGCGCAGCAGCCGCGGACGGACCACCAGCAGGTATGCCGCGCCCGCGGCGCCCGCTTTCAGCGCCGCCGTGGCGAGGGGATGCCTCCGGCCCATGTCCCCACGGAATCCGGTGGCGGCGGACCGGGTCAGGGGAGAACGTCCCGCTCCTGTCCACCTCGGTGCGGGTTGTGCAACCGGCCGGTGGCGGGACGATGAGGTGGGCCCCGCCACCGCGCGGCGCCACGACCCCGGCCGGTGGCAGAGACGAGGACGGCCATGAACGTCACAACGGGCGCCAAGCCGTCGCGGCGGGCTCGTGCTGCCGGGATCTACGGCACCATCGTCACCGCCTCGGTGCTGGCGACCGCCGGGGGGAACCTGCGACCCGCGCTGCTCGAGGTCCTGGTGTTCGTCACCCTGCTGGTCTACTGGGTGGCCGAGGTCTACGCCGAGATCCTGGCCGAACACATCCACGCCGGCCGGCTCCCCCGACGCCGGGAGTTGCGCGGCCTGGTCGGGGCGACCTGGCAGCTGGTGGCCGCGTCATACATCCCCCTGATCGTGCTGGGTGTGGCCGCACTGCTGGGGGCCACCCCCGTGGTCGCGAGCTTCCTTGCCCTGGCGGTCGCGGTGGTGCTCCTGGTCATCCACGGGCTGACGGCCGGCCGGGCGGCGGGGCTGACCGGCTGGCGCCTGGCCGGGAGCACCGCGACCGCCGGCCTGTTCGGCATCGCCATGGTCGCGCTCAAGGCGCTCGTCACGCACTGACCGTCCACCAGAGCCGCACCCGGCCGGCGCCGGCCGCGGTCAGTCCGTGCTGAGCCGCTGGAACAGCACGCAGTCCCGCCAGGCGCCGCCGAGGTGCAGGTACTGCGGGGCGCGACCGTACTCGACGAAGCCGTTGCGCAGCAGCACCCGCTGGGAGGCCACGTTGGCCGGCTGGGTCTCGCCCTGCACCCGGTGGAGGGCCAGCGGACCGAACGCCAGCGCGAGCGCGTCGGCCACCGCCGCGGTGGCGAGGCCCCGACCGGTGCGGTCGGCGCTGACCCAGTAGCCGACGCTCGCGGACTGGAACGCCCCGCGGATGATGCTGTTGAGGTTCAGCGTGCCCGCGAGCTCGCCCGCGGCGTCGAGGATGACCATCGGCACCCGGCGCCCCGCCGTGTGCTCCGCGAGCGCGTGGACCGCGGCCTCGCGCTGCCGCTCCACGGTCAACCAGTCCCCGTCACGGTGCGGCGAGGTCGCGGCCAGGTGCTCCCGGTTGCGCTCGAGCAGGTCGGTCAGCGCGGGGACGTCGTCCAGGGTGAGCAGTCGCGTGGGCACCGCCGCACCCTACGCTCGCCGCGGCCCGCTCAGCCGGCGTAGGGCAGGACCGGCAGGCCGCGCACCCCCGGCTGGACGGCGAACACCGAGCCCGCCTGCGGGTCCTCCCCCTCGGGCAGGTTCTCCCGGGATGTGGTGACGAACAGCGTGCCGAGGTCCTCACCGCCGAACGTGCAGGCACTGACCTGTGCCGCGGGGATCTCCACGACCTCGCTCAGGGTGCCGGACGCGTCATACCGGTGGACGGCGGAGCCGCCCCACAACGCGACCCACACCCCGCCCTCGGCGTCCACGGTCAGGCCGTCCGGTCCACCGCCCTCAACCGTCGTGAACCGGCGGCGCCCCACGAGGTGGTCGTCCACGTCGTCGAAGACGTCGATCCGGCCGGTGAGGCTGTCGACGTAGTAGGCCAGGGTCCCGTCCGGCGACCACGCGATGCCGTTGGAGATGCCGACCGAGTCCAGGACCGTGGTGCGCCCTCCGTCGGCGCCGATGCGGAACAGCCGGCCCCGCCCCGGCGCGGCGTCGTAGCCCATCGTCCCGGCGTAGAGCGTCCCGGCCGGGGAGCAGCCGCCGTCGTTGAACCGCACGCCCGGGTCGGACCAGACCTCGGGCAGGGCGCGGACCGGGCCGTCGGGGCTGTCCGCGAGCCCCAGACAGCGCTCGAGGGCGACGACGAAGCCGCCGCCGGTGCGCGGGCGGTGAAAGGCCGCGACGTCGCCGACGTGGAGCCGGTCCACACCGTGGTCACGCAGCGTCAGCAGGTCACCGCGGGTCATGTCGACCCAGCGCAGCCCGCCCCAGGAGGGCGACCACGCCGGCCCCTCCGCGTGGTAGGCGATCGGTCCGGTGACGTTCTCCACGGCGAGCATGCCGACGAACCTATGACCCCGGCGGGGTCGCGACCCTGCCGGGTCCGGCGCTCACACCCGGCGCAGCCGGAGGAACCCGGGGAAGTTGAGGCGGCGGATCACCAGACGCTCGAAGTGTCCCGCGGCGGCGAGGGCGACGTCGGTGCCGACGAGCTGGGGGTCGGTGAGCCGCAGCTCGCGCCCCTTCCAGCGCAGCCCGCAGCCGCCGGCGGCCAGGACGTTCTGCACCCAGTTGGTCTGCGTCCCCCAAGGCAGGCAGATGACGAAGCCGTCGCCGGTCACCAGCACCGCCACCGGGATCGCGTAGGCGCGCCCGCTGCGCCGGCCGCGGTGGCGCAGCACCGCCCACGCCGGGAACCAGCGGTGCCCCGCCAGCCGCGCCGCCAACGGGGCCGTGGCCTTGACCAGCCGGGCCGGTGGCTTGCGGCGGTTCGCGTCCTCGCTCATGACACCCTCCCTGCGCCGCCCCAGGGCGACGCATCCAGCCAAGCACCGGCGCGGCCCCGGCGGAAGGGACGCGGGTATGCCGTGTGGCCGGGTCAGCGGGTGGGTGCGGGCCGGTCAGCCCAGGGCCCAGCCGACGAGCGCGAGGGTGGCCATCGACGCGGCCGTCGTCACGACCACGGTGCGGCGGGCCACCGGCGCCCCCTGGCCGTACTCGCGGGCGAAGATGTAGGTGTTCTGGGCGGTGGGCAGCGCGGCGCAGACCACGAGCGCCAACAGCTCGACGCGGCCGAGGCCGAGGGCGAGTCCCACCAGCCAGGCCACCAGCGGCTGCGCGACCAGCTTGAGGGCCGACAGCAGCGCCACCTGACGGCCCTCGCCGTGCAGGGCCGGGCCGCGCACCGTCAGCGACAGGCCCAGCGCCACCAGCGCGGACGGCACCGCAGCGGCGCCGAGCAGGGCCAGCGGACCGGCCACGACGGCGGGGGCCCGCCAGCCGAACGCCGAGCAGAGCGCGCCGGCGGCCAGGCCGATGATCACCGGGTTGCGCAGCGGCAGGGTCAGCAGCCGGGTCGGGTGCAGCGCCCGCCGGTCGCCCGCCCGGTCCAGCAACACGAGGACCAGTGGCGTCACGACGAGGACCTGGAAGAGCAGCACGCCGGTCAGGAACGAGGCATTGCCGAGCACGTGCAGCGCGACCGGGATGCCGAGGTTCGCGGAGTTGACGTAGCCGGCGGCCATCGCCCCGATCGTCGACTCACCGTCCTTGCGGCCGAACGCGACGCGGCTCAGGGCGAACCCGGCTCCCATGACGCAGACGGTGCTCACGGCGAAGGCGAGGATGCCCCGCCCGCTCAGTGACAGCGACGTCCGCGACAGCGAGGTGAACAGCGCCGCCGGCATGGCCAGGTGGAACACGAAGCTGCCCAGGACCCGGTCGGCGTCGGAGCCCCCGAGCAGGCGGAAGCGTCCGGCGAGGTAGCCGAGCAGCGTCAGCGCCCAGATGGGGACGAACGCCGAGAGCACCCGGTCAGAGCTCCCGGTACATCACGTGCAGGCCCACCAGGCCGTGTCGGGGGTGGTCGAACGCCTCCGGCACCGTGCCGATGAGGGTGAACCCCAACGCCTTCCAGAGCATCACCGCAGGGGTGTTCGTCTCGACCACGGCGTTGAACTGCATGCTGCGGTAGCCCGCCCCACGCGCCCACTCCAGGACGTGCTCGCCCAGGAGGCGGCCCACCCCACGGCCGGCGGCAGCCGGGTCGACCATGAAGCTCGCCGTGGCCACGTGGGAGCCGCGGCCGGGCCGGTTCGGGCCCATCTTGGCCGAGCCGAGCACCCGGTCGCCGTCCACGGCGACGACCGTGCGCCCGGGCGGCTGCTCCATCCACCACGGCCGGGCGGTGTCGACGTCGAGGTCGAGGGGGAAGGCGTAGGACTCCCCCGCCGCGACGATCTGCTGGAAGAACGGCCAGATGTGGGGCCAGTCGTCGTCGGTGGCCTCGCGGATGATCACGGCCGCGACGCTACCTTCCGGCCTGCCCGTCCCGCACCGTCCTTCGCGCCTCCTCGACCCGGTCCAGCCACTCGTGCACCAGGGCCTCGAACACCGTCTGCTGCTCGATCTGCACGTTGTGGCCGGCCCGGTCGAGCACCGCGAACGTGGCTCGCGGGTAGCGCTCGAGCACCTGCCACAGGTCGCGGTAGCCGGTTGAGCTGTCCTGCCGCCCGGTGACGAAGACCGCCGGCCGGTCGAACGGTGCCTCCCCGTCGAGCGGGAACGTCCCGGTCCACGACTCCCGAATGCGGTCCAGCGCCACGACGTCGGCCGCCTCGAGACCGGTCACGACCTCCTCCTGGGTGCGCCGCCACGTGACCGCGTCCTGCACGACGGCGATCTCGTCGAACTCCTCGCCGCCACCGCCGATGCTCGCCATGAACTCCTCATCACGGTGCAGCACCCGGTGCCCGGGGACGTCCCGCTCGGCGTGCTCCGCGACGACCATCGGCGCCACCAGGGCGAGTCCCTCGACGCGACCCGGCTCCGCGGCGGCGAGCCCACGCGCGAGGTAACCGCCGAAGCTCTCCCCGCACACGACATACGGGCCGGTCGGCACCAGGGCGGCCACCGCTGCCTGCACCACGCGGAAGACGTCGTCGGTGCCGCGCACCCAGTCCGGGGCGACCGTGCGGCCCATGCCGGGCAGGTCGAGGTAGATGCGACGCCACTCCCGCCGGCGCTCGAAGACCGGCTCGAAGCAGCCGGTCATCAGCCGGTGGTCAGGGCTGAACCCGTGCAGCAGCACGGCGGTCGGCACGTCGGGACCCGCCGCCGGGCCGTGGGTCACGTGGTGCACCTGGACGCCGATGGCGTCGACGAAGTCGCTCACGGGCGGAGAACCTAGGGGACCGCGCCGACACCGGCGCCGGGCACCCGCGGTGAGGCAGGGCACACCCACGACAGGGCCGGAGGTCCCGTGCCAACCGACCCGCCCCGCTGCAAGGCTGTGCGCCATGGCTTCCCCCCAGTCGATGCGACGGCGGGTCCGGCTCGATGACGAAGGCCGGGTCCACGTCCCCACCACCCGCTACATCGACAACCTGCTCACGACCCACTGGGACGAGATGGTCCTCGACCCGGACGAGGCGCTGGACTTCTTCCGCTCGGGCCTCGTCGCAGTGGAGCAGCTGTGTCCCGACGTCGCCACCCACGGCCCACGCAGCGGTCGCCGGCGCGGCGTCTGACGCCCGTCTGACCCTGCGCTCAGGGCAGCACCAGCTCCAGCCGGTCGGCGGTCCCGGTGACCGTCGACCCGAGGGCGGAGCAGGCCCGGCGCATCCGGCGTTCCACCCACCGGGCGTCGTCGCCGGTGGCGACGTCGGTGTGCGCGTACTCCAGCCGCAGCGGCACCGCCTCGGCGCGGGCCAGCTGCGCGCCGTCCAGGGTGACCAGCCACAGCACGCCGAGGTCGTTGCGCAGCCGCGGGTCGACGGCATAGTCGTCGAGGAAGTCGCCGAGGTCGAACAGCACCGGGGCCGCCGCGCCGTGGAAGACGTGCGCCGAGTGGCCGGCAACGAGCGTGGCCCCGGCCGTCACGAGGGCCCGCGCCGCGGCCCGCACGTGGGCCGGGGGCTCCCTGGTCATGTTCGGTCCCCAGTGCGGCGTCACCAGCACCGCCCCGGTATGCCGTCCGGCCGCCACCGCGTCGGTCACCCACCCGGGCACCCCGGCGGGCAGGTCCGCCCACGCCACGCCGGGCCGGTCCGTGCCGGCGGCGTACTCCTCCGGATGGTCGGTCACCCCGACCACCGTGAGCGACTGGCCGCCGACGGTGACCCGCGCCGGGGCGCGCGCCTCGGTCTCGTCCTCGCCGGCGCCGGTCACCGCGATGCCGACCGCCCGGACGAGGTCGATCGTGTCGAGCAGCGCCTCGACGCCGTAGTCCAGCGCATGGTTGTTGGCCAGGGTCACGCAGCGCACGCCGAGCAGGGTCAGTGCCTCGAGAGCCCGCGGCGGGGCCCGGAAGTGGAAGACCCGCCCGGGCCAGGGCCGGCCCCGGGCGGACACGCAGCACTCGAGGTTGAGCACCACCCCGTCCGTGCCGTGGACGACCTCCAGCAACGCGTCGCCGAACAGGTCCCGCACCCGGTGGTCGGCCAGGTGCGCGCCGACGCCCCGCCCGAGCATGGTGTCGCCGGCGAGCGCCAGGGTGACCGTCACCCTCCTACGCTCGGCCGCGCCCGGTGCCGGGGGCAGAGGACTATGTCCCGGGGCGGCGGCGTCCGGCGATTGCGGCAGGCCGCCTCATCCGATCGCCGGATCTGTGTGTTTGCTGTGAACGCGACCATCGGGCGAAGTGGGCGTTGAGCGGGCGCCCCGTCGGGCGGAGGTTCGCCATGAGGATGCTGTTGCTGGCGGGGTGTGTGCTCGTGTGGGTCGCCTCGGTCCTGTGGGCCGTGCGCACCGGGCCCGAGCGGTCGCGCAGGGCGGCCAGGTGGGTGGCGCTCGGCGCCACCGGCACCCTCGTCTCGGCGTTGGGCCTCGGGCTGGCGACGGGGTCCGCGGAGGCGGGGACCGGGCATACCGGCCACGCGGCGGCGGCCGCGCCGGCCAAGGGCGCGATGACCGGTGACGGCTACTGGCAGCAGGTCGGCGGGGCGCCGTTCCACCCGACCGGCCGGGTGCGCACCTACTACGTCGGCGCCGACGAGGTGGAGTGGAACTACGCCCCCACCGGCAGCAACCAGGTCACGGACAAGGACTTCGACGACGTGGCCGACGTCTTCGTCAAGCGCGGGCCGGCGCGGATCGGCTCGACGTACCTCAAGTGCCTGTACCGGCAGTACACCGACGCGACCTTCACCCACCGCAGCGCGCCGACGTCCGACGACGCCTACCTGGGCTTCACCGGACCGGTCATCCGCGCTGAGGTCGGCGACACGGTCAAGGTCGTGTTCCGCAACGGCTGCTCGGTCGGCGCGAGCGTCCACCCGCACGGCGTCTTCTACCAGAAGGCCTCCGAGGGGGCGCCCTACGCGGACAACACCTCCGGCCAGGACACCCTCGACGACGCCGTGCCCCGCGGCGGCCGGCACACCTACACGTGGCTGGTGCCCGACCGGGCCGGGCCCGGTCCGCACGACGGGTCCTCGGTGATGTGGATGTACCACTCGCACACCGACGAGGTCGCCGACACCTACGCCGGGCTGCAGGGCTTCATGGTCATCACCGCCAAGGGCATGGGCCGGGCCGATGGCAGTCCGAAGGACGTGGACCGTGAGGTGTTCGAGCTGTTCTCGGTGATGAACGAGGGCGGCAGCTCCTACCTGGCCGAGAACATCAAGCGGTACGCCCAACCAGCGCCGGCACCGGATGACGAGGGCTTCGAGGAGTCCAACCTCATGCACTCGGTCAACGGCTACGTCTACGGCAACCAGCCGCTGCTGACACTGCAGAAGGGCGAGCGGGTGCGGTGGTACGTCATGAGCATGGGCACCGAGGTCGACCTGCACACCCCGCACTGGCACGGCAACGACGTGCTCGTCGGCGGGATGCGCATGGACGTGGTCAACCTGCTGCCGGCCTCGATGATCGTGGCCGACATGGTCCCGGACAACGCGGGCACGTGGCTGTTCCACTGCCACGTCAACGACCACATCAGCGCCGGGATGATGACCCGCTACCGCGTGGTGACCTGACCTCAGCCTCCTGTGGCGTGGAGCCGGAGCTCCGGGCGGCCGCGTCGACCGGCGACGCGAGGCTGAACCGCCCGGCATACCGGCTCTGCCGCGGAAGACGGCGCCCTGCCGAGGTTCTGACCTCGGCAGGGCGCACCGTTGCGCGGCAGAGCCGGACCGCGCAGCGGCGCCAGGTCAGAGCACCGAGGTGCCGTACATCTCCCCGAGCGGGTCGGCGATGAGCTCCAGCCGCGCGCCGTCGGGGTCGCGGAAGTAGATCGAGGTGCCGCTCTCCTCCTGGTAGTCCACGCCGGCCTCGCGCAGCTTGCCCTTGAGCCGCTCCCACTTCTCCGGCTCGACCGAGATGGCGATGTGGTGCAGCCCGCCGAGCACCTCGGCGTACGGCCCGACGCCCAGGCCGGGGAAGTCGAAGAACGCCAGCAGGTTGTTGTTGCCGATGTCGAAGAAGAAGTGGTTGGAGCCCTTGTAGTCCCGGTTCTCGAAGATCTCGGTCAGCGGGAACTCCAGCAGCTCCTGGTAGAAGCGGATGGTGGCCTCCACGTCGGAGCAGACCACGGCGAAGTGGTGCAGCCCGCGCGCCGAGGACGCCGGCCGCTCCCGCGGCGAGCGCAGGTAGGTCGTGCGCAACCGCTCCCGCTCGGCGTCGATGGCGGCCAGGTCGATCTCGCTGGTCATGCGACCTCCTCAGATCCGGAAGAACAGGTTCAGGAAGCGGTCGGCCACCGTGCGGTCACCGCGGACCGTGCCGCCGTGGCAGCGGCCGAAGGCGGTGAGCACGAAGCTTCCCGCGTCGAACTCGAGCACGGTCAGGTCGGCGAGGTCGCCGGCCGCGTAGGACAGGCCGTCCGGCCCCACGCTCACCCGGGTGTCGCCGGCGTTGGCGCCGCTGGCGACGCGGATGCCGATCTCGAACGGGGCCGCCTCCGGGTCCGGTGCGGCGGTGGCCGACCAGAGGACGAACATGTACGGCACGAGCAGGTCGGCGACCTCACCGGACAGCGCGTGCTCGCGGCCGCCGCCCTCACGGATGTCCCACGTGTGCACGCCGTAGTCCATGAGCTGGAAGGCCGCGTAGAAGTGCGCCGGCAGCCGCCCCATGTAGTAGTGCGGCACGTTCAGTCCGGTCCAGTCCTCGGGGCTCAGCGCCTCGAGCAGGCCCATCATCTTGGCGAAGTCGGTCCGGCCGCGTTCGACGAGCTCGGCCTGCGGCACCTCCCGGAACGAGCGACCGCGCTCACCGGCCCGTTCGGCCATGCCGCGCACACCGTAGGCAGGCTCCACCTCCAGACCGCCGCGCGCCGCGTCGAAGCGCTCGAAGTAGTTCTCGGTGACGTCGACGAGGTGGCCCACGAGGTCGCGCACCTGCCACTCGGCACAACCGGTGGGCGCCTCCCAGGCCCCCGGCCGCTCCGCGAGCGCGTAGAAGTCCTCGGCCTCGTGGCGCACGACGCGCAGCAGCGTGTCCTTGCCCTCGTAGGTCATGCCGTTCCAGCTGCCCATGTCTGCCTCCTTCACCCAGCAGGGCCCGGTGCGCTGCCGCCGGGCGCGCGCCCGTGGAAGGCGTCGTCCAGCAGCCGTCGCAGCGATGCGACGTCCACCGGCCGTGGGTTGCGCTCCCCCACGGCCGTCACGGCCCGCTCGGCCGCCTCGTCCAGGCCGCCGGCCGGCATGCCGATCGCGGCCAGGGAGGGCGGTGCGGCCAGGGTGCGGGCGAGGTCCCACAGCCCCCGGGCCGCGTCGTCCTCGCGCAGCCCCCGCGCGACGGTCGCCACCGCGTCCGGCGCCGCGTCCGTGTTGTATGCCGTGACGTGGGGCAGCAGCACGGCGTGCGTCGCGCCGTGGTCGAGTCCCCACGTGCCGCCCAGGACGTGGCACAGCGTGTGGTGCAGGCCTCCCCCGGCCACGGCGAAGGCCGTGCCGGCGAGCCACGCGCCGAGCAGGGCGTCGTCCCGGTCGGCGACCTCGCCCGGGTTCCACGTCGCGCGCGGCAGGGCCGCGGCCAGCAGGTGGATCGCCTCTGCGGCAAGCAGGTCCGTCACCGGGGTCGCGTCCGGGGACCAGAGCGCCTCGACGCAGTGGGCGAGCGCGTTGAGCCCGGAAGTGGCCGTGGTCGACGGTGGGAGGCCGGCGAGCAGCTCGGCGTCGTAGACCACGACCCGGGGCAGCGCACGCAGGTCGCGACCGGTGCGCTTGTGCTCCCCGGTGACGCCCCACACCGGGGTCGCCTCGGACCCGGCGTAGGTGGTGGGCACGGCCAGCAGGGGCAGCCCGGTCTCCAGGGCGACCGCCTTGCCCAGGCCGGTGGCCGACCCACCGCCGATCGTCACCACCGCGTCGGCGTCCTGGCCGCGGGCGAGGGCCACCGTGTCGTCGGCGAGCGCCTGCGGCACGTGCTGGCGGACCTCGTGCACGCGCGCGGCCAGCCGGGCACCGAGGCGGTGGGCGAGGTCGTCGGCGCGGGTCTTGGCCGAGGCCGAGGCGATGAGCAGCACCCGCCGGGACCCCAGCGCCTCCAGCTCGGCGGCCACGCGGGCGAAAGACCCCACGCCGAAGACGACCCGCTGCGGCAGGGCGGGTGACTCGAAGTGGCGGGTCGCGGTCGTGGCGGTCTCCCCGGGTCGTCCTCGGCAGCGAGCCTACGCTCGCCGGCCCCGCGCCGGATCCTCCTCGAGGGTGGGGACGAGCCGGGCGAGGACGGCCACGGTGACCAGGGTGAGCACCCCGATCGGGACCACAACAGCCCACGTCGCGGTTTCTCCGCGCCACGAGGCGACGAGTGGCGTGAGGAGGATCGGCAGCCCGGTCAGGACGAGGAACAGCAGGAGGCCGGGGGCGAGCGCCAGGCCGAGCGGGCGTCGTCGCAGCACCAGCACGCCGGCCGCGACGACCGCAGGGAGGAAGAAGGACAGGTCCAGCACGTGCACCGGGTTCGCCGGCAGGCCCAGCTCCCGTGCGCTGGATGGCACCGTTCCGCGGACCACCGCCGGCAGCAGCTCGGAGAGCCAGAGCAGGGCGAACAGCACCCCGACCACGACGAGGAAGAGCCCGACGGTGCGGCGCGGCACCCGGTCGGACCATGCCAGCGCCGCCGGGTCGAGCCGGTGCAGGCCGGCACCGAGCGCCGCCACGGACAGGCCGAGGACCGCCATCCACAGCAGCGACAACCGGCCGACGTGGATCGTGAACGCGTAGATCACGTAGTTGTAGACCGTGAAGGCCAGGGCCCCGAGCCACAGCAGCCACGCCCGGTCCGACCCGCGAAGGACACCTGCTGCCAGGACGAGCAGCGCCGGCCCGACGACCACGAGGTCGACGACGTCCTGGGCCACCGCCTGCTGCACGAACACGGTCACCTCGCGGCCGTACACCGCGTCCGCCCAGACCAGCCCGGCGAGGTTGCCCAGCATGGCCAGCCCCGCCGCCACCATCGACACCCGCGCCCACCGGTCCACGGCACTCACTCCTGCGCGGCCAGGGCCCACTCGCGTCTGGCCTCGCTGTCCCAGCGGCGGGCGGACACGGCATACCCGTCGGTCTCCTCCGAGCCGTGCAGCACGGCGAGGGCGATCCCCACCTGCTCGGCGCTCATCCGGTGCGCCAGGGTCACGTGCGGGACCCAGTGGCCGGGCCGCATCAGGTCGCGCACCCCGTTGCCGTTGCCGGCGACGGCGAAGACGTGGCGCTGCAGCTGGAGCAGCTCGACCGTGGCGACGAGCGGGCGCACCAGCACGTAGCGGTCGCGCCCGAAGCAGGTGACCGACCCCAGCCGCACCTCCAGTGGCAGCCCGGCGAGGACGTCGGCGAGGCCGAGCTCGCGGTCGGCGGGGATGGCGGCCTGCGCGGTGAGGGTGACGTGCGGGCGGTTCGACGGGCCGGTGTGCAACGCCTGGCTGGGCAGCCCCGCGTCGGCGAGGACCCGCCACTGCGCGAGCACCTGCGCCTCGAGGGCCTCGTCGAGCAGCAGCTCCACCGTCTGCACCACGGGACCATGGTGCCGGACGCCTTCGCCGTGAACGAGTCGTGAACTCCTGGTGTCCGGGATAACCCTTTGCCGGGCAACGCCGTTGACCCGGCCATGGAGATCAGCCGACGACAGCTGCTGGCCGGCACCGGAGCCGCCCTGGGCGCCGCCGCCCTCGAGCAGGCGCTGCCCGCGTCCGCAGCCACGCCGACCCTTCCCGCCCCGGCCGAGTCCGGCATCGACCACGTGGTGGTGGTGATGATGGAGAACCGGTCCTTCGACCACTACCTCGGCTGGCTGCCGGGGGCGAACGGCAAGCAGGCGGGCCTGACGTACACCGACCGCTACGGCGTGACCCGCCGGACCCACCACCTCACCGACACCCAGGGCTGCGCCCACCCCGACCCGGACCACTCCTACGAGGGCGGGCGGGTGCAGTACAACGACGGGAAGTGCGACGGGTGGCTGCGCTCGGGCGACAACGACGAGTTCGCCATCGGCTACTACACCGACGCCGACCTGGCCTTCTACGGCCGCGCCGCCCGCGACTGGACGGTCTGTGACAGCTACTTCTCGGCGATCCTGGCCGAGACCTACCCCAACCGCTTCTACCAGCACAGCGCCCAGACCGACCGGATCCACAACTCCACCGACATCTCGACCATGCCGACCATCTGGGACCGGCTCAAGGACGCCGGGGTCACGGGCACCTACTACTTCAACGACACCCCGTTCCTGGCGCTGTGGGGCGACAAGTACGTCGACATCTCGAAGCCGTACGCGTCGTTCCTCGCCGACGCGAAGGCCGGGACGCTGCCGGCGGTGAGCTTCGTCGACCCCAAGTTCCTCGACGAGTCGACCGGGTCCTCGGCCGACGACCACCCGCACGCCGACATCCGCGCCGGGCAGTACTTCCTCGACCAGGTCTACGAGGCCGTTACGACGTCGCCGAGCTGGGAGCGGACCGCGCTGGTCATCAACTACGACGAGTGGGGCGGCTTCTTCGACCACGTGGCGCCGACGACGGCGCCCGACGCCCACCCCGAGTACGGCAGCCTGCGCGGCTTCCGGGTGCCCTGCCTGGTGATCTCGCCCAGGGCCCGCCGCTCCCACGTGGCGCACGGCGTCTACGACCACACCTCGGTGCTGAAGATGATCGAGTGGCGCTGGGGCCTGGCCCCGCTCACCCCGCGGGACGCCGCCGCCAACAACCTCGCCGAGGTCCTGGACTTCTCCACGGTCAACCTGGCCGCGCCCCGCTACGACGTGCCGCCCTTCTACGGAACCCCCTGCCCGCCGGGGGGCTTCGCCGACTACGAGGACTGGCACGCCCTCAAGGACCTTGCCACCAAGAACGGATGGAGCCTGCCCGCATGATCCGACCCCGACGCCGCACGGCCGCCCTGGCCGCCGCCGCGGCCGCCCTCACCACGCTCGTCGCGGTGGCGACCACCGCCTCTGCCGCCGCCCCGAAGCCCGCCGCCGGCACGGCATACCTGCCTCCAATCAAGCACGTGTTCGTCATCAACCTGGAGAACAAGGGGTATGACGAGACGTGGGGTCCCGGGTCCGCGGCGCCGTACCTGTCGCAGACGTTGCGGTCGCAGGGCGTGCTGCTGTCCAGCTACTACGGCACGGCGCACAACAGCCAGCCCAACTACGTGGCGCAGGTCAGCGGCCAGGGCCCCAACAGCCAGATGCAGGGCGACTGCCAGACGTACTCGGACTTCACCGGGTCCGGGACGGTCTCGCCGGGGCAGGCGGTCGGCTCCGGCTGCGTCTTCCCGACGAGCGTGCCGAACCTGACCGACCAGCTCACCGGCAAGGGGCTGACCTGGCGCGGCTACATGGAGGACATGGGCACGCCCTGCCGGCACCCGCAAATCGGCGCCGTCGACGACACGCAGAAGGCGAAGGTCGGCGACCAGTACGCCACGCGGCACAACCCGTTCATGTACTTCCACTCGGTCATCGACTCACCCTCGTGCGCCGACCACGTCGTCGACCTGTCGGCCCTGCCCTCCGACCTCGGCTCGGCCTCCACGACCCCGAACCTGAGCTACATCACGCCGAACCTCTGCGACGACGGCCACGACTCGCCCTGCGTGGACGGCCGCCCGGGTGGGCTGGCCTCGGCCGACGAGTGGCTCAAGACCTGGGTCCCGCGGATCACCTCCTCACCCGCGTTCCAGCAGGACGGGATGCTCGTCATCACCTTCGACGAGTCCGACGGCCCGCAGTCCGACGCGACCGCGTGCTGCGGGGAGGGCCCCGGGCCGAACGCCGCGCTGCCGGGGATCACCGGGATGGGCGGCGGCAAGGTCGGCGCGCTGGTGCTCTCGCGGTTCACCAAGCCGGGCACGGTGAGCAGCACGTCGTACAACCACTACTCGCTGCTGGCGAGCATCGAGGACCTGTTCGGGGTGCCGTACCTCGGTTACGCCGGGCAGTCCGGGCTCAACCGGTTCGGCCTCGACGTCTACAACGGCTCCGTCTAATCGACCGAACACCGCGAATCCGTCGCTTGGGGCCCGATCCGGGCCCCAAGCGACGGATTTCGCGTGTTCGGTGCGGTCAGAGGCGTATGCCGGGTCAGTCGCCCGCCGCGCCGCAGGCACCGTCACGCAGGAGCAGGGCGCTGTCGCCGAACTCGTGCCACAGGTAGCGCTCGCGCACGGCCTCGGCGTAAGCCCGGGCCACCACGCCCGGCCCGGCGACCGCCTCGAGCAGCAGCAGGTGCGAGGCGCCCGGCTCGTGCCAGCCGCTGATGACCCCGTCCACGGGGCGCGCCGGCCGGTCCGGCCCGAGCACGAGG
>NZ_DASVZH010000256.1:0-15907 GCF_036391795.1 Oryzihumus sp.
CCGGCTCACCTATGACGGTTCGGTCGCCGACGAGCAGGGATTCGTCGCGATGGGCGGCTCGGCCGAGCAGATCTCGGCCGAGCTCAAGGAGCACTGGACCGAGGGCATGGAGCTCGACAGCGCGCTGCGGCTCGCCGTCGCCGCGCTGGGCGCCGCACCGGAGGCGGGCAACGGCGAGGAGTCCCGGGTGCTCACCCCGGCGCAGCTCGAGGTCGCGGTGCTCGACCGGTCCCGGCCGCGCCGCAAGTTCCGCCGGATCCAGGGCCACCGGCTGGCCGAGCTGCTCGGGGTGGCCGACGACACCGACGACGAGCCGGGCGACGACGACACGGTCGACGACGGTCCGGGCGGCCCGTCCGCCGGCTGAGCCCGTCGCGCCGGACCCGCGCGCCGTCCTGCGGCCCCGCACCTCGCTGCCTAGGGTGAGGTCGTGGACCGGCGGATCTTCGGGATCGAGACGGAGTACGGCGTCACCTGCACCTTCCGGGGTCAGCGGCGCCTCTCGCCCGACGAGGTCGCCCGCTACCTGTTCCGCCGGGTGGTGTCCTGGGGCCGGTCGAGCAACGTCTTCCTGCGCAACGGCGCCCGGCTCTACCTCGACGTCGGCAGCCACCCCGAGTACGCGACCCCCGAGTGCGACCGCATCGAGGAGCTCGTCGCGCACGACAAGGCGGGAGAGCGCATCCTCGAGGGCCTGCTGGTCGACGCCGAGAAGCGGCTCGAGGAGGAGGGGATCGCCGGCGACGTCTACCTCTTCAAGAACAACACCGACTCGGCGGGCAACTCCTACGGCTGCCACGAGAACTACCTCGTCGGGCGGCACGGGGAGTTCCAGAAGCTGTCCGACGTGCTCATCCCCTTCCTCGTCAGCCGGCAGATCACCTGCGGTGCCGGCAAGGTCACCACCACCTCCCGCGGCGCCACCTACTGCGTCAGCCAGCGCGCCGACCACATCTGGGAAGGCGTCTCCAGCGCCACGACCCGCTCCCGGCCGATCATCAACACCCGCGACGAGCCGCACGCCGACGCCGAGAAGTTCCGCCGGCTGCACGTCATCGTCGGCGACTCCAACATGAGCGAGACCACCACCATGCTCAAGGTCGGCTCGGCCGACCTGGTGCTGCGCATGATCGAGGCCGGGGTGGTCATGCGTGACCTGTCCCTGGAGAACCCGATCCGCGCCATCCGCGAGATCAGCCACGACATGACCGGCACCCGCCCGGTGCGCCTGGCCAACGGCCGCGAGCTGTCGGCGCTGCAGATCCAGGGCGAGTACTACGAGCGGGCGCTGGCCTTCGCCGACCGCGAGGGCCTGGACGACCCGACGCACAAGAGTGTCCTGGACCTGTGGGAGCGCACCCTGACCGCCGTCGAGACCGGCAACCTCGAGGCGGTCGAGACCGAGATCGACTGGGTGATCAAGTACCAGATGATCCAGCGCTACGCGGCCAAGCACGACCTGCCGATGGCCAGCCCCCGGGTGGCCCAGCTCGACCTGGCCTACCACGACATCAACCGCCAGCGCGGGCTGTTCTACCTGCTGCAGCGGCACGGCCGGGCGGCGCGCGTGTGCTCCGACGTGGAGATCTTCGAGGCCAAGAACCGCCCGCCGCAGACCACTCGCGCCAAGCTGCGCGGCGACTTCATCCGCGCCGCCCAGGAGCACCGGCGTGACTTCACCGTCGACTGGGTGCACCTCAAGCTCAACGACCAGGCCCAGCGGACCGTGCTGTGCAAGGACCCGTTCGCGGCGGTCGACGCCCGCGTGGAGCGCCTGATCGAGAGCATGTGAGGCCGGTGCGCCACCGCTGCGGTCGGCCCTGAAAGCCGGGGGCGTTATGGTGAACGCGAATCCCACCCCCGCCGACCGAAGGTTTTCGCGTGCGTCTGAACCGTCACAAGCTCGTGGCCGCTGCTGCGGTCCCGTTGCTCCTGCTCGTGGGGGCCTGCGGCTCCTCCAACAAGCCCGTCGACGCCGAGGCCAAGGTGCTCGACTCGGTCACCGTCGCCGGTGACGCCAAGGCGCCGACCGTCACGCTCAAGACCAAGCCGCTCACGGTGAAGAAGACCGTGACCCGGGTGGTCACGCCCGGCACCGGCCCGGCCGTGACCAAGGACGAGGCGGTCACCGCCAACTACCTGCTGGTCAGCGGCAAGGACGGCAAGCAGCTCGACAGCAGCTTCGGCAAGGCTCCGGCCCGCATGGACCTGTCCTCCGGCAAGCTGCTGACCGGGCTGTCCAAGGGCCTGCTCGGCCAGAAGGTCGGCTCCCGCATCCTCGTCGCGATCCCGCCGGCCGACGGCTTCGCCACCAACGGCAACCCCCAGATCGGCATCGGCGCCAACGACACGATGCTCTTCCTCGTCGACATCACCGCCGCCGGCAAGCCGCTGACCCAGGCCACCGGCACCGCGGTCGCACCCAAGGCCGGCCTGCCGACCGTCGTGATGGGCAAGGACAACCACGAGGCGGCCAAGATCACCGTCCCGAAGTCCGCCCCGCCGAAGACGACCGTCGTCCAGCCGCTGATCCAGGGCAAGGGCAACGTCATCAAGGCCGGCCAGCTGGTGCGCTTCAGCTACACCGGCGTCATCTACCGCAACGGTCAGATGTTCGACAGCTCGGCGAAGACCAAGGAGGGCTACGCCGAGTTCCCGATCGGCGTCGGCCAGCTCATCCCCGCCTGGGACAAGCACATCGTCGGCCAGCGCGTCGGCAGCCGCCTGCTCATGGTCATCCCGCCGGCCGACGGCTACGGCGCCAAGGGCAACCCCGCCGCCGGGATCAAGGGCACCGACACCCTGGTCTTCGTCATCGACCTGCTCGACGCGAGCTGACCACCACCGACCGAAAGGCGTGACCACCATGGGCTTCGACCCCAGCACCACCAAGCCGGAGATCGAGTTCCCCGGAGACACCCCGCCCGCCGACCTCGTCATCGAGGACATCACCGTCGGTGACGGCGCCGAGGCCAAGGCCGGCAACACCATCAGCGCCCACTACGTCGGTGTCGCGCACTCCACCGGCGAGGAGTTCGACGCCTCCTGGAACCGCGGCGCGCCGCTGGACTTCCGCCTCGGCGTCGGCCAGGTCATCGCCGGCTGGGACGAGGGCATCGTGGGCATGAAGGAGGGTGGCCGCCGCAAGCTGGTCATCCCGGCCAACAAGGCCTACGGCGACCGTGGCGCCGGCGCCGTCATCAAGCCCGGCGAGACGCTGATCTTCGTCGTCGACCTGGTCGCCGTCCGCTGACGCGACCGGTCCACCCCACCGAACACCCGCAGACCCGCGTCTCGAGCCCTTCCCGGGGCCGGGACGCGGGTCTTGCGGTGTCCGGTGGGTGCTAGAGCAGGGTGGCGGCGTGACGTCCGGCCGCCGCGGCGGCCACGAACGAGGCCCGGTCGGCGTCCAGCCCCCGCCCCATCGTCGACAGCCGCACCGGGCTGGTCGCGAGCGCCGCGTCGAGGCCGTCCACGTCGACCTCGACCAGGCGCAGCCGGCCGCCGGAGCCCTGGGCGAGCTCGCGGGCCTGCCGCAGCACCGCAGCCCCGAAAGTCCCCTCCAGCCGCGGCACGGGCACGTCGGCCGGTGCCATGGCCACCCGCCCGTATGCCGTGAGGCTGTGGTGGGAGACCCCATGGTGCCGTTCGCGCGGGTCGGCCTCCGAGACGCGCAGCGAGGCGACCGACCGCCCACCCAGGGCGTGCACGGCGTTGACGGCCTCCCCGGCGCTGGTGCCGGAGAACCCCCACCGGGTGCCGGTGCCGAGGTTGCCCGGGCCCTGGGCGACCACGGCGACGTCGGCGTGCAGCACGTGCGCCGCCGCGAGCAGGCCGGTGTGCACGTTGACCGCCTCCAGGTCGCCGCCGAAGGACTGGCCCACGGTGACGGCCGCCATCAGCCAGCCGGCCTCGCGCAGCCCGGCCACGGTGCGGGAGAACGCCACGGGCAGCGCCCCGCCGTCGGTCATGACGTAGGCCACCCGCACGTCCGGGCGCCCGGCCCGCAGCCCGGCGATCACGGCCGGCAGGGCCGAGTGCAGGTCGGCCACGACCACGGGCAGCCCGTCGAGGGAGTCGGCCTCGCGCAGCACCTCGTGGTGCGGGCTCTCCTGCTCGTCGACGCCGAGCACCATCGCCTGCAGCGGGGTGTAGCGGGCCTTGACCACGTGGCCGGGGCCGGGCGGCGGGTCGGCGGGCAGGCGGTCGGGCACGGCCACGACCAGCGCCAGCCCGCCGGTGCCCAGGCCGCGCTGCAGGGCGCTGGTGTTGAGCAGCACCGTGTCGCCGGGCTGCGCCTCCCCGACGAGGTCGGGGTAGGCCAGGGCGCGCACAGGCTCCTCCGGAGCGGCGACACCGCCTGCGGGCGCCAGCCGGACGGCATACTCCACCGCCCCGGCCCACCGGGAGCGGACCTGCAGGACGGTTGCGGCGCGCCAGTGGATCACGATCGGAAAGACTAACCGCGGGAACCGCGCCACTCCGGTAGCGTCCCCTGAGGGGCATCAGCGACGACTCCCACGCGACGCACACGACGACTCACCGCAGGAGGCACGCACCCGTGGCAGCCCTGCCCGCCGCAGCGGCCAAGACCGAGCGCCTGCTCAACCTGGTCATCTGCCTGCTCTACACCCGCATGCCGCTCACCAAGGCCCGGATCCGCAGCGCCGTCCCGCAGTACGGCGAGACCGCCTCGGTCGAGGCCTTCGACCGGATGTTCGAGCGCGACAAGGACGAGCTGCGCGACCTCGGCATCCCGCTGGTCACCGAGGCGGTCGACCCGCTCTTCGACGACGAGCCCGGCTACCGGATCGACCGACGCGAGTACGCCCTGCCGGAGATCGCCTTCGCCCCGGACGAGCTGGCCGTGCTCGGCCTGGCCAGCCGGGCGTGGCAGCAGGCCAGCCTGGCCGGTCCCGCGGCGCAGGCGCTGCGCAAGCTCGAGGCGGCCGGGGTGGAGCGCGACGACGCCTCGCTCATCGGCATCGAGCCGCGGCTGCGCACGACCGAGCCCGCGTTCGACGCGATCAAGGACGCGGTCGTACGGCGCCAGCCGGTCACCTTCACCTACCGCACCGCGCGCAGCGGGGACGTGCGCACCCGTCACCTCCAGCCGTGGGCCATGGCCTCCTGGCACGGCCGGTGGTACGTCACCGGCTTCGACACCGACCGCGACGCGCCCCGGGTGTTCCGGCTCAGCCGGGTCGAGGGCAGCGTGGCGCCCGACGGCCGGCCCGGCTCCTACGACGTGCCGGCCGACCACGAGCCGACGGCGATGATCCAGACCATGGCGGTCGAGCGCGACCCGCAGCCGGCCGTGCTGCGGGTGCGGGTCGGCGCCGGCAACTCGCTGCGCCGCCGGGCCCGCACCGTCGGCGACGTCGACGACCACTGGTCGCTGCTCGACGTGGACTTCACCGACGCCGAGACCTTCGCCGAGGAGCTGGCCGGCTTCGGCCCCGACGTGGTGGTCGAGCAGCCACCGGACCTGCAGGAGGCGGTCATCCGCCGGCTCAAGGGCGCGATGGCCGAGCACGAGGGGGAGGGCCGATGAGCGCCCAGGAGTCCGCGACCACCCGGCTGTCCCGGCTGCTGACGATGGTGCCGTGGCTGCTGCGCCGTCAGGGCGTCGACATCGAGGAGGCGGCCCGCGAGTTCGGCGTCTCCCGCGAGCAGGTCGAGGCCGACCTCATGCTGCTCTTCGTCTGCGGCACGCCCGGCCACATGCCCGACGACCTCATCGAGGCCGAGTGGGAGGGCGGCAAGGTCTACCTCGGCAACGCCGACACCATCGACCGGCCGCTGCGCCTGGGCGTCGACGAGGCGCTGGCCCTGATCGTCGGCCTGCGCGCCCTGGCCGCGGTGCCCGGCATCGGCGACCGCGACGCCGTCGACCGCGCGCTGGCCAAGCTGGAGTCCGCCACCGGGTCCGTCGCCGCGGCGGCCACGCACATCTCCGTGGCCATCGACACCGGCGCCGCGGCCGCGACGCTGGGGGAGGCCCGCCGCGCGCTGACCGGGCACCGCCGGGTGCACCTGCGCTACCTCGTGGCCGGCCGCGACGAGGCCACCGAGCGCGACGTGGACCCGATGCGCGTGGTCAACTTCGACGGCCACTGGTACCTCGAGGGCTGGTGCCATCGCGCCGAGGACGTGCGCCTGTTCCGCTTCGACCGGATCGAGGCGCTGACCGTCCTCGACGTCGACGGCACGCCCCCGGCCGACGCCCGGCCGCGCGACCTCGACTCCGGCGTGTTCACCCCGCACCCGACCGACCTGCTGGTGCGCCTGCACCTGCAGCCGGGCGCCTCGTGGGTCGCCGACTACTACCCGACCGAGTCCGCCGAGCCGGACGGCCACGGCGGTCAGGTCGTCACCCTGCGCACCGCCGACACCGCCTGGCTGCGCCGGCTCATGTGGCGCCTGGGCGGGCAGGCGACGGTGCTCGAGCCGGCCGCCCTGGCGCACGAGGTCGCCGACGGCGCGCGCGCCGCGCTGGAGGCGTATGCCGGGTCCGCACCCTCGGCCCGGTAGGGTCGCCTCCCATGTGGTGGTGGGTGCTGATCTGGGCGCTGTTGCTCGTGTGCGCGGCGGTCTACATCGGCTCGCGCCTGTGGGACCTGTGGGGCCGCAGCAAGGACTTCGGTCGCGAGGTGGCGATCGCCCAGGAGCGGCTGGACCAGGTCCAGGGCCAGCTCGAGCTGCTGGGGGAGAAGATCTCCTCGCCCGACGAGCTCGCCGTCTTCGGCGATCCCGCCACGCTGCGCAAGGAGCACGAGCGCACCCGCGCCCGACAGCGCCACCAACGCGCCCACCGCAGGGCGGGGCGACGCCCGACCTGGGTCCGCCACGTAGACTGACGACAGCCGCATCGCACCACGACCGCGAAGGATTGGTTCCCATGTTCGGCAGACTGTTCGAGGGCTGGCACATCGTCGTGCTCATCGTCGTGGTCGTGCTCATCTTCGGCTGGAAGCGCCTCCCCGACGCGGCGCGCAGCCTGGGTCGCTCGATGCGCATCTTCAAGGCCGAGGTCGGCGAGATGAAGAACGACGGCAAGCCGTCGCCGAGCGCCGCCAGCAGCGACACCGTGCGCGGGGAGACCGTCGACCCCACCCAGCAGGCGGCCCGCCCGGTCGGCGACCCGACGCAGCCGCCCGCGGCTGAGCCCCAGGCGCACACGCCGCCGCAGCACCAGCCGCCGGCCTGACCGGCCGCACCACCTGAGCCCACCCGCGCACCCCGATGGCCCTGCTGCGCCGACGCCGCAACCCCGAAGGGCGGATGTCCCTCGGCGACCACCTGCGTGAGCTGCGCCGGCGCCTGGTCATCGCCGCGATCGCCGTCGCGCTCGGCAGCGTCGTCGGCTGGCTGAAGTACGACTGGCTCCTGACGACGCTGACCGAGCCGCTGCGCGTGGTCAGCCACCAGCGCGCGGGCAGCCTGGTCGGGATCAACTTCGGCGGGGTCACCTCGGCCTTCTCGATCAAGCTCAAGGTCTCGATGTTCGTGGGGGTCCTGCTGGCCAGCCCGGTGTGGCTCTACGAGCTGTGGGCGTTCATCGTCCCGGGCCTGACCCGCCGCGAGAAGCGGACCGCGGTGGGCTTCATCGGCGCCGCGGTGCCGCTGTTCCTCGGAGGCTGCTACCTGGCCCACTGGGCGCTGCCCAAGGCGGTCGAGGTGCTGCTGGGCTTCACCCCGACCGGCGCGGTCAACCTCACCAACGCCTCGGACTACCTGACCTTCGTCATCCGGTTCATCCTCGCGTTCGGCCTGGCCTTCCTGCTGCCGGTGATGCTCGTCGCGCTCAACGTCGCGCACGTGCTGCCGGCCCACGTGATGCTCAAGGGCTGGCGCCCCGCGGTCATGCTGATCTTCGTCTTCTCCGCGATGATGACGCCCACCCCGGACGCGTGGACGATGATCGCGCTGGCGATGCCCATGGTGGGGCTGTACTTCGGCGCCTATGGCGTCGCCCTGCTGCTCGACCGGCGCCGGGCCCGCCACGAGCCGGACTGGACCCATGTCGCCGACGACGAGGCCAGCGCCCTGTAGCGTGCGCGCGTGCACAAGCGGATCGGGCTGGTCGTCAACCCCACCTCCGGCAAGGGCCGCGGTGCCCGCATCGGCGCCGAGGTGGCTGCTCGGCTCGTCGCACAGGGCCACGAGGTGGTGGACTGCTCCGACGAGACCGCCGCGGCCGCACGGGACCGTGCGCTGGCCGCAGTCGCCTCCGGCCTGGACGTCCTGGCGGTCACCGGCGGCGACGGCATGGTCAACCTCGGGGTGAACCTCACCGCGGGCACGGACACCGCCCTGGGGATCGTGGCCGCCGGCACCGGCAACGACATCGCCCGCGGCCTGGGCCTGCCGGTCCACGACCCCGCCGCGGCGGCCGACGTGATCGGCGCCGGCGACGTCCGTCGCATCGACGCGGCCCGGGTGGACGAGGGCCGCGCCGACCACCGCTGGTTCGCCGGGGTCCTCGGCGCCGGCTTCGACTCCCTGGTCAACGAGCGGGCCAACCGCTGGAACTGGCCCCGCGGCCGGATGCGCTACAACCTGGCGATCGCCCGCGAGCTGCCGGTGTTCACCCCGATTCCCTACGTCATCGAGGTCGACGGGGTCCGGCAGGAGACCGAGGCGATGCTCGTCGCCATCGGCAACGGCCCGTCGTACGGCGGGGGCATGATGGTCTGCCCGGACGCGAAGTTCGACGACGGCGAGCTCGACGTGCTGGTGCTGCACAAGATCTCGATCCCGGCGTTCCTGCGCGTCTTCCCGACCGTGTTCTCCGGCGCGCACGTGCGGCACCCGGCGGTGGAGATCCGGCGTGGCCGGCGGGTCCGGCTCGAGGCGCAGGGAATCGTCGGCTACGCCGACGGCGAGCGCTTCGCCCCGCTGCCGCTGACCGCCGAGGCCGTCCCCGGCGCGCTGCGCGTCATGGTGCCGCGGGCCTGACGTAGCCTGAGCGGCATGTCCACCCCCGCGCAGCGGTACTCCGCCGCCAGGAAGGCCGAGGCCGACCGGGTGGCGCACCCCCAGCTCGAGGCGTTCGCCTCGCTCCACGAGTTCCCCCTCGACGACTTCCAGGTGCAGGCCTGCCGGGCGGTCGAGTCCGGGCAGGGGGTCCTTGTCGCGGCGCCCACCGGCGCGGGCAAGACGATCGTCGGGGAGTTCGCGGTGCACCTGGCGCTGCACACCGGGCGCAAGGCCTTCTACACCACGCCGATCAAGGCGCTGTCGAACCAGAAGTACACCGACCTCGTGCGCCGCCACGGCGCCGACAAGGTCGGGCTGCTCACCGGCGACTCCTCGATCAACGGCGAGGCGCCCGTGGTGGTCATGACCACCGAGGTGCTGCGCAACATGATGTATGCGCGGTCGCACACCCTGCGCGGTCTGGGCTACGTGGTCATGGACGAGGTCCACTACCTCGCCGACCGCTTCCGCGGGGCGGTGTGGGAGGAGGTCATCATCCACCTGCCCGACGACGTGCAGGTGGTCTCGCTGTCCGCGACGGTCAGCAACGCCGAGGAGTTCGGCTCGTGGCTGGGCGAGGTGCGCGGCGACACCGCGGTCATCGTCGAGGAGCACCGGCCGGTGCCGCTGTGGCAGCACATGATGGTCGGCCCGTCGATGTACGACCTGTTCGTCGACGAGACGGCGACGCCCGGGGACCGCGTCGAGACGACCCACGTCAACCCCGAGCTGCTCGACGCGATCCGGGCCTCGGAGCGGCGCGGCCGGCTCGAGGACGACGGCGGCCCGCGGGGACGCCGCGGCAAGGAGCGCTACCGCGGGCGCGGCCCCGGTGGTGGCCACGGCGGGGCCGGGATGGCCCGCGGCAGCCGGCCCGGGGGCGGGCCGAGCCGGGCCGAGGTCATCGACCGGCTCGACCGCGAGGGGCTGCTGCCGGCGATCACGTTCATCTTCAGCCGGGTCGGGTGCAACGCCGCGGTGAGCCAGCTGCTGGCCTGGGGGACCCGGCTGATCCCGGAGTCCGAGGGCGAGAAGATCCGCCGCACGGTCGAGGAGCGGATCCAGTCCCTGGCCGACGAGGACCTGTCGGTGCTGGGCTACTGGGACTTCGTCGAGGGCCTGTCCCGCGGGTTCGCCGCCCACCACGCCGGGATGCTGCCGACCTTCCGCGAGATCGTCGAGGAGCTGTTCACCGCCGGGCGGATCCGGGCCGTCTTCGCCACCGAGACCCTGGCGCTGGGCATCAACATGCCCGCCCGCACCGTGGTGCTCGAGCGCCTGGTGAAGTTCAACGGCGAGGTCCACGCCGACATCACGCCGGCGGAGTACACCCAGCTGACCGGACGCGCGGGCCGGCGGGGCATCGACGTCGAGGGCCACGCGGTCGTCCTGTGGAACCGCGGCCTGGACCCGCTCGCCGTCGGCGGTTTGGCCTCCACCCGCACCTATCCGCTGCGCTCCAGCTTCCGCCCGACCTACAACATGGCGGTCAACCTCGTCGCCCAGGTGGGCCGCGAGACCGCGCGCGAGATCCTGGAGACCTCCTTCGCCCAGTTCCAGGCCGACCGCGCGGTCGTCGGCCTGGCCCGCACGCTGCGGCGCAACGAGGAGGCCCTCGAGGGCTACGCCGGGTCGATGACCTGCCACCTCGGCGACTTCAGCGAGTACGCCGCGATCCGCAACGAGATCCGCGACGTCGAGAAGGAGGCGGCGCGGGCCCGCTCGGCCAGCCGACGGGCCGAGGCGGTGCTCAGCCTGGAGAAGCTGCGCGCCGGCGACGTCATCCGCATCCCCGCGGGGCGACGCTCCGGCTACGCCGTGGTGATCCAGCCCAACCGGGGCGGCAAGAACGACCCGGCCTCGCCGACCGTGCTCACCGCCGACCGCCAGGTGCGGCGCCTGACGGGCGTGGACGTGCCGGTGCCGGTCGAGCCGGTCACGCACATCCGCATCCCGGCCAGCTTCAACGCCAAGAACCCCAGGTCTCGCAGGGACCTCGCCGCCTCGCTGCGCACGGCCGTCCCGCACGACCCGCCGCCCACACGGCATACCGGCAAGGGTGGCTCGGCCGGCACGGAGGACGAACGGATCGCGGACCTGCGCCGCCGCATGAAGGCGCACCCGTGCCACCAGTGCCCCGAGCGTGAGGACCACGCCCGCTGGGCCGAGCGCTGGTGGCGGCTGCGCCGCGAGACCGAGGTGCTGCAGCGCAAGGTCGAGGGCCGCACCAACTCCGTGGCCCGGACCTTCGACCGGATCTGCGACCTGCTCGCCGAGATGGGCTACCTCACCGAGGGCGGCACGGCCGTGTCCCCGCAGGGGGAGACCCTGCGCCGGCTCTACACCGAGAAGGACCTGCTGGCCGCCGAGTGCCTGCGCCACGGGGTGTGGAAGCGCCTCGACGCGCCCGGGCTGGCCGCGGTCGTCTCGACCCTGGTGCACGAGCCGCGCCGCGACGAGGGCGAGCTCTCGCCGCGGATGCCGAACGAGGACGTGCACGAGGCGTTCGACGTGATGGTCCGGCTGTGGAGCGAGCTGGAGGACCGCGAGCGCCTGCACACCCTGCCGACCACGGGTGACCCGGACGCCGGCATGGCATGGATGATGCACCGGTGGGCCAGCGGGCAGCGGCTGGAGGCGGTGCTGCGCGACAGCGACATGGCCGCCGGTGACTTCGTGCGCCGGTGCAAGCAGGTCGTGGACCTGCTCGGCCAGATCGGCGACGCCGCACCGGAGCCGACCCTGTCGGCCACCGCCCGCAAGGCCGTCGACGCGGTGATGCGCGGCGTCGTGGCCGCGGACCGGCTGGACTGAGGGAGGGCGCCGTGGCGGTGCGGGTCAGCGACATCCACCGGGTGCACCACGGCACCTTCACCCGCCCGCGCGCCGAGACCGGCACCGAGCACCCCCGGGTCGAGGTGGTCCTCGGGTATGCCGTGCGGCACCCCGAGGGGGTCATCCTCTTCGACACCGGGATCGGCGCGGCCGACGCCGAGACCGACGCGTGGTACGAGCCGTCCCGGGTGCCGCTGCCCCAGGCCCTCGCCGGCGCGGGCCTGGGCATCGAGGACGTCGACCTCGTGGTCAACTGCCACCTGCACTTCGACCACTGCGGCGGCAACCCGGCGCTGGCGGGGCGTCCGGTGTTCGTGCAGGGCCACGAGCTGGCCACCGCCCGGGCCGGGGACTACACGGTGCCCGAGCTCGTCGACTTCGCGGGGGTCCGCTACGAGGAGCTGGACGGGGAGGCCGAGATCGCCCCGGGCGTGCTCGTGGTGCCGACGCCCGGGCACACCGAGGGCCACCAGGCGCTGGTGCTGCGCTGCGCCGACGGCACCGTGGTGCTGGCCGGGCAGTCCACCGAGACCACCTCCGAGCTGGCCACCGCCTTCCGCCAGGTCGGCGCGGCCCGGGACACCGGCCGGCACGACCTGGCCCCGGCGCCGGCGTGGGTGAGCCGGCTGCTCGAGCTCGATCCGCGACGGGTCGTCCTCGCCCACGACGAGGCCGTGTGGGAGCCGGCCTGAGCCCTGCCGGCGCTCAGCCGTCGATGCCGAGCGCAGCCAGCACCCGGTTGAACGAACCGGCCAGTCCGTAGTCGGCGGCCAGCCGCGACAGCAGCACGGGGTCGGCGACGGTGCCGGGCAGCACGCCGTCCACCTCGCCGACGGGCGCGTCCCGGGCCACCTGCACGACGGTCGGCGCCGCGTCGAGGTAGTCACTGGCCGCCTCGAGACGGGTCCGCTGGGCCCCCTTGAGCTGGGGGTCGCCGTCGGCGAGGGCGCGGCGCACCCCGGCCAGGTCGCCGTACCGGGCGATGAGGGTGGCCGCGGTCTTCTCCCCGATGCCCTGCACGCCGGGAAGCCCGTCGCTGGTGTCCCCGCGCAGGGTGGCCATGTCGGCGTACGCCGGGCCGGTCGCCACGGCGTACTTGGCCTGGAGGAAGTCCTGGGTGACCACGTCGGCGTCGCGCACCCCGCCGCGGGCCGTGTAGAGGACCCGCACGCCGGCGGCGTCGTCGACGAGCTGGAACAGGTCACGGTCGCCGGTGACCACGTCGACGGGCACCCGGCCGCCGGCCAGGTGGGTGAGGGTGCCGATGACGTCGTCGGCCTCGTAGCCGTCGGCGCCCACCCGCGCGATCCCCAGCGCCTGCAGCGCGTCCCGGATGACCGGCACCTGCGGCACGAGGTCCTCCGGGGTGTCCTCGACGGCGTCGCTGCCGCTGGCGAGCCGGTGCGTCTTGTACGTCGGGATGGCCTCCACCCGGAACGCCGGGCGCCAGTCGTTGTCCCAGCAGGCCACGAGGTGCGTCGGGGCGTGGGTGCTGACCAGCGTGGCGATCATGTCCAGGAACCCGCGCACGGCGTTGGTCGGCGGCTCCTGCGGGGAGCGGCGCCGGTCCGGCACGCCGTAGAACGCCCGGAAGTACAGGCTCGCGGAGTCCAGCAGCATGAGTCGCTCGGTCATGGGCCACATCGTCGCACCCGGGAAACCCGCCGCCACCACGCCCCGCGGGCCCGTACCCTTGCGGCGTGGAGGACCTGGACCGACAGATCATCGAGCTGCTCAGCGCCGATGGCCGGATGAGCTACACCGACCTGGGCAAGGCGACGGGTCTGTCGACCTCGGCGGTGCACCAGCGGGTGCGCCGCCTGGAGGAGCGCGGCGTCATCCGCGGCTACCGCGCGATCGTCGACCACGACGCGCTCGGCCTGCCGCTGACCGCCTTCATCTCCATCTCCCCGCTGGACCCCGCGGCCCCCGACGACGTCCCGGACCGACTGACCGGCCTCGGCGACCTCGAGGCGTGCCACTCGGTCGCTGGTGTGGAGAGCTACATCCTCAAGGCGCGGGTCGGCTCGCCGGGTGACCTGGAGGACCTGCTGGCCCGGGTCCGGGCGGCGGCCAACGTGTCCACCCGCACCACGGTCGTGCTGTCCACGCCCTGGGAGGGCCGCCCGGTGCCGCCCGAGCACCGGGGCTGACCGGACTCAGGCGACCTCGGGGCAGCCGGGGTCGATGACCGGGTCCGGCGCCGGGGGCGTCGTCGCGGCCGCCGGTGCGCAGTGCCAGCCGCACTCGGCCAGGTCCCAGTAGCAGGCCGGCCCGTGGTGGTGCGCGAGCCCGTCCGCGCCGTATGCCGTGTGCTCGGGCAGCGTGTCCGGCACCGGTGCCAGCGGGGGAGGGGTCGACAGGCTCATGGGGGGCTCCGTTCGCCGTCGGGACGATCTTTCGACGGTAGGACCGCCCCGGGGCCGCGTCAACGTGCCGTTACAGGACCTCAGGCGACGTGGCCCAGCCCGACGGCCGCCATCGCCGCACGCAGCCGGGGCTCGGCGGTGTCCCGGGCCCGCCGCGCCCCGAGGTCCAGTGCCTCCCGCACCGCGGCCGGGTCGGCGACCAGCGCGGCATACCGCTGCTGCACCGGCGCCAGGGTCGCGATGACCGCGTCGGCGACGTCGGCCTTGAGCGCGCCGTAGGAGGTGTAACCGCCGGCGAGCACCGCCGGGTCCGCGCCGGTGCAGGCAGCCAGCAGCTCCAGCAGGTTGCTCACCCCCGGCTTGGTCACCGGGTCGTGCCGCACGGTGACGTCGGTGTCCGTGACCGCACGCATCACCTTGCGCCGGATGAGCTCGGGGGTGTCGAGCATGCGCACCACGCCCATCGCGCTCTCGGGCGCCGACTTGCTCATCTTGCGCGTGGGGTCGGCCAGGTCGGCGACCCGGGCCGCGAGCACCGCCCGGTGCAGCTCGGGCACGACGAACACCTCGCCGTGCTCCCGGTTGAACCGCAGGGCCAGGTCGCGGGTCAGCTCGACGTGCTGGTCCTGGTCGCCACCCACAGGCACCGTGCGCGCGCTGTACAGCAGGATGTCCGCGGCCATCAGGCACGGGTAGGTGAACAGCGACGCACGGACTGACCGGTCCCCGCTGCGGGCGCTCTTCTCCTTGAACTGGATCATCCGGGACAGCTCGCCGACGCTGGCCGTGCACTCCAGCAGGTAGGCCAGCTGGGCGTGCGCCGGGACCTCGGACTGCAGGAACACCTGCCCGGGCCGCAGCCCCGAAGCGAGCATGAGCACGGCGGTCTCGCGGGTCAGCTCCCGCAGGCGCGGGCCGTCGTGGGGCATGGTCATGGCATGCAGGTCGGCGACGAAGTAGAACCCCTCGGGGTCGTCGGCGAAGCGGCGCAGCGCACCGAGGTGGTTGCCGAGCGTGAGCCGGCCCGAGGGAGTGATGCCGGAGACGGCGGTCATGGTGGTGGCCTTTCGTCGAGGTGGCTGCGTCGACGGGTGGCCCGGGACACGAGAAGGGCCGCCTCGTCGAGGCGGCCCGGTGGTGTGTGCGCGTGCGCTGGACGGGTCCGCCCTCAGGCGGCCCACCAGGTCTGGCGCACGGATGTCATGGGACGAGGCTAGCGGGCGATCGGGGCGGTTGTCGCCCGCGTCACCGCGACGAGGTCGGCCGGGGCAAGCTCGAGGTCCAGCCCGCGCCGGCCCCCGGAGACCAGCACCGTCGAGTGGGCCAGGGCGCTGTCGTCCAGCACCGTGGGCAGAGCGCGCTTCTGGCCGATCGGGCTGATCCCGCCCACGACGTAGCCGGTGCTGCGCTCGGCGGCCGCCGGGTCGGCCATGGCGACCTTCTTGGTGCCCAGCGCCGCCGCGACCGCCTTGAGGTCGAGCTGCCGGTCGACGGGGACGATCCCGACGGCCAGGCCGGTCTCGCCCTGCACCAGCAAGGTCTTGAACACCCGCTCGGGCGGCACGCCGAGCGCCTCAGCCGCCTCCAGGCCGTAGGAGGGCGCGGAGGGGTCGTGCTCGTAGCTGCGCGCGTCGAACGCCACCCCGACACGCGTCAGCGCGGCCGTCGCCGGCGTCCCGGTGCTGCCCTGCTTCGCCTTGCCCATGCGCCCGACCCTAGCC
>NZ_DASVZH010000257.1:0-9749 GCF_036391795.1 Oryzihumus sp.
GCGACCTCATCGGTGACGTCGACCCGGTCAAGGTGGCCGAGGGCCGCACCCTCGGCGACCCCGAGACGGTGCACTACGGGCTGGTGCCGCGCACCAACCGCGGCGTGTTCGGCCTCAACGAGCTGCCCGACCTGGCCGAGCGCATCCAGGTCGCGCTGTTCAACGTGCTGGAGGAGCGTGACATCCAGGTGCGCGGCTACTCGCTGCGGCTGCCGCTGGACCTGCTGCTCGTGGCCACCGCCAACCCCGAGGACTACACCAACCGCGGCAGGATCATCACCCCGCTCAAGGACCGGTTCGGCGCCGAGATCCGCACGCACTACCAGCTCGAGGTCGCCGACGAGGTCGAGCTCATTGCTCAGGAGTCCGCGGTCGTGGCGACCGTCCCGGAGCACCTGGTTGAGGTGGTGGCCCGGTTCACCCGCGGGCTGCGCGAGTCCGCCTCGGTCGACCAGCGCTCCGGCGTCTCGGCCCGGTTCTCCATCGCCGCCACCGAGGCGGTCTCGGCCTCGGCGCTGCGCCGGTCCGCCCGCACCGGGGACGACGCCGTCGTGGCCCGGGTCTGCGACGTGCCGGGCGTGGTGCCCACCCTGCTGGGCAAGGTCGAGTTCGAGATGGGCGAGGAGGGCCGCGAGCGCGACGTGCTCGACCACCTGCTGCGGGTGGCCGTCGCCGAGACGTTCCGCTCGCGGCTCGCCGGCCTGGACCTGACCGGCTTCACCGCCCTGTTCGAGGACGGGTCGGTCGTCGAGACCGGCGAGCTGGTGCCGGCCGCCGAGCTACTGGGCCAGCTCGGGACCGTCCCCGGACTGTCCAAGGTGCTCGACCGGCTCGGCCACGGCGACGACGCCGGCGTCGGGGAGACCGCGGCCGCGGTGGAGTTCGTCCTCGAGGGGCTGCACCTGACGCGGCGCATCGACAAGGACACCGTCGCCGGTCGCACGGTCTACGGGGCCTGAGACCCATGGCCGCCCAGCCCCACGACAGCCCGCACGGCCGGTTCCGCTACGGCCCGTGGCGTGGTGGCCCGGACCCGCTCGCCCCGCCGTACGACGTGCGGTCGGCCGTGGACGCCATCGGCCGGGAGGTGCTGGCCGGCGGCGGGGTCCGCGAGGCGCTGCAGGACCTGCTGCGCCGCGGGCTGTCCGGGCGGCAAGGCCTGGACGAGCTGCGCGAGCGGATCCGGCGGATGCGCGAGTCCGCCCGCCGCCGGGGCGACCTCGCCGGGACGCTGGACCAGGTGCGCGCCGCGCTGGACCAGGCGCTGGCCGAGGAGCGCGACCAGCTGGCCGCCGAGCCCACCGACGCCGCCCGGATGGCCGAGATGGAGCTGGCCACGCTGCCGGACGACACGGCGGGGGCGGTGCGGGCGCTTTCGGACTACCAGTGGCACTCCCCGCAGGCCCGGCAGACCTACGAGTCGATCAAGGACATGCTGCGCCGCGAGGTGCTCGACGCCCAGTTCGCCGGGCTGAAGCAGGCCCTCTCCGGCGGCGACCCGGAGACGATGCAGCGGGTCAAGGACATGCTGGCCGACCTCAACGCCCTGTTGGCCGCCCACGCCCGCGGCGAGGACACCACCGACCAGTTCAGGGCGTTCATGGACCGGCACGGTGAGTTCTTCCCCGAGGACCCGCAGGACGTGGACGAGCTCATCGACGCCCTCGCCCGACGGCAGGCCGCCGCCCAGCGGATGATGGCCTCGCTCTCGCCGGAGCAGCGCGAGCAGCTGGCCCAGCTCATGAGCGAGGCCCTGGCCGACCCCGACCTGGCCTCGCAGATGAGCCAGCTCTCGGACAACCTTCGGGCGCTCCGGCCCGGACTGGAGCGCGGCCGCCCGGTCGGGATGCAGCCCGGTGGCCCGTCGCTGGGCTACAGCGAGGCCGTGGAGGCGGTCTCGGAGCTGGCCGACCTGGAGTCGCTGGAGCGCCAGCTGTCCCAGGGCTACGCCGGGTCGACCCTGGACGACGTCGACGTCGAGACGCTGGAACGCCGGCTCGGCTCGGCCGCGGCGGCGGACGTCCAGGCCCTGCGCCAGCTGGAGCGCGAGCTCGAGCGCCAGGGCTACCTCACCCAAGGTGAGGACGGGCTGCGGCTGACTCCACGGGCCGTCCGCCGGCTGGGTGAGACCGCCCTGCGCCGGGTCTTCTCCCACCTCGACGCCGCCGCCCGCGGCGACCACGACGAGCAGCGCACCGGTCAGGCCGACGAGCCGACCGGGCTGACCCGGCCGTGGGTCTTCGGCGACGAGCTGCCGATCGACGCCGCCCGGACCGTCGGCAACGCGCTGCGCCGCGGCGGGATCCGCCCCGGTGGGGTGCGGCTGGAGGTGGAGGACTTCGAGGTCATCGAGACCGAACGGCGGACCACCGCGGCGGTGGCGCTGTGCGTGGACCTGTCCTTCTCGATGGTGCAGGAGGGGCGCTGGGGCCCGATGAAGCAGACCGCCCTGGCCCTGTCGCACCTGGTCGAGACGCGGTTCCGCCAGGACGCCCTGCAGGTCATCGGGTTCAACATCGCCGCGCGGCGGCTCTCGCCGGTGCAGCTCGCCGAGGTGGAGCCGGAGTGGGTGCAGGGCACGAACCTGCAGCACGCGCTCATGCTCGCCCTGCGGCACGTGCGCCGGCACCCCGACGCCGAGCCGGTCGTCCTGGTGGTCACCGACGGCGAGCCGACCGCGCACCTGGGGCCGGACGGCATACCGGAGTTCATGTGGCCGCCCACGAGCGCGACCCTGCGTGCGACCGTCGCGCAGGTGGACGAGCTGGCCCGCTACGGCGCGACGCTCAACGTGTTCATGCTCGGCGAGGACCCCGGCCTGGCGCGCTTCGTCGACGCGGTCGCGCGGCGGGCGGCCGGGCGCGTGTTCACCCCCGACGTCTCCCGGCTCGGGGAGTACGTCGTGGCCGACTACCTGCGCGCGCGCCGGGGTCGCCGCTCGGCCTAGGGTGCCGCGCATGCGGTGCGTCGTGGTGGGTGCAGGGGCCTGGGGGCTGCCTGCGGCGGCCGAGCTGGCCGCGCGCGGGCACGAGGTCACGCTCGTGGACCGGTTCGGCGTGGCCAACCCACTTTCGTCCTCGCCGGGGCCGACCCGGCTGTGGCGGCTGACCCACCCCGACGCGGTGCGCGTGCGCCTGGCGCGGCGCAGCGTCGAGGCGATGGAGCGCCTGGCCTCGCGCAGCGGGACGACCGTGTTCCTGCGCCGCGGCCTGCTGTGGCGCGACGACGTCTCGTTGCCGGCGGTCGTCGGCGCGCTGGAGGCCGAGGGCGTGCCGCACGAGGTCGTCCCCGCCGACGAGGTGTCGCGGGTGGTGCCCGGGCTGGTGCCCGACGGCCGCGAGGCGGTGTGGCAGGAGGAGGCCGGTCCGGTGCTCGCGGCCGCGTCGATGGCGGCCCAGGCCGGGCTGTTCGAGGCCGCCGGCGGCACGCTGCGGGTCGGCGGCACGGTGGTGTCCGTGGAGACCCGCCCGACCGGGCCACGGGTGACCCTGGACGACGGTTCGGCCCTGGACGCGGACGTCGTCGTCCTCGCCCCGGGCCCCGGCGCCGGCGACCTGCTCCGCGGGCTCGGCGTCGACCTGCCGCTGCGTCCGCACCTGGAGCAGGTGGTGCACCTCGGGGTGGCCTCGGACCCGCACGCCCACGACGACCACCCGTGCCTCTTCGACGGGCCGCGGGGGCAGGAGCCGGGGCTGTACTCCATGCCGACCCCCGGCGTCGGCTTCAAGGTCGGCCTGGACCGTCCGCTGCGGGACTGGACCCTCGCGGACCGTGACCGCACCCCGGACGCCGCGCTCACGGCATATACGGCGCAGCGGGTCGGGCGGACGCTGACGGGCGTGGGGCGCGAGGTCATCGACGCCCAGGTGTGCTGCTGGACCGACTCCCCGGACGGCCGGTTCGTCCTCGACACCCTGCCCGGTGGGGTGGTGCTGGCCTGTGGCGACTCGGGGGAGGGCTTCAAGTTCTCGGCCCTGATGGGCCTCGTCCTCGCGGACCTGGCCGAGGGCCGGACCCCGGACGCGGACGTCGCGTCGTTCGGCCTGGCCCGCTTCGCCGCCGGTATGCCGTCCGGTCCCCACGTGCTCGGCCGTTGAGTCCTCGCGAACCACCTGTGTCGCGCGGCGTCCCGTCCTAGGGTCGAGGGCATGGTCAAGCGCCTGGAGAACCCGCGGTTCGCACGGGCCTACCTGCGCCTGGCGCCGCAGGCGGACCTGCGCGGCGTCGGCGAGCACCGCGACCGGCTGCTGGCGGGTCTGGCCGGGGTGGTCTGCGAGCTCGGCGCGGGGCAGGGCCTGAACTTCGCGCGCTACCCCACCTCGGTGACCCGCGTGGTCGCGATCGAGCCGGAGCCCATCCTGCGGGTCGAGGCCGCCCGCCTGGCCCGGTCCGCGGCCGTCCCGGTCGCGGTCGTGTCGGCCGACGCCGCGGCGCTGCCCCTGGCCGACGGCAGCTGCGACGCGGTCGTGGCCTCGCTCATGCTCTGCTCGGTCGAGAGCCAGCCGGCGGTGCTGGCCGAGGCCCGCCGGGTGCTGCGGCCGGGCGGGGTGCTGGCGTTCTACGAGCACGTGCGTTCCTCCCATGCGCTCGTCGGTGCCCTCGAGGACCTCGCCACCCCGCTGTGGCGCCGGCTCGCCGGCGGCTGCCATCCCAACCGGGACACGGCTCGGGCGGTCGCCGAGGCGGGCTTCGCCGTGGAGGCGCTGGAGCGGTTCGGCTACAGCCCCGGCAGCCTGGTGCCGCCGACCGCGCACGTCATCGGGCGGGCGAGACGGGGCTGACCGTGCTCCGGTGGTGGGGCAGGTGAGGCAGGAGTAACGTCCCGGACACAAACAGGACGAACCGGCACAGACCGGGTCGGTCTCCCCGACTGCCGGGGTCTCCTGCCAGGGGTGATGAGCCGGACCGATGCCCGGAGGCCCCCATGTCCCGCAGAGTCCTCGTCGCCCTGACGCTCACCGCGCTCGTCCCCGCGCTGGCCGGCCTGACCCAGGCACCCGCCTCCGCCGCGCCACCCGGTGACCCGGGGCCGGGCCGTGAGGTGTCGACGACCACCCGGCTGCAGGATCGCCGGGAGGTCGCGGCCGGCACGCGGGCCTACTCCCTCGGGTTCGAGGACGGCCGGTTCTACGCCAACGGCTGGCACATCACCGGCGAGATGGGCGGCATCTGGACGCCGCCGGTCAAGCTGCTCGACGGCGTGTGGTTCGGCCTGGACGACCAGTGGGTCGGCCCGGCGACGAAGTTCACCAGCGGGCGCGGCTACACCCGCTACGACCTGCCGCAGACCGCCGGCCTGCAGGTGCGGCGCACCGACGTGGTGCCGGACGGGCGGCGCGGCGCGCTGTTCGGCCTGACCATCACCAACCCCGGCGCGGCCCGGACCACCACACTCAAGGTGGACGCCCACTCCGAGCTCATGGGGCAGTACCCGTGGGGTTTCAGCGGGGTCACGCCGAACGCCAGCGACAACCTGCCCGACCAGGGCCGGTATGACGGCAAGCACCTCGTCTTCACCGACGACGGCGCCCTGCCCGGTGCCCCCGAGCACCACTACGCGGCGGTCGTCGGGACCGCCCAGCAGCCGCAGTCCGGCGCGATCGGGTCGCAGTACTGGGGTCCCCAGCCGGGCCACCGCTGCACCGGCACCGAGCCGGGCGCGCCGGCCGACCCCAAGCCGTCCGCCTGCGACGACGGGCCGTTCGGCCACGGCACCGGCGGCGAGCTGACCTGGCGGCTGTCGTTGCCGGCCGGCGGGTCCACCACCGTCTGGCTGGGCGTCGCCGGCTCCGACCAGGGCCAGGCCGCGGCGCAGCAGGAGCTCGCGGGGCTGCTCAAGGCCCCCGACGCCCAGCTGGCCGCCAAGGTCCACGCCCGTGACGTGCTGGCCAACCGCACGAAGCTGTCGCTGCCGGGCGACCCGCTGGTGCAGCAGGCCGTCGACTGGGGCAAGCAGAACCTCGCCGACCTCACCCTCAGCGCCAAGGACCTGCAGATCCGCTGGACCGACCAGGGCAAGCAGTTCCCGGCACCGCTGGGCACGGTCCCCGAGGCGACGTGGATCGGGGCGGGCTACCCGGACTACCCGTGGATCTTCGGCACCGACGCGGAGTACACCTCCTTCGCCGCGGTCTCGGTCGGGCAGTTCGAGGCGATCAAGGCCCACCTGCGCGCCCTGCGCGACATCTCCGACATCCTCAACCACCGCTCCGGCGTGGTCGCCCACGAGACGGTCGCCGACGGCTCGACGTGGTTCGGCCACGACTCGCGGCACACCAACCCCGACGGCACCACGTCCTACGACTTCAACACGGACGAGACGGTGAAGTTCCCCAGCGCGGTGGCGCTGCTGTGGCGCTGGACCGGCGACAACGGCTTCCGCGACGAGATGTACGACTTCACGCAGCGCAACCTGCACTACGTGGTCTCGCAGCTGGACGCCGACCACGACGGCTGGCCCGAGGGCCTGGGCAACGTCGAGCGCAGCGGCATGGGCGCGGAGAAGCTCGACAACACCGTCTACCTCATCCGCGGCCTGCTCGACCTGGCCGACATGGCGCGCTCCAAGGGCGACACGGCCACCGCGACGTGGGCCGGCGACCTCGGCAGCCAGCTCCAGCAGCGCTTCGACCCCACCTGGTGGGACCAGGCAGCCGGCCAGTATGCCGACTCCCTCACCGACCCGGGCAACGTCCAGTCGTTCCAGAAGCACTGGATCGGCCAGACGCCCATGGAGGTGGAGCTGGCCCCGGGCGGTCAGGCGCAGCCGGGGCTCGCGCCGTACGAGCACGGCACCACCGCCCTGGCGGGCCGGGAGAACGACTGCTTCAGCGGCACGGCCCCGCTCAACCCGGGGCTGTTCCACACCGGCTGCGGCGGTGGCGCCAACGGCCAGGGCGAGAAGGTGATCTTCGGCCTGACCACCTCGATCCAGTCCGTGGGTGAGGGCAACTACGGCCGCCTCGGCGCGGACCAGCAGGGCCGCTACACCCACGCGCTGGCCGAGCCGATGTTCGCCGAGCCCGCCACCGGTGGCACCCCGGACGAGCAGCCGGGCGCGATGCCGGAGATCTTCCCCTCCCCCGACCAGGGCGCGAACATCGACCGCTGCTGGACCTGCCGCTCCATGTTCATGCAGGCCTGGGGCAACTACGGCACCGCGTGGGCGGTCGTCCACCAGTGGCTCGGGGTGCGCCCCGACCTCGGTGAGGGCCGGCTCGCGATCGTCCCCCAGGTGCCCGCCGGGCAGCCGTCGGTCGCGGGGCGCGACATCCGCCTCGGCGGCGGCACGGCCGACGTCCTGGCCAGCCACACCGGCAGCACCTACCGGACCGTGGTCACCGTCGGCCGGGGCGTCGGCGCGGACACCGTGGTCATCGGGCACACCCTGCCCCGCGGCACGACGCCGACGTCGGTCACGCTCGACGGCCGGGTCGTCCACGACTACACCGTGACCACCACGAACCGCGGCACCGAGGTGACCATCACCACCTCGGCCGGGCACCACACGCTGACGGTCACGGCCTGACGCGACCACCCGTGACCCGGCTCCGGGTCACGGGTGGCCCGTCCGCCACGGTCCGGGGCGCCGGTCCGCTTCTGGACACGCCTGTCGGGCTGTCGGATCCTTGGGACGTGACCCGGCCGGAGGCCAAGATGCGCACCGCAGCGGTGAGCCTGCACGGTCACCGGATCAGCTACCGCGAGGCCGGTGACCCCGGTCTTCCTGTGCTGCTGCTGGTGCACGGGATCACCAGCAGCAGCGCGACGTGGGAGCCGGTCATCCCCGAGCTCGCCGAGCACGCCCACGTGATCGCGCCCGACCTGCTCGGCCACGGCGACTCGGACAAGCCGGCGGCCGACTACTCCCTGGGCGCTCTCGCCAGCGTGCTCCGTGACCTGCTCCTGCGGCTGGGCCACGACCGTGCCTCGGTGGTCGGGCACTCGCTCGGCGGCGGTGTGGCGATGCAGTTCGCCTACCAGTACTACGAGCACTGCGACCGGATGGTCCTGGTGTCCAGCGGTGGCCTCGGGCGGGAGGTCAGCCTCGCCCTCCGGGCCGCCACGCTGCCCGGGGCGGAGCTGGTCCTCCCGGTGATCGCCCACCGACGGGTGCGCGACGCCGGCGCGGCCGTGTCCCGGCTGCTGGAACGCCTGCCGATCAGGCTCCAGCCCTCGATGGTCGAGGCCGCTCGGGGCTACGCCTCGCTGGCGGACCTCCCGGCCCGTTCGGCGTTCGTGCACACCCTGAGGAGCGTGGTGGGTCCGGGCGGGCAGCGTGTCAGCGCCACCGACCGTCTGTACCTCGCCCAGGGGCGGCCCACGTTGATCGTCTGGGGTGCCGGGGACACGCTCATCCCCGTCGCGCACGCCCGGGCCGCGCACGCGGCGCTGCCCGGGAGCACGCTCGAGGTCTTCGAGAAGTCCGGTCACTTCCCGCACCAGGACGAACCGGCCCGCTTCGTCCGGACGGTGGTGGACTTCCTGCAGACCACCGAGGCCGCGGCGCTCGACCGCGCCGCGTGGCGCGCGCTGATCGCCGCCGGAGAAGCCGAGGAGGAGGACACCTCGCGCTGACCGGCCCGCCCGCTCAGGACGGTGCGGACGGGCCTGACCCGGTGACCGACGCGCGTTCTTCGGCGACCGTCGCCTCACGGACCCGGGCGGACCGGTCCTCCGGGGTGGAGGCCGCGACGACGAGCGGGCACGGGGCACGGTCGACGACGTCCCTGGCGACGGAGGGCCGCAGGACGTCGCTGAAGATGCCGCGGCCGGAGGACCCGATGACGAGCAGGTCGGCCCCCGTTGCCGCCTCGACCAGGGCGCCGGCGGGACTCGCGTAGGTGATCGTGTACTCGACGGGCAGGTCCTCATCGGTCAGGACCTCGGCGCGCAGGTAGTCCAGCAGCTGCTCGGGCGGGGTCATCCGCTCCGTGGCCTGTCCTCCCGGGGCGGGGTGGACGAGGAGGAACTTCTGCTCCGCCGGGGCCGCGTGCAGCACCTCCAGCCGCCAGTCCTGTCCCGTCTGCTGCCGGCGCAACGACACCTCCCGCGCCGCCCACCGCAGGGCATCGCGGGCGGTCTGGCTGTCATCTACCCCGACCCCGACCCGGGCATGGGCCGGCGGGTCCTGGTACTGCCCCTGGCGCACGAAGGCGACCGGACAGGTGGCGAACGCGGCCGCACGGTGGGAAACGGAGGTCACGAGCTGCGCGAAGCTGCTGGTGGGGTGCGCGCCGACCACCAGCACGGCCGCGCCGTGGGAGGCGGCCACCAGGGCCTCCGGGGCCCGCGAGCGGGCGCGCAGGTACTCGACCTCGACCACCGGCGGACCCGCTGGGGCACGGTCCAGCTCCAGCTCGGGAGGGACGTGCACCTGCTGGAAGACCTCGTCCAGCATCGCGCGCACGACCGCCTCGGCCTGCGCCTCGTCCGCCTCGGAGGCGTGGACGACATGCAGGTGCGAGGTGTGCCACACCGCCTCTCGCGCCGCCCACCGCAGGGCCTCCCTGGAGAGGGTCGTGTCGTCGACCCCGACGACGACCCGATCGGGTGCGCCGCACAGCCGTGTGTGCTCGTGCTCCGGCAGCACCAAGGCGGAGGTCGCCCCCCGCGTGGTCTCTGCCCTCGGGCTCTGCCCGGTCTCGTCCGTGTCCATGCCGCACCTCCCGGCGGGTGCCCGGTCCAGGGCCACCGCCCTCCCAGCCTCACCGTGCACCGCGGCCTCGCAGTAGGGGCCTTCGCCCCTC
>NZ_DASVZH010000258.1:0-12199 GCF_036391795.1 Oryzihumus sp.
GACGTCGAGCAGCCGGCACGGCGTGCCGTTGATGGCGTACTCGGACCCGCCGTTGCGGAACATCGTCCGCGCGATGGTGACCTCGGTGTAGTCGATCGGCAGGGCACCGTCGGTGTTGTCGATGGTCAGCGTCACCTCGGCCCGGCCGAGCGGCGGGCGCCCGGCGGTGCCGGCGAAGATGACGTCCTCCATCTTGCCGCCGCGCAGGCTCTTGGCCCCCTGCTCCCCCATCACCCACGCGAGCGCGTCGACCACATTGGACTTGCCGGAGCCGTTGGGGCCCACGATGCAGGTGATGCCGGGTTCGAGCCGCATCGACGTCGCGGAGGCGAAGGACTTGAAGCCCCGCAGGGTCAGGCTCTTGACGTACACGAGCGATGGGCTCCTCTAACCGGTGGTGAACTCGGCCAACCATACCGGCGGGGAACCCCGTGTCCGGGGAACTGGGTGAACTGGGAGCCGGCCCCTAGCTGACCGGCTCGGGGACGGCCAGCTCCTGCTCGCGCAAGTTGTCGCGAAGCCGGTCGTTGTCGCTCTGCAGGTGCTCGATCAGGGTCTCGAGGTCACGCACGCGGGTCCGCAGACGCGCCGCCTCGAGCACGAGGCGATCGTCCCGGAAAGCGCGCTGACCCAGCAGGGCCTTGGCCATACCAACTCCGACAGGATCCTTCGCGCGTGCGAAGGGCGATGGATGGGGTCCGGGGACTGCGACCGACGCTGCCCCCGCGACCAGAGTGACACCGCCATCGCCGCAGGTCAACGCCACGCACCCCCGGCGGGCGGTCACCCACTCACCGCTCGACGAACCCGGAGACCCCCTCACGCGGCATACCGTGCTGGACCGCGACCGAGTCCACCCGGCCCGGCCGGCGATGCCGGCTGGGGGTCTCGCGCAGCAGCGTCTCCAGCCTGGCGACCGCCTCCTCACTGCCCTGGACGACTACCTCCACCCGCCCGTCGGCGGTGTTGCGGGCGTGGCCGACCAGACCGAGCTCGAGCGCCCGGGCGCGGGTCCACCAGCGGAACCCGACGCCCTGCACCTGCCCGCGCACGAACATCACCGCACGGATCATGCCTGCGGGGCCTCCTCCAGCCAGCGGCGGAACGCCTCCGGGTTGTAGGGGCGCCCGAGGAAGTCCTCGACCAGGTCGGCGGCGTCCTTGCTGCCGCCGGCGGCCAGGATCCGGTCGCGATAGCGCAGCGCAGTCCCGGCGGCGAACAGGTCGTCCTTGTCGAACGCGGAGAACAGGTCCTTGGCGATGACCAGGCTCCACATGTACGTGTAGTAGGCCGAGGAGTAGCCCTCGAGGTGGCCGAACGCGGCCTGGAAGTGGGTGCCCTCGGTGTAGGGGAACAGGTCGTACTGCTCCTGCAGGGACCGCACGAGGGCGGTGGTGTCCTCGACCCGCTCGCGGTGCAGCCGGTAGGAGACCGAGGCGTAGAACATCTGGGTGCGCGCCAGGTAGCCCTTGCCGAAGTCGTCGGCGGCCTTCATCCGGGCCACGAGCTCGGCCGGGATGGGCTCCCCCGCCGCGTTGCGGGCGAACGTGCGCAGGACGGCGGCGTCCCAGGCCCACTCCTCCAGCATCTGCGAGGGCGCCTCGACGAAGTCCCACTCGGTCGCCACGCCGGAGAAGCGCGCCCACGGGTGCCGGCCGGCCAGTACGTGGTGCACGAGGTGCCCGAACTCGTGGAAGAGCGTGACCACGTCGGAGTGCTCCATCAGGCCGCGCGGCAGGTTGCACACCAGGACGCCCTCGGCGAGCTGGCGACCGGCGATGCCGGGCTGCAGGTCGAACTGCGCGGCGTGCTTGTACTTGCCCTCCCGCGGGTGCAGGTCGAGGTGGATGCGCCCGATCGCCTCCCCGTCGAGGAGCACGTCGTAGACCGCGACGTCCTCGTGCCAGACCGGGGCGTCCTCGACCCGGCGGTAGTCCACCCCGAACAGCCGACCGGTGACGTCGAGCAGGCCCTGGCGCACCGCGGCGAAGTCGAAGTAGGTGCGCACCGTCTGGGCGTCGACGTCGAAGTTCTCCCGCCGGATGACCTCGGCGTAGTAGGCCGCGTCGGAGCCGGCGACCGTGGTGTCCCCTGGCCGGTCCTGCTGCAGCCGGGCGAGCAGCACGGCGACGTCGCGGCGCCCGGACTCCTCGGCCAACGCGGCGATCTCGTCGATGAACTCCCCGATCGCCGCCCCGCGGCCGATCATCTTGACCTCGGCGTCGTAGTCCGGCCAGCCGTCGTAGCCGAGCAGTGACGCGTGCTCGGCCCGCAGCGCCAGCAGCTCCTTGAGCACCCCGTCGTTGGCCGGCCACGCCCGGTTGAGGAACTCCGTGCGCAGGGCGGCACGGGCGGTGTGGTCATGGGCGAAGGACATGAACGGGATGACGTCGGGGTAGTCGGTGGTGACCTCGACCAGACCGTCCTCCCCTGTTGGGTGGGCGTCCACCCAGTCCTGCGGCAGCCCGGCGAGCTGCGAAGGCTCCAGGCGCACGCGTCGCACGTCGTCGCGGATGTTCTTGGAGAACTCCTGGCCGACGAGGGTCTCCCGCTCGGCCAGGGCGCGCAGCCGCTCCCGGGTCGCCTCGTCCCGGTCGACGCCGGAGCGGCGGAAGTCGCGCAGCGTCAGGCGCAGCACCCGCTGCCCACCCTCGTCGAGGGCGTCGGCGTCGACCGCGGCGAGGATGTCGTAGAGCGCCCGGTCCAGGCTCAGGTCGGTGGAGAGCCGGTGGGCGGCCTGCTCGGCGGCCTCGGCCCGGGTGCGCACCGCCTCGCTCGGGTGGACCTGGCTCATCAGGCTGGCGGCGGCGAAGGCGTTGCCGAGGGCGATGCTGGCTTCGTTCCAGCCGGCCATGACCGTCGCGGCGTCGGCGCCGGGATCGGCCTTGAGCTTCTCGACGGCGGTCCGGGCCTGCTCGAGCTGGCCGTCGCAACGCCGCGCCAGCCACTCCTCCCAGCCCTCGTCGGCGGCGGGCAGGCGGAGCGCGGACAGCGGCGTCGAGGTGGTCACCCCCGCACGATAACCACGCCGCCTCGACGGCGGCACCAGCCGCGGGTGCGTGTCAGCGACGCGGTCGCGGACGGGGCTGGCACCGGGGGCAGGAGTAGGACGAGCGGTTCATGAACGCCTCCCGCCGGATCGGGGTGCCGCAGCGCGGGCACGGCCGGCCCTCCTGCCCGTAGGCGGCCAGGCTGCGGTCGAAGTAGCCGGAGGCGCCGTTGACGTTGACGTACAACGCGTCGAAGCTCGTGCCGCCCTGCCCGAGCGCCTCGGTCATGACGTCGCGGGCGTGGTCCAGCAGCCGGCCAAGCGCGGGACGGGTCAGGGAGGCCGCCTCCCGCTCGCCGTGCACCTGCGCGCGCCACAGCGCCTCGTCGGCGTAGATGTTGCCCACCCCGGAGACCAGTCCCTGGTCCAGCAGGGCCCGCTTCACGCCGGTATGCCGTGCCTTCAGCCGTGCGACGACGGCCCCCTGGTCGTAGGCCGGCTCGAGCGGGTCGGGGGCGATGTGCGTGATGGTGGAGGGCACGCCCCAGGGGCGTGGCACGGAGGCGAGGTCTGGCACGAGGTCCGCGAGCGCCATGCCGCCGAAGGTGCGCTGGTCGACGAAGCGCAGCTGAGGGCCGTCGTCGTGGAAGTCGAAGGTGGCGTGCAGGTGCTTCTCACGCGGGGCGTCGGCGGGCTCGACGAGCAGCTGGCCGCTCATGCCGAGGTGGACGATGAGGCCCTGGCGGTGGCCGTCGGGGGCGGTGAGGACGAGCCAGAGGTACTTGCCGCGCCGCTCCGCCGCCTCGACGGTGTTGTCGGTGAGCCGCGCCGCGAGGTCGACCGGGCCGGGCAGGTGCCGGCGGGCGACCCGGGCGCCGAGGAACGCCGCGGAGTCGATGCGGCGGCCGACGACGTGGTCGGCCAGGCCGCGACGGACAACCTCGACCTCGGGGAGCTCAGGCATCCACGGGGGCAGCGGGGCGCGCGGTCCGGGCGGCCTCGGCGCGGGCACTCAGCTCGGTCCACGCGCGCTCGGCGGCCTTCTGCTCGGCCTCCTTCTTGCTGCGCCCGACCCCTTCGCCGAGGGTCTCCTCGCCGATCACGGCCCGCGCGGTGAAGACCTTCTCGTGGTCGGGGCCCTCCTCGGTCACGCGGTACTCGGGCACGCCGAGGCCGGTGGAGGCGGTGAGCTCCTGCAGGCTGGTCTTCCAGTCCAGGCCGGCGCCGAGGCTGGCCGAGGACTTCATCAGCGGGTCGAGCAGGTGGTGCACGAACGTGCTGGCGGCCTCGAGCCCGGCGGAGAGGTAGACGGTGCCGATGACCGCCTCCATCGTGTCGGCGAGGATCGAGGCCTTGTCGCGGCCGCCGGTGCTCTCCTCACCACGCCCGAGCAGGAGGTAGTCACCGAGCCCGAGGGTCCGGGCGACGTCAGCCAGGGCACGCATGTTGACCACCGCGGCCCGCAGCTTGGCCAGCTGGCCCTCGGGCAGGTCGGGGTGGTCGGCGTAGAGCGTGTCGGTGACGACGAGGCCGAGCACGGAGTCCCCGAGGAACTCCAGGCGCTCGTTGTGGGGAAGGCCGCCGTTCTCGTACGCATAGGACCGGTGGGTCAGCGCACGCAGAAGCAGCGGCTCGTCGATCTCCGCACCGACCACTCCGAGGAGGTGGTCGGCGAGGTCGTCGACGGGCCGCTGCGTCGCGCCGTCCCCCTTCGGGGGCTGGGACGAAGTCACGCGTTGGCGGGGCTGGTCAGCCCTGGTGCTCGGTGCGCTCCGCGACGCCGTAGTGGCGACCGGCGTAGGTACCGCAGGAGGGGCACGCGATGTGCGGCTGCTTGGGGGCAGAGCACTGCGGGCACGCGGTCAGCGTGGTCGCCGTCGTCTTCCAGTTCGCGCGACGCGAACGGGTGTTGGAGCGCGACGTCTTCCGCTTCGGGACAGCCACGTCAGTTCCTTCTCTCTTCGGTACCGCTGTTGGTCAAGTTCTGCAGAGCCGCCCACCGGGGGTCGAGCGTCTCGTGGTGGTGGTCCGGATCGTCCGCGAGATGCGCCCCGCACTCGGGGCACAGTCCCGGGCAGTCCTCCCGGCACACCGGCTGGAACGGCAGGGCAGGCACCACTGCGTCCCGGAGCACGGGCTCGAGGTCGAGCAGGTCGCCCACGAGCACGAGCTCATCGTCATCGTCGTCCGCAGAGGCCACCTCGTGGTGGTGCTGCGCCCGATCGGCGTAGGCGAACAGCTCCTGGAAGGTCACGTCCAGCTCTTCGCTGACCGGATCCAGGCACCGCACGCAGGCGCCGGTCGCCGTGGCTCGGGCCGAACCGGTGACGAGGACACCCTCCACGACCGACTCCATGCGCAGCTCCAGCTCGACCGGCTGGCCGGGCTGCACCGCGATGACGTCGCTGCCCAGGTCTGCCGGGGCCTCGACGGTGCGAGACAGCTTCGCCATGGAACCCGGTCGGCGGCCGACCTCCTTGGTGTCGAACACCAGGGGTTGGCGCGGGTCGAGTCGGTCCATGGCTCCGTTGCGTGCAGTTGGTCCGGTGGCGCGTCTGCGTCACAGGCTCAGCCCTCTTCCGCGCACGGACGAGGACCGACGCATGAGGTTACCGGAGGGAGGACCGCGCACCCAAATGCGGTGCTAGTGCGCGTGCCGCATCGCGTCCAGCCCGGGGCCGAGGTCAACGGTGGCCGGGTCGTGGGCCAGGGGCGCGTCGTCGTCCTCGTCGGCTACACCGAGCCGGGCCAGGTCGGCCTCCCGGCGCGCGGCCAGGCGCTCCCGGCCGTTGCCCACCTGCGCCGCGAGCTGGCCCAGCACCACCTCGAACTCGCCGAGCTTGCGGTCGACGTAGTCGTCGGCGTCGCTGAGCAGGCGGCTGGCCTCGGCGCGGGCGTCCTCCACGACGGTCGCGGCACGCTCCCGGGCGGCGACCAGCACCTCGGTCTGTTCCAGCAGCTGCTCCCGCTCGGCGTGGGCGGCACGGAGCAGGTCATGCGCCTGCGCCTCGCCCGAGGCGACGATGGCGTCCCGGTCGCTGAGCAGCGCGTCGGCGTGGTCGAGGTCGGCCGGCAGGGCCGCCCGGAGCCGGTCGAGGTCCTCGAGCAGCTCGGCCCGGTTGACCAGGCACGAGGCCGACATCGGCATGGCCTTGGCCTCGCGCACGGTGGCGGTGATGTGCTCCAGCAGGTCCTGGACGTCCAACGTCAGCTCCCTTCGGCCGGGCGCAGGCGCGCGAGCAGCGCGGCCCGGGTCTCGTCGTCGACCAGGCCGGTGATGTCGCCACCCAGGGCGGCGACCTCCTTGACCAGCGAGCTCGACACGTGCTCGAAACGCGGGTCCCCCGGCAGGAACACGGTCTCGACCCCGGTCAGGTGGCGGTTCATCAGCGCCATCGGCAGCTCGTAGGCGAAGTCGGTGCCGCTGCGCAGCCCCTTGACGATGGCCTGGGCGCCGAGGTCGCGGCAGACGTCGACCAGCAGCGTGTTGGCGTAGGCCTCGATGCGCAGGTTGGGCACGTCGGCCAGCGCGGCCTTGAGCAGCTGCAGCCGCTGCTCGACGGGCAACGTGCCGCTCTTGGCGGGGTTGTGCAGGACCGCCACGACGACCTCGTCGTACAGGGCGGCCGCCCGGGAGATGACATCGACGTGTCCGACCGTCACGGGGTCGTAGGACCCGGGGCAGACGCAGCGGCGCACAGTGCTCACGGTTCGAACCTAGCAGCGGACCCGGAGCGCCAAGAGGCACTCCGGGTCCACCCGCCGGTATGCCGTGTGCTTGCCGGCCGGGGGCGGCCCGACCTCACTCGTCCTCGTCGTCCCCCAGCTTGCCCTCGCGGGCGGCCTCCTGCACGATCCGGCGCACGTTGGCCACCGACCCGGGGTCCTCGTCGAGCAGGGCGTTGCGGGCAGCGGCGAACGAGGCGCCCAGCTCCGCCCGGACCGCCTCGGAGACGTCGGTGCGGGCCGGGTTGAGGATGGTCTGCTCCTCCTCGCCGATGTGGTGCATCAGGGCCTTCTGCAGCTCCTCGACCGCGTCGTCGAACTTCTGGGTGTCGGTGGCCTTGCACTCCAGGAGCGCCAGCAGCTTCTCGTTGCCCTCGGCGTGCTCGTGCTCGCCGTGCTCGGCCTCGTGGTCGCCGATCGCGTCCTTGCGGACGAGCTTGGGGTAGACCTCCTGCTCCTCGGCCTCGCCGTGGGCGATGAGCACGTCGGCGAGCGCCGTGCGGGCGGCCTCGCGGTCGGCGGTGGCGTCGCGCAGCTGGCGGAGCAGGTCCTCGAACAGCCGGTGGTCCTCGAGGATGAGCTCGACGACGTCGCCCGCGGTGGGGCGGGGAAGGTAGAGGTTCGTCATGGGCCCAGCATGACCCAGCGCCCGTCGGCGGCAACCGCGTGGCACGCGCCTGCCGGGCTCAGGCGACCTCGGGGTCGCCGGCGAAGTCGGCGAACCACATCTTCGTCTCGCCGTAGCGGCGCTCCCCCGCCGCGTCCAGCCCGGCGGGCCAGCGCGGCTCGGGCGAGCGGGAGGAACGCTCGACGACGACGAGCGCGTCGGAGCCGAGCCACCCGTGGGTGACCAGCAGCTGCAGGACGTCGGCGAGCGCGTCCTCGGTGACGTCATAGGGCGGGTCGGCGAGCACCAGGTCGTAGCGCCCGGCCGTGGCGGGCGGACCACCGAGGAGGGCCCGCTCGACGGTGTCGACCCGCACCGTGACCCCGGGCAGCCCGAGGTCGGCGGCGTTGCGCCGGGCCACGGCCCCCGCGGCCCGCGCGGACTCCACGAGCAGCACGCTGGCCGCCCCGCGGCTGGCGGCCTCGAGCCCGAGGGCGCCCGACCCGGCATACAGGTCGAGCACGTGGGCGTCCTGGAGCACGTCGAGGTGCTCCAGCCGGGAGAACAGGGCCTCGCGGACGCGGTCGCTGGTCGGCCGGGTGCCGCTGCCCGGCGGGGTCTGGATGCGCCGGCCCCCGGCGCGGCCGCTGATGATGCGTGTCACTCGGGGGTCATCCTCGTTCCAGGTAGGCAGCCTGCTCCTCGTCCAGCGCGGCGGCGATGCGCTGCCGCAGGAGCGGGTGCCGCTCGAGCTGCGGGTCGTCGGTCACCAGGGCGAGGGCGTCCTCCCGGGCCTGCAGGATGAGGTCCTCGTCGCGCAGGAGGCTCAGGTGGCGCAGGCCGCCTCGGCTGCCGCTCTGCCGCGCGCCGAGGACGTCGCCCTCGCGCCGCTGGGTCAGGTCGAGGCGGGCCAGGCTGAAGCCGTCGGTGGTCTCGGCGACCGCCGCCAGCCGCTCCAGCGCCACCTCGGACTCCGACTCGGTCATGAGCAGGCACAGGCCGGGCGCGCTGCCACGCCCGACGCGACCGCGCAGCTGGTGCAGCTGGGAGACGCCGAACCGCTCGGCGTCCATGACCACCATGACGGTCGCGTTGGGCACGTCGACGCCGACCTCGATGACCGTGGTGGAGACCAGCACGTCGATCGTGCCGGCGGCGAAGTCGCGCATCACCGCGTCCTTGTCCTCGGGGGCGAGCCGGCCGTGCAGCACCCCGACCGTGAGCCCCTCCAGCGCCGGCTCGTCCTCGAGCTCGGCGGCGACGGTGTGGACGCTGTGCAGCTCGCGGGCGGCGGCGCCCTCCCCGAGGTCGGACAGGTCCAGCGCCTCCCCGTCGTCGTCGACCATCGGCGCACCCGTCTCCGCGGCGTCGCCGATGCGGGGGCACACGACGTAGGCCTGGTGCCCCTTGCGGGCCTCCTCGGCCACCCGCTGCCAGGTCCGCTGGACCCAGCGTGGGTTGGTGCCCGGGACCACGTGCGAGGCGATGGGCGACCGCCCGCGGGGCAGCTCGGTCAGGGTGGAGGTCTCCATGTCGCCGAACACCGTCATGGCCACCGTGCGCGGGATCGGGGTGGCGGTCATGACCAGCACGTGGGGCGGCTGGTTGCCCTTGCTGCGCAGCGCGTCGCGCTGCTCGACCCCGAAGCGGTGCTGCTCGTCGACCACGACCAGGCCGAGGTCGAAGAAGCTGACGTGCTCCTGGATGAGGGCGTGGGTGCCGACGACGATGCCCGCCTCGCCGCTGGCGGCCTCGAGCAGCGCCTTGCGCCGCGCCGCGGTCGACTGGCTTCCGGTGAGCAGGGTGACCCGGGTGCCCAGGTCGCTGCCACCGAGGAGGCCGCCCTCGGCGAGGTCGCCGAGCATCGCCGTCATCGAGCGGTGGTGCTGGGCGGCGAGCACCTCCGTCGGGGCGAGCAGGGCCGCCTGGCCGCCGGAGTCGATGACCGAGAGCATCGCCCGCAGCGCCACGACCGTCTTGCCGGAGCCGACCTCGCCCTGGAGCAGCCGGTGCATCGGGTGGCTCTGGGCCAGGTCGGCGGCGATGGTCTCGGACACGGCCCGCTGCCCGTCGGTGAGCTCGAACGGCAGCTTGGCGTCGAAGGCCTCGAGCAGCCCACCCGGCCGGGCCCGGCGCGGCGTGGTGCGCAGGTCCTCGTTGGCCAGGCGGCGCTGGGCCAGGACGGCCTGCACCGTGAACGCCTCGTCGTAGCGAAGCCGGTGCCGCGCGTGCTCGACCTGCGGGAGGTTCTCCGGCCGGTGCAGGTGCTCGTACATCTCCCGCAACCCCGGCAGGCCGCGTCGCTCGCGGACCTCGGCCGGCAGGTGGTCGGGCAGCGACTCCAGGGAGTCGAGGACCACCTCGCCGACGGTGCGGACCTTCCACGGCGGCATCGACCGGCCTGCCGGCAGGTAGATCGGCACCAGCCGCCCGGTGTAGCGGTTGACGGCCTCCTGGGACTCCTCCTCCGCGAACAGCTGGTAGTCGGGGTGGGTCAGCTGCCAGGTGCCGCGGAACGCCTTGACCGTGCCGGCGAACAGACCGTGCACCCCCTGGACCAGCCGGTGCTCGTGGCCGCGGGCGTTGAAGAAGGTCACCTCGACGTCGGTGCGCCCGTCGGTGATGACCGCGGTGAGCATCCGCTGGCGCGGCCGGCTGGGCAGCGGCCGCGTGGTGACCTGGCGGACCCGCGCGACGACGACGACCTCGTCACCCTCGGCGAGCTCGCCGAGGTCGGTCAGCTCCCCCGGCTGGACGTAGCGCCGGGGCAGGAACTCCAGGAAGTCCCCGACGGTGTGCACGTCGCGGTTCTTGGCCAGCGGCCCGGCCGAGCCCGGTGCGACCACCTTCGCCAGTGGGGTGGAGAGGTCGACCACCGCTCACTCCACCCCGAGCAGCAGCGGGTATGCCGGCTGGCCGCCGGCGAGGACTGTCACCTCGAGGTCGCGGCGCCGGATGCGGGCCGCCGCCGCGACGGTGTCGCCGAGGTCGGCCGGGGCCTGGTCGCCGGTGACGACGGTGAGCAGCTCGCCACCGCTGCCCAGCAGGCGCTCGACCACGTCACCGGCGACCGCGCTGAGGTCGTCGCCGATGGCCACGACGTCGCCGTCGACCACGCCCAGCACGTCGCCGGCGTGGCACCATCCGGCACTGGTGAGCGCCTCCCGGTCGGCGACGGTGACCGCACCCTGGCGGGTCGAGGCGGCGGCGCTGGTCATGGCGAGCAGGTTGTCGCGGACCCCTGCGCCGGCGTCGAAGACCGCCAGGGCGGCGATGCCCTGGACCGCGGCCCGGGAGCGGACCACGTGCACCTCGACCCCCTCGTCCGCGGCGGCACGCGCGGCGGCCTCGGCGGCGAGGTAGGTGTCGGCGTCGTTGGGCAGCACCAGGACCGCCATGGCATGGGCCTCGCGGATGGCCTCCAGGATCTGCCCGGTGGACGCCCGGCGGCTCGGGCCGCTGTCCACGACCCCGGCGCCCGCGGCCCGGAAGACGTCGGCCAGGCCGGGGCCGGCGGCGCAGGCGACGACGGCGAGCGTGCTGGCCGGCTCCTGCCGGCGCCCGGCCTCCGCCTCGCTCAGCCGGGTGACGCGGATGCGGTGCGGGCGCCCTGCCTCCACCCCCGCCTCGATGGCCGCCCCGGCGTCGTCGACATGGGCGTGGACGTTCCACAGGTCGTGGCTCCCCACGACGAGCACGGAGTCGCCGAGGGCGTCGAGCCGGTCACGCAGCCAGGCCACGTCCTCCTCGTCGGCGTCGGCGAGGAGGTACATCACCTCATAGGCCGGCGCGTCGGAGCGCTCCTCCGGCTCGACCGCGCGTGACGGCGGGGCCCACTCGGGCCGGGCCGGCACCAGGTCCTCCAGGGGGTGCGGGGCCGGGTCGGCGCCGCCGGCGACCACCCGTTCGAGGGCCTCCAGGAGCAGGACGTAGCCCGCGCCGCCGGCGTCGACCACCCCGGCGCGCTCGAGGGCCGGCAGCTGGGCGGTGGTGGCCGCCAGGGCCTCGCGGGCCGCGGACAGCGCGGCCGTCACCACGGCATACAGGTCGGAGCCGGACTTGAGGGCGACCTCGGCGGCGGCCGCTGCGGCGTCGCCGACGGACAGGATGGTGCCCTCCACCGGGCGGGTGACGCTGGCGTAGGCGAGCTCGCTGGCGCGGCGCAGGGCCTCGGTGAGCTCCTCCGGTCCGAGGCCGCACGGCTCCTCGGCCACCCGGGCCACGACCTCGCTGATGCCCCGGACGATCTGGCTGAAGATCACCCCGGAGTTGCCGCGTGCGGCCAGCAGGGTGGTGCGCGCCAGGGCGGCCGCCGCGTCCGCGAGGGAGTCGCCGCCGGCGTTGCCGGCCTCGGCACGTGCGGCGTCCAGGGCGGTGTCGAGGGTGAGGTAGAGGTTGGTGCCGGTGTCTCCGTCGGGGACGGGGAACACGTTGAGCGCGTCGATCTCGCTGCGCCGGGCGGCCAGCGCAGCGCGCGCGGTCACGGCCCAGCGGCGCGCGGCCACCGCGTCGATCCGCGTCAACCGGCCCTGCGGACCGGGCCCGCCGTCACTCATGCACACCTCCTGCTCCAGCGTGAGGGTAGCGGGGCCGTGCGACCATGGAGGTCGCCCACGTCGGGCACGCCGGGAGCGTCTGACGCCGCCGGCCGGCGCATTTTGGCCGGACGGGCCGCCTCGGCTACTCTTGACCGGTTCCCCCAGCCGGCGCATCCTTCGTGCTGCCCTGCCGGGAGCACCAGTTCTTCCATTGCATCAACGAGTTCAGGAGATCACCCGTGGCTGCCAACTGCGATGTCTGCGGCAAGGGACCGGGCTTCGGTCACAACATCTCGCACTCGCACCGCCGCACCAAGCGCCGTTGGAACCCCAACATCC
>NZ_DASVZH010000259.1:0-4657 GCF_036391795.1 Oryzihumus sp.
CTGCTCGGGCGCCCCGAGGTCTGCGCGGGGGGAACGCGTCACGGTGACCGCCGAGGCCTCCACCAGCGCGGCCCGGACCGCCGGCGCCCCGCCGACGGGGGCACACAGCCCCGGGTCGACCGGCAGCGGTGAAGGCGCACCGTGGCCGGGCACCCAGACGCCGTGGGAGAGCAGGGAGGTCGTCTCGGCGGCGAGCGTCGCCCGCACCGGGCCGTCGGCGCACTGCGCCCCGGAGCCGTCGAGCACCACGACGCGGTCGACGAGGTCCAGCCACGGCTCGACCTGGTGCTCGACCAGCACCAGCGTCGCGCCGGCGCCGACCACCGCGTCCACGACGGCTTCCCGCACCACGGCCGCCGACGCCGGGTCGAGCATCGAGGTCGGCTCGTCCAGCAGGACGAGGCCGGGCCGCAGGGCGAGCACCCCGGCCAGGGCCAGGCGCTGGGCCTCCCCGCCGGAGAGGGCGCCGGTGGCCCGGTCCAGCCCGTGCGGGAAGCCCACCGAGCGCAGCGCCTCGGTGACCCGGGCCCAGATGGCGGGGCGCGGCATACCGAGGTTCTCCGGGCCGAACGCCACGTCGCGCCCCACCCGACCGGCCACGGAGGCGTCCGCGGGGTCCTGCACGAGCAGGCCCACCGCGGCACCGGCCGGCGGGGAACCGTCCACGAGCACCGAGCCGGTCAGGTCCCCGGACTCGGTGGTGGTCAGCACGCCTGCGAGGGCACGCAGCAGCGTGGACTTGCCCGAGCCGCTCGGCCCGGCGAGCAGCACGCGCTCGCCGGGCTCGAGGGTCAGGGACACGTCGGCCAGCACCGGCTCGCGCCGGCCGAACGGTCGCCAGGTGAGCCGGTCGACCTCGACCCGCGAGCCTGCGGCGACCGGGGTGCCGAGACGGTCAGGAGAGGTGGTGCTCACGGACTTCCTGACCGGGCGGGAACGCGTTGAGCGCGCCGGAGCGGGCCAGGGCCCGGACCAGCGCCCAGCCACCGAGACCGGCCACGAGCGCGCCGGAGACGACGCCGAAGAGCAGGTAGAGGGCCTTCCAGGTCGGCGAGTAGTCCGGCACGTAGGACCACCACTCGTAGCCAACGATCTCCAGCACGGCCGCGAGCGCGCCGCCGAGGGCCGCGACGACCGGGCCGAACCGGCGCCAGCGCACGGCTGCGAGCACGAGCTCGACGCCCAGCCCCTGGAGCAGGCCCGAGAGCAGCACGGCCACGCCCCACTTGTTGCCGAGGAACAGCTCGACGTTGGCGGCGACGAGCTCGGTGAACAGTGCGGCGCCGGGGCGGCGCACGATGAGGCCACCGACGACCGCCGGCACGAGCCAGACGCCGAGCGAGAGCTCACCGGCGGGCGGGAAACCGGCTGTGGCGGTGGTGACGAGGGGGTAGACGAAGGTGTCGAACCCCCAGAAGACGACGCCGAACGCCACCGCGAGCATCGCGGCGGTGAGCAGGTCGACGCCCCGCCAGGCCAGGAGCCGGCCGGAGGCGGGGATGGTGCGGGTGGACGCGACGGCGCCCGCCGGGGACTGGTGCGTGGTCATGCGTGGTGTTCCTTCTCCCGTGGTGTCCTGTGGATACCTCGGGGAGGTGCGCACCCGGCATACCTGCGTCTGGCGTGCCACACGCAGGTATGCCGGGCACGCACCTGAGATTCCCGACTCCCTTCGCCGGTGCTAACCGGAGCAGGTTCGAGGGTCTGCGGCGAACCGCACTCTCAGCGCTCAGGGCGCTCCCCTGTCGTTCTGCAGATGACGGTACACCCGTCGGCGTGACAGGCTCGAGGTTGGACGGCCCGACCATCGAGGAGGTTCGGCGTGGGCGCAGTGGCATGGAAGGTCCTCGGCACCGGTGCCGCCGTGGGTGCCGGCATCGTGGCCAAGAAGCTGGTCACGGCGGCCTGGAAGACGGCGACCGGCAAGGAGCCGCCGGCCAACCCCGAGGACCCCGAGGTGTCGTGGCCCGAGGCCGTGGGCTGGGCGGTCGCCTCCGGTGTCGTCGTGGGCGTCGCGCGCCTGCTGGCGACCCGCAAGGCCGCGCGCTACTACACCGAGTCCGCCGGGCACCGGCCCAAGGGCCTCAACGAGGTCAGCTGAGGCGTGTGCGCCGATGTGGGACCCGCCCTTGTCGGGGTTGCGACGGTTTGAGACTATTCCCGGCGATCCTCACCCCACACCCTGCGGAGCGACCCTGATGGACCAGATGGGCGTCGATCCCGCGGTGCACCTGCTCTCCCGTGCGCAGGAGCACGTCGACCTGCTCATGGCACAGGTCGAGGCCGAGGCCCGGGAGCTTCGCGCACGCGCGCGCGACGAGGCCGACGAGGTGCGGCGCACCGCGCACGAGGAGTCGGAGTCCCTGCGGGCCGAGACCTCCCGGCTGCGCGAGGAGGTCGCCGAGCTCGAGCGGGCCGGGGCCCGTGCCCGCGAGGACGCGCAGCGTCTGAACCACGAGCGCCAGGCCCTGCTCGACGATGCCCGCGAGGAGGCCCGGCAGATCGTCGCGGACGCCGCCGACCAGGCCGCCCTGGTCAACGAGGTGGCCCAGCGCGCGGCCGAGGAGCTCGAGCGGGACAGCCGCGAGGAGGCCGAGGCCCTGCGGTCCCAGGCCCGGGAGGAGGCCCGCCGCGTCGTCGTCGATGCCGAGCGCTCCGTGGTCGAGGCCCGGCGGGAGGCCGAGCGGCTCCGCGAGGAGACCGAGCACACCGCCCAGGCTGCCCGGGCCGACCTCGCGGCCGAGGAGGAGCGCCGGCTGCACGAGGCGCAGGTCACCGCGGACGAGCTTCGCGGGTCGGCCGAGCGCGCGGCCGCCGAGCTGCGCGCACAGTCCGAGACGGAGGCCCACGAGACGCGTGAGGCGGCGGCGCGGGATGCGGCGCGGCTGCGCTACGAGGCCCAGGCCGAGGCCGAGCGGGTCCGTGAGGAGTGCCAGCGCCAGCTGGAGGAGACCCACGCCGCGGCCGAGGAGACGATGGCCGAGGCGGCCGAGCAGACCGCCTGGGCCAAGCAGACCGTCGAGGACCTGCTGGCCGGCGCGGAGGTCGAGGCCGGCCGGATCAAGGGCGAGGCGCACGCCGAGTCCGAGCGGATCATCGCCGAGGTCCGCGAGCGCGCCGCGCTGTCGCTGAAGTCGGCCCAGGACACCGCCGAGCGGCGCGTCGCCGCGGCCGAGCGCCAGGCCGAGCAGGTCGCCGGCGAGGCCCAGGCCTCCTTCGAGCTCGCCTCCGCCGACGCGGCCCGGCTCATCGACGACGCCGAGGAGCAGGCGGCCCGGCTGGTCAAGGACGCCACCGACCTGGCTGCCCAGCGCACCGAGCGCGCCGACCGCCGGCTGGCCGACGCCGAGTCCGGGGCACGCGCCCTGCGCGAGAGCGCGGCCGAGGACGTGGGCCGGGCCCAGCGCGAGGCGCGGGAGATCCGCCGTGCCGCCCGCGAGGACGGGGCGCGGATCCTCACCGAGGCGCGCGATGAGGCCGACGACCTGCGCGGGGAGGCCCGTCGCACGCTCGAGGACGCCCGCAGCGAGGTCGAGAAGCTGACCGTGCGCCGCGACGCCATCGCCCAGGAGCTCGGCGGCCTGTCCGGCGTCATCGAGGCGCTGGCCGTGCCGGAGCGGACCACCCTCGCGGCCCTCGCCCTGCCGACCGGTGACCCCGCGCCGGTCGAGCGGTCCCCCGAGCCGGTCGACGAGGACGTCGCTGCCGACGTTGCCGAGCCGGTTGCCGAGCGCGACGACGACCAGCCCGCGCTCGCCGAGGTCCAGGACGAGGCCGGTGAGGCGGGGAACGCCCCCGGCGACGCGGCTGCCGACGCGCCCGAGGACCAGGCCACCGAGGAGCCGACCGAGACGCAGGACGTCCCCGCGGCGTCCGAGGCCCGGGAGGTCGAGGCGCCAGCCGTGGCGGACCCTGAGGCCGGGCAGGTCGACGCCCAGCAGCATGACGCCGAGCCGGCGGACGCCGAGCCCGTGGACGCCGAGGCGGCGGACGCCGAGGCGGCGGACGAGGCGCCGGTGGACGCCGAGCCGGTCGAGACCGCCGCGACCGACGACGAGGTCCCGGGCGTCGAGGCCCAGGACGACGAGGCCCAGGACGACGAGGTCGATGAGGCGACCCCGTCGACCACGCCGAGCCCGGTCGGTGAGGAGCCGGACGCGCAGGCGCCGGTCGTCGCGACGGAGGCTGACCACCCCGACGAGGCGACGCCCGAGGCGGAGCCGACCCCCCGCGAGTCGGCGGCATACGGCAAGGCGCCGCAGGCCCCGCTGCTGCGCCTCGACCCCACCGTGCGGGTGACGTCGCCGTGGATGACGGCCGGGGCCACGATCCAGGACGCGCCGCGACCGGTGCCCGAGGCCACCCAGGTCGTCCGCGTGCCGGAGCCCCACCCGACGCCGGCCCGCACCCCGGCGGAGGACGTCGACACCTCGGGCGCGGCGCTGCTCGCCGCCCTCGTGCGTCGCTCTCCCAGCCGGCCGGTGGCCGATCCGGAGCCGTCCGACCTCACCATCCCGACCCTCATCCCGGTGGTGCGCGCACCCCAGCCGTCCCCCGAACCCGCCCCCGGGGCGGCTGCCCCGGCACCCACCGCGGCGCCGGCACCGGCTCCCCCGGCGCGTCCCTTGACGCTGGCCGAGCGGCTCGCCGGCCGGCG
>NZ_DASVZH010000260.1:0-8350 GCF_036391795.1 Oryzihumus sp.
CCAGCTCCCAGCCGTCCTCGCCCCACTGGTCGAGGATCTGCTTGGTGGCGTGCACGATCAACGGCACCGTGGCGTACTCCCATTTGCGCATGGGCGCACTCTAGCGGCCACTGGCACGATGCCTTCCGTGACCAACGACCCACGAGCGGTGCTGACCCGCAGCGCTCCCCCGCCGGCCCGCACCGAGGCCTACGGCCCCGACCCGGCGCAGGTGTACGACGTCCGGCTGCCGTCCGGGGCGGCCCGCGGCGCCACCGTGGTCGTGGTCCACGGCGGCTTCTGGCAGGCGGAGTTCGACCGGGCGCACGCGGCCGGCGAGGCGCAGGCGTTCGCCGACGACGGGTTCCACGTGGCGGTCCTGGAGTACCGCCGGGTCGGTATGCCGGGTGGCGGCTGGCCGGGCACCGTCGAGGACGTCACCGCGGCCCTCGCGGCGGTCCGGGCCGACGCGGGGCTCCCCTCCCCGATGGTCCTCGTGGGCCACTCGGCCGGGGGCCACCTCGTCACCTGGGCGGCCAGCCAGCCGTGGGCGCACGGCCTCGCCGGGGCGGTGTCGCTGGCCGGCTGCGTCGACCTGGCGCTGACCGCCAGGCTGCACCTGGGCGAGGACGCGGCGCAGAGCCTCATGGGCGGCGAACCGGACGCGGCCGACGAGGCCACCGACGCCGCGTGGGCCGTCGCCGACCCTGCCCGGCTCAGCCCGGCGGTCCCGGTGGTGCTGCTGCACGGCGCCGACGACGTGACCGTGCCCGTGGAGGTGTCCCGGTCCTACGAGCAGCGGATGCGCCAACCCGCGGGCGACCAGCAGCATGCGCAGGTGCGGCTGACCGTCATACCGGCCTGCGAGCACTTCGGGCTGATCGACCCCGAGCACCCGGCGTTCGCCGAGGTGCGGGACGCCGTACGCGGGCTGGCCGGCGCTCGCTAGGCTCGCGGACATGGCTGGCAACGCGTCCGCGCGGGACACCGACTGGGAGGGTGTGCGCCTGCACATCGTCACCGGCAAGGGTGGCACCGGCAAGACGACAGTGGCTGCGGCCCTGGCGCTGGCCCTGGCCGACCAGGGGCAGCGGGTGCTGCTCGCCGAGGTCGAGGGGCGGCAGGGCATCAGCCAGACCTTCGACGTGGCCCCGCTGGCGGCCACCGAGGCGCGGATCGCCCACGCGGAGAACGGCGGCGAGGTCTTCGGCCTGGCCGTGGACGCCAAGGCGGCGCTGCTGGAGTACCTCCAGATCTTCTACAAGCTGGGCCGGGCCGGCAGCGTGCTCGAGCGCTTCGGCGCCATCGACTTCGCCACGACGATCGCCCCAGGCGTGCGCGACGTGCTGCTCATCGGCAAGGTCTACGAGGCGGTCCGTCGCCGGCGCGAGCCCCGGGGCCGGGGGCACAAGGAGCCGCCGCACTACGACGCCGTCGTCCTCGACGCCCCGCCGACCGGCCGGGTGGTGCGCTTCCTCAACGTCAACCACGAGGTCGCCGACCTGGCGCGGGTGGGGCCGATCCGCTCACAGGCCGACTCGATCACCCGACTGCTGCGTTCCCCGCAGACCGTGGTGCACGTGGTGACCCTGCTGGAGGAGATGCCGGTGCAGGAGACCGTCGACGTGGTGCACGACCTGCGCGAGGCCAAGCTGCCGGTCGGGGGCGTGGTCATCAACCAGGTCCGCGACGAGGCGCTGCCGGAGAAGGCGCTGGTGCCGGCGGCCAACGGCGGGCTGCCCCGGGACGAGGTCGCCGCCGAGCTGGCCCGCGCCGGGGTCAAGGTCACCGACACCCTCGTCGACGGCCTGCTCGGCGAGGCCGCCGACCACGCTGCCCGGGTGGCCCTGGAGCGGCAGGAGGCCCAGGGCGTGCTGGCGCTGAAGCGCCCCACCTACCGGCTCCCGGTGCTGCCCGAGGGCGTCGAACCGGCCGGGGTGCGGGTGCTCGCCGACGCGCTGGTCGCGCAGGGGATGGCGTGATGGCGGTCAAGGACAAGCCCGTGCCGCTGGACACGGACGCCCTGCTGACCGACCCGGCAACGCGGATCATCGTGTGCTGCGGCGCCGGCGGGGTCGGCAAGACGACGACCGCAGCCGCGCTGGGACTGCGGGCCGCCGAGCAGGGCCGGCACGTCGTGGTGCTGACCATCGACCCGGCCCGCCGGCTGGCCCAGTCGCTGGGGCTGAGCTCGCTGGACAACACCCCGCGCCCGGTCAAGGGCATCGACGACTCCGCGGGCGGCTCGCTCGACGCGATGATGCTCGACATGAAGCGCACCTTCGACGAGGTGGTGCAGCTGCACTCCACCCCCGAGAAGGCCGAGCAGATCCTGGCCAACCCCTTCTACCAGGCCGTCTCCAGCTCCTTCGCCGGCACGCAGGAGTACATGGCGATGGAGAAGCTCGGCCAGCTGCGCGCCCAGGCCGACAAGGACGGCAGCTGGGACCTGATCGTCGTGGACACCCCGCCGTCACGCTCGGCGTTGGACTTCCTCGACGCACCCAAGCGGCTCGGCTCGTTCCTCGACGGCCGGTTCATCCGGCTGCTCAGCGCCCCGGCCAAGGCCGGCGGCCGGGCCTACCTCAAGGTCTTCAGCGCCGGGGTCGGCATGGTCACCCAGACGATGAACAAGGTCCTCGGCGCGCAGGTGCTCACCGACGTACAGACCTTTGTGGCGGCCCTGGACACGATGTTCGGCGGGTTCCGCGAGCGCGCCGAGGCCACCTACTCCCTCCTCCAGGAGGGCGGCACCGCGTTCCTCGTGGTCGCCGCGCCGGAGCGCGACGCCCTGCGCGAGGCCTCGTTCTTCGTCGACCGCCTCGCCGAGGAGCAGATGCCACTCAGCGGGGTGGTCATCAACCGCATGTATGCCGTGCAGGCGCCCGGGCTCTCCAGCGGCCGCGCCCTCGCCGCGGCCGAGCAGCTCGCCGAGGAGGGCTCGCCGTCGGCGAAGGTCACCGAGGGCCTGCTGCGGGTGCACGCGGCCCGGGCCGAGGTCGCCAGCCGTCACCAGGGCCTGGCCCGCGGGTTCAGCGCCGGGCACCCCGGCATCCCCATGGTGCAGGTGGCAGCGGCCGCCGAGGACATCCACGACCTCGAGGGGCTGCGGGCGGTCGGCGCCTCGCTGGCCGGCGACTGAGCTCGACCGGCGCCGGCCACCGCGTGCTCAGCCGAGCGGCCCGCTAAGGCCAGCGAGGCGCTCAGGTGCGCGGCGCGGGATACACACGACAGCGCCGCCCGCGGCGGTGAGCCGGGGCGGCGCGGTGTCGGTGGGTCAGGAGGCCGGTCGGTCGGCGTTGAGCCGGGCGGTCTCGAGGACGGCCCGCCAGGAGGGGACGTTGGGGCGGCGCTTGAGCAGGGCGCGACGCTCGCGCTCGGTCATCCCACCCCACACCCCGAACTCGGTGCGGTTGTCGAGCGCGTCGGCGAGGCACTCGGCGATGACAGGGCAGCCCATGCAAATCTGCTTGGCGATCTGCTGTGCGGCGCCCTGGACGAACAACGCGTCCGGATCGGCCTTGCCGCAAGCCCCCTGCTGAGCCCAGTCCTCGACCCACACGCGACGACCGGCTCCAGCGCTCGTGCTGCGCGAAGTCATGACGGTCACGGTTGGCCTCCCTGCTCTCAAAACGGACAGATCGTCCGTTCGTGATGCTTCGAGGTTAGGGAGCAGGCACAGGTCAGGACCATGACTAGGACGGATAGTTCAGGACACCCCCAAAGTGACTAGTCACTGATCAGGACGGGCTCCGCACGTATGCTGGCCGGCATGCAGGGACGCGCCACCAACCTCGCCAGCATCACCAGCCTGCTCGGCGCCCTCGTGGCCACTTCGGTGGTCATGGGGCTGCTCGGAGCGGGGCTGGTCATGCCGCTTGCCGGCGCGACGGGCGCCGCCGCCCGCTCGGGCGTGCAGGCCTTCGACTCCCTGCCGGGTGAGTTCAAGCAGACGCCGCTGTCGCAGCAGTCGCGGGTGCTCGCCTCGGACGGGTCGCTCATCGTCACCCCGTCCGACGAGAACCGCATCATCGTGCCGCTGTCCAAGGTGGCGCCCATCATGCGGCAGGCGCAGGTGGCCATCGAGGACTCCCGCTTCTACGAGCACGGCGGGGTCGACCTGCACGGCATCGCCCGCGCGTTCATCTCCAACGCCAACGGCGGGAGCACCCAGGGCGCGTCCACCCTCACGCAGCAGTACGTCAAGATCACGCTGCAGGAGAACGCCCTGCGCAACAACGACAAGGAGGCGGCCCAGGCCGCGACGGCCAAGAGCTACGGGCGCAAGCTGCAGGAGCTCAAGTACGCCGTCACCCTCGAGAAGACGCTGTCCAAGGACCAGATCCTCGAGGGCTACCTCAACCTCGTCTACTACGGCGACCTGGCCTACGGCGTCGAGGCCGCGGCGCACCACTACTTCGGCATCCCCGCCAGCAAGCTCAACCTGCCGCAGGCGGCCCTGCTGGCCGGCCTGGTCCAGCTGCCCTCCTCCACCGACCCGGTGCACCACCCCGACCGCGCCCTCGCCCGCCGCAACGTGGTGCTGGACCGCATGCACGACCTCAACCTGATCACCGACAAGCAGTGGCAGGACGCCCGCGCGAGCAAGCTCAACCTCAACATCACCCCGGGCCAGAGCTCCTGCGCCGCATCGCCCTACCCCTACTTCTGCGCCTACACCCTCAACTGGCTCCTGGAGCAGCCGGCGCTGGGCCGGACCGTCAAAGAGCGCAAGAACCTCCTGACCACCGGCGGCTTGACCATCCAGACCACGCTCGACCCGAAGATGGAGCAGGCCGTCAACGAGGAGATCCGCAAGAAGGTCCCGGTCGGCAACTCGGCCCAGATCGGCTCGGCCGCGGCGATCGTCGAGCCCGGCAGCGGCAAGGTCCTCGCCATCGGGCAGAACACCGACTTCGTCGGCAAGAAGGGCTTCGGCACCAACGAGGTCAACTGGTCGGTCGACACCCGCTACGGCGGCAGCACCTACGGCTTCCAGTTCGGCTCGACGGCCAAGATGTATGCCGTGGCGACCGCCCTCAAGGACGGCATGCCGGTCAACTCCCAGATCTACGCCAAGCCCGCTGACGCCAAGCACGCGGCGTTCTTCGCCCCGAGCGAGTACGCCGACCGGTGCCGCTCCGGCGTGCCGTTCGTCGTCCGCAACGACGAGGGCACCCGGGTCGGCAACATCAGCCTGACCGACGCGGCGGCGTTCTCGGTCAACACCGCGTTCGCGGGGCTCGTCGCCAAGCTCGGGGTCTGCAACGTCCAGAAGACGATGACCGAGATGGGCCTGCACCAGGCCGACGGCCAGCCGATCCAGACCTACCCCTCCCCGGTCACCCTGGGCTCCGACGGTGTCTCGCCGCTGACCCTGGCCTCGTCCTACGCCACGATCGCCTCCGGCGGCACCTACTGCCCGCCGGTGCCGGTCGTCTCGATCACGACCTACGACCACAAGTCGATCAAGCTGCCGGCCAACCCGTGCAAGCGCGTGATCGACGCCGACGTCGCCAACGGGACCACAGAGATCCTCAAGGCGGTGCTGACCAAGGGCACCGCGGCGGGCAACGAGCTCGCCGGCGGCCGTCCCGCCGCGGGCAAGACCGGCACCACCGACAACAGCAACGAGACGTGGTTCATGGGCTACACCCCGCAGCTGGCGACGGCCGTGTGGGTCGGCACCCCGACGGACAACTCCCGTCACCTGCGCAACATGCAGATCGGCAGCAAGTTCTACGCCGGCCAGATCTTCGGTGCCACGATCGCGGCACCGATCTGGAAGGCGATCATGGACCGCGCCTCCGCCGGCATGCCGATCGTCGACTTCGGTGGCGCCAGCGACAAGATGATGTTCGGCGACCAGATCGTGGTGCCCTACGTCGGTGGGCTGCCGGTCGACCAAGCGATCCAGAAGCTCAACGACGCCGGGTTCACCGGGGTCCAGGGCGGCTCGGCCGACTCCTCGCAGCCGGCCGGCACGGCGCTCTTCACCTCGCCGGCGGCGGGTAGCCGGGCGGTGCGCGGGTCCACCGTGACCATCACGGTCTCGACCGGCAACGCCCCGTCGACGCCGACGCCGACAAAGACGAAGTCGCCGTCGCCGAAGCCGACGAAGCCCACGCCCTCCAAAAGTCCCAGCCCAACACCAACGAAAAAAGGGTAAGAAGCCCACGCGGTAGTGACACAGCGCCCGCCACCTGAGCTCAGGTGGCGGGCGCTGTCGTGTCAGGGCGCCATGTGGCGCTCCCGGCGCCGGTCAGCCGGCGAGGGCCTTCCTCACCGCGGCGGCGATGCGCCCGCCCTCGGCCCGGCCGGCCACGAGCGGCTGGACGGTCTTCATGACCAGGCCCATCTGCGGCATACCGGTGGCACCGGAGTCCTGGACCGCCGTGGCGACCAGCGCGTCGAGCTCCTCGTCGCTGAGCTGCTGGGGCAGGTAGGCCTCCAGCACGGACAGCTCGGCGAGCTCGCGGTCCGCGAGCTCCGGCCGCCCCGCGTCCTGGTATGCCGTGGCCGCCTCCCGGCGCTTCTTGGCCTCCTTGGTGATGACCTTGAGCACCTCGTCGTCGGAGAGCTCGCGGGCCTCCTTGCCGGAGACCTCCTCGTTGGTGACGGCCGTGAGGGTCATCCGCAGGGTGCCGGCGCGGACCTGGTCGCGCTCACGGATGGCCTCGGTGAGCGCGGTCTGGAGGGTCGTCTTGAGCGAGGTCTCGGTCATGGGTCGCAGTCTCCCACCCCGCCGGGGCGGGTGTTTGCGAGGATGGGGGCGATGAACGGACTCACGCGCACCGCCCTCGGGGCCCTCGCCGTCGGCGCGACGGGCCTCGGTTATGCCTCCCTGATCGAGCGCAACGCCTTCGCGCTGCGCCGCTACACCGTGCCGGTGCTGCCACACGGCGCCGCGCCACTGCGGGTGCTGCACCTGTCCGACCTGCACCTGGTGCCGCGGCAGCGGCGCAAGATCGAGTGGGTCCGCGGCCTGGCCGCGCTCGAGCCGGACCTGGTGGTCAACACCGGCGACAACCTGGCCGACCTGGAGGCGGTGCCGGCCGCGGTGCGGGCGATGGAGCCGCTGCTCGAGCTGCCGGGCGTGTTCGTGCTCGGGTCCAACGACTACTTCGCGCCGACGCCGAAGAACCCGGCGCGCTACCTGACCAAGGGCTACCGCAAGGGCCTGGGCGGGCAGCCGCTGCCGACCTCGGACCTGGTCGACGCGTTCGCCAAGGCCGGGTGGGTGGACCTGACCAACACCCGGGCGGCCCTGGAGGTCGCCGGGCACGACCTGGACTTCGTCGGCGTCGACGACCCGCACCTGAACTACGACCGCTATCCCGGTCGCTCCGGGCTGGAGACGCCGTCCGGTGAGCTGACCATCGGGGTCACGCACGCGCCGTACACGCGAGTGCTGGACGCGATGACCTCCGACGGGGCCGGGCTGGTCATCGCCGGCCACACCCACGGTGGGCAGCTCTGTGTGCCGTTCTACGGGGCGTTGGTGACCAACTGCGACCTGGACCGCAAGCGGGCCAAGGGCGTCTCGCGGTGGTGGCCCGGAGCGGGCTCCCTGCCGTCCTCGGCGGCGCCGGCGGACGCGGCGTGGATGGAGGTCTCGGCCGGGCTGGGCACCTCGCCGTATGCGCCGGTGCGCTTCGCCTGCCGGCCGGAGGCGACGCTGCTGACGCTGGTGGCCAGGGGGTCCTGAGGCGGTTAGTCCTGGCGGCCCGTCACTGGCTGGCGGGCCGTCCGGTGTCCGGTCGCCGGGCTGGTCAGGGGCTTGCCGGGGACCCGATTCGGTGAGTGGGCTGGGGCTCGGCTATTCTCTCTTCTCGCTGCCCTCGGGTGGTGCACGACAGCCACGGGGTGTGGCGCAGCTTGGTAGCGCGCTTCGTTCGGGACGAAGAGGCCGCAGGTTCAAATCCTGTCACCCCGACCATTTTGTTTCCGCAGGTCAGAGCCGGATTGAGGCTCCCTGCGACCTCATCGCTCGGAACGATTCGAGCCACTCGCGAGCCCATTACGAGCCCTCGCCGTTCTGGCCGGGCTCGCGCGTGCCCTGGCCATCGATTTCGGCCGCTTCCGCCAGCCCCTTGGCCATCACGTCCGCAGCCCGCGTCAGGGTGTCGTTGAGGACATGCGCGTAGAGGTCCAGCGTCATGCTCGCCGTGCTGTGACCCATCAGCGACTGGACCGCCTTGAGGTCGCCGGTCATCCGCAACCACGCGGTGGCAGCGGTGTGCCGCAGGTCGTGCGGACGAAGCCCGACACGGTCCACGAGCTCGCACGCCTCCTTCCACCCGCCGTCGCGTCGCCAGTGCCGCGAGTCGAGCCGGGCGCCCCGCGGCGAGGGGGTGACCCGTCTGGTGGC
>NZ_DASVZH010000261.1:0-4411 GCF_036391795.1 Oryzihumus sp.
CCCGGCGGGGTCGTCGCGATCGAGGGTGACCGGATCGCCTTCTGTGGCAAGGCCTCGGACCTGCCCGCCGACTGGCGGGGCACGCCGACCCCCGATGGCTGGGCGCACGGCGCGACGATCCTGCCCGGCCTGGTCGACATCCACTGCCACGGCGGCGCCGGGGGCGAGGTCGGCCCCGACCCGGCGGCGACGCGCGCCGCCGCAGCACACCACCTGAGCCACGGCACCACCTCACTGGTCGGCAGCCTCGTCTCCGCCGACCCGGCCACGCTGCTGGCCGGCGCGCGCACCGCGGCGTGCCTGGTGGCGACCGGTGAGCTGGCGGGCGTGCACCTGGAGGGGCCGTTCCTGTCGGATGCCCGCCGCGGCGCCCAGCGCGCGGATGCACTCACCGACGTCGACGAGGGGCTGGTCGAGGAGCTCTCCCGTGTCGCCGCCGACGCCGGGGCGCCGCACGCCCTCGCCCAGATGACCTTCGCCCCCGAGCGCGACCCCCGGTCCCGGCTCCCGGCGGCCCTGGCCGCCCACGGGATCCTGCCGGCGATCGGCCACACCGACGCCGACGACGCCCTCGTCGCCGAGACCCTGCGATCGGCGCTGGAGACCACACCCCGCGGCGGCCGCCCGCTGGTCACCCACGTCTTCAACGGCATGCCCCCGCTGCACCACCGGGCCCCCGGGCCGGTGGCCGCCTGCCTGTCCGCGGCGGCCCGCGGCGAGGCCCTCCTGGAGGTCGTCGGGGACGGGGTGCACCTGGCCCCCGGCACCGTGCGGATGCTGTTCGACCTCGTCGGGGGCGAGGGCCTGTGCCTGGTCACGGACGCGATGGCCGCGAGCGGTATGCCGGAGGGCACCTACCAGCTCGGCGGCCAGGCGGTGCGGGTGGAGGGCACCACCGCCCGCCTCGTCGACGGGGGCGCCATCGCCGGCGGGGTCGCCACCCTGCTCGACGTCGTGCGCTGGTGCGTCCAGGTGGCCGGAGTGCCGCTGCTCGAGGCGGTGACCGCGGCCTCGGCGACCCCGGCCGAGGCGCTCGCGCTGGCCGGGCGCGGCCGCCTCGAGGCCGGTGCGCGGGCCGACCTCGTCGTCGTCGACGACCGGCTGGGCGCGCCGCGAGTCATGCGTCAAGGCGTGTGGGCCTGACTCGGGGCGTCCCAGCAGGCGGCAGCGAGGGCTCGAGCCGGGGCAGGCTCAGACGACGTCGGGGTCGGTGCTGCCCGGCCAGCTGCGCAGCAGCCAGCCGTCGGCGTCCACGGCGAGCTCGGCCGGCACGCAGTTGGGCAGGAACCGCTGCGCCGCCAGGTCGTTGCGCGCGTTCATCGCCAGGCGCGGAAGCACCAGCGACATCACCCCGCCGTGGCTGAAGACCAGCACCGTCTCGCCGCGGTGCTGGTCGGCGATGGTCTCCACCGCCTCGCGGTAGCGGGCCACGAGCGTGTGCCCGTCCTCCCCGCCCGGGCAGCCGGCGTCGAGGTCGCCGGCCAGCCAGCGGTCGAACACCGCCTGCGCCTGCGGGTCGTGGTAGCTGACCCCGTCCAGCTCGCCCACCGAGAACTCCTGCAGCCCCGGAAGCGTCTGCGCCGGGACGCCGAGCAGCTCAGCGGCGAGCGCGGCCGACTCCACCGCGCGGGCCATCGTGCTGGACCACACCGCTGCCACCGGCAGCTCGCGCAGGGAGTGCACCAGGTCGCGCACCTGCTGACGGCCGAGCCCGGAGAGCCACCCGCCCTCGTCGGACAGGCACCCCGGGCGCGCGGAGCGGGCGTCGCCGTGCCGGGAGACGAGCAGGGTGGCCGGGCACTGGAGATCGCTCACCCGCCGGACTGTATGCCGTGTGGCTGGGTCACGGCTGGCAGGATCGCCACCATGAGCGTCGTCGACCTGACCGATGAGCAGCTGCGGGCCCGGGGCAGCATCAAGTGGACCTTCGCTGCTGGGGACGTCCTGCCGGCCTGGGTGGCCGAGATGGACTTCGCCCTGGCCGAGCCCATCACCGCGGCACTGCACGACGCGGTGGACCGCGGCGACGTCGGCTACCCGGCGCTGGACGAGGCCACCGGTGTGCCGGAGGCCCTTGCCGCGTTCGCCACCGAGCACTGGGGATGGTCACCCGACCCCGCCTCGGTCGTCCTGACCGGCGACGTGATGGCCGGCGTGCGCCTCGCCCTGGAGACCCTGTGCGAGGACGCCCCGGTGGTCGTCCCGACCCCGGCGTACATGCCCTTCCTCGACGTGGTGCCGCTCTCCGGCCGCGAGATGGTGACCATCCCGCTCGACCCCGACGCCGACCGCGCGGCGCTGGACCTGGACCGGGTCGAGGCGGCGTTCGCGCACGGCGCCCGCACCCTGCTGCTGTCCAACCCGCACAACCCGTGGGGGCGGGCGTTCACCCGGGCCGAGCTCGAGGCCCTGCGGGACATCGTGGTCCGGCACGGCGCCCGGGTCATCAGCGACGAGATCCACGCCCCGCTGGTGCTGCCCGGCCACACCCACGTCCCCTACGCCTCCCTGGGCGGCGCAGCGGAGCACACCACCACCCTGATGTCCGCCAGCAAGGCCTGGAACGTCCCCGGTCTCAAGAGCGCCCAGCTCGTCGCCGGCAGCCGGGCCGACCTGCGCGCCCTGCGCGCCCTGCCTCCGGTGGCCAACCACGGCTCGAGCCCGCTGGGGCACGTCGCCGCGCGGGCGGCATACCGGGAGGGGCTGCCATGGCTGTCCGCGGTGCTGGAGCGGCTGGAGGCCAACCGCGCCCTGCTGGTCGACCTCGTCGCGCAGGAGCTGCCCGGGGTCCGCATGCGGGCGCTGGAGGCGACCTACCTCGCCTGGCTGGACGCGCGCTGCACCGGCCTGGCCAACCCGGCCGGTGTCGCACTGGAGCGCGGGCGGGTGCTGGTCAACGACGGTGCGACGTTCGGCCCGGGCGGGGAGGGGCACGTGCGGGTCAACCTGGCCACCTCGCCCGAGCGCGTGACCGAGGTGGTCCGGCGGCTGGCCAAGGCGTGGGGCAACCCCGCGTGACGCGCACCCAGGTCGACCTCGGCCTGCGGGCCGACTGCGCGAGCTGCTTCGGCCTGTGCTGCGTGGCGCTGCCGTTCCAGGCGTCGTCCGACTTCGCGGTGGACAAGCCGGCGGGCCAGCCGTGCGCCCACCTCCGGGCCGACTTCCGCTGCGGCATCCACGACCGGCTGCGCGAGAGCGGCTACCCCGGGTGCACCGTCTACGACTGCTTCGGCGCGGGCCAGAAGGTCTCGCAGCAGACGTTCGCCGGCCGCGACTGGCGCCGGCACCCCGGCACCGCCCGCGCGATGTTCGCCGTCTTCCCCGTGGTGCGGCAGCTGCACGAGCTGCTGTGGTACCTCGCCGAGGCGCTCGACCTGAGCGAGGCGGCGCCCGTCCACGGCGACCTGCGGCGGACCCTGGCGGAGGTCGACGAGCTCACCCGCGCCGACGCGACACGGCTGCAGGGCCTGGAGGTCGGCCCGGTCCGCGAGCGTGCCAACGCCCTGCTGCTGCGGGCCAGCGAGCTGGCACGCAAGGACCTGCCCGGACGGGCGGACCACCGCGGCGCCGACCTGGTGGGTGCGCGGCTGCGCGGCGCCGACCTGCACGGGGCAAGCCTGCGCGGGGCGCTGCTCGTCGGTGCCGACCTGCGTGGGGCGGACCTGCGCCGGGCCGACCTCATCGGGGCGGACCTGCGGGGCGCCGACCTGTCGGGAGCCGACCTGACCGGCGCACTGTTCCTCACCCAGGCCCAGCTCGACGCGGCCCGTGGGGACACGGAGACCGTGCTTCCTCCAGGACTGGGGCTCCCCACCCACTGGTGACGTCCACGGATACCCGACGCGCCGCTTGCGTCCACGGGACTGTCGTGGGCCAGCCCGGTATCCCGAGTGGCCGGCTCACCGCGTCCCTCACCTGCACTGGCATGCTGTGGACGATCTCGGCAGCATGTCGGTGGTCGAATGTATGTTCGAACCATGCATCAGGGGGATCGCCGTCAGGGGGCCGCGGCCAGCGGGTCCGGTGGCGTGCCCGCGGGGGTCTCAGGTGGTGCGGTGCCGGGGGGGTGCGGCGGTGTCGTTCGCGGACCGGTTGGCCGTGGTGGACGCCGCGCGGGAGTCCTTGGCCGGGATCGAGCAGGTGCTGCACCAGTGCCAGGGCGCGGACCTGGGTCCGGCGATGGGCTTGTTGGATGCGTTGGCCTGCCGGGTGGAGGCGGCCAAGGTGGCCGTGCTTGGGGAGGCTCTGGAGCGGGGCGAGGTGGCCTCCTCGTGTGCGACGGCGGCGGGGTGGGTGCTGGAGTGGGCGCCGTCCTACCGGTCCGGGGGCGCGGGCGACCTGGTCAAGGTGGCCCAGGCGTGCCTGGGCCGCCCGGTCGGGGCCGGGACGGGGCAGGTGTTGGACCACGGGG
>NZ_DASVZH010000262.1:0-12605 GCF_036391795.1 Oryzihumus sp.
GGGCCGGCCACTGCCAGCCCCGCCGCCCCGGCCGCAGGGTCCTCCGGGCCGCACGCCCGCGAGGAGGCCTTCGCGCGCGCCGCAACGCGGTTCGGCGTCCCCGAGTCCGTCCTCGAGGCGGTGTCCTACTCCTGGACGCGCTGGGAGGGCCACGCCGGCCAGCACAGCACCGACGGCGGCTACGGTCCGATGCACCTCGTCGACGGCGCGGCGTTCGAGCGCGACGGCCGCGACGGCATACCGGCAGGCGGCGAGCGCCGCCTGGACGTGGACACCCTCGGGCGGGCCGCCGACCTGCTGGGGGTGAGCCCGCAGGTGCTGCGTGACGACCCTTCGGCCAACATCCTCGGCGGGGCCGCGCTGCTGGCCGAGCGGCAGAAGGCGCTCGGCCTGCCCTCGGGCACGTCCTCCGAACCGGGCGCGTGGTACGCCACCGTCGCCGACGCGAGCGGCTCGCCCGAGCGCGACTCGGCGGTCACCTTCGCCGACGACGTGTATGCCGTGCTGGCCTCAGGCGCGGCGCGCACCACCGCGGACGGCCAGGACGTCAGCCTCGCCCCGACCCCGGCCACGCCCCGGCGCGCCGACGTCGACCGGCTGCACCTCGCGACCCCGCGGACCGACCCGCGCCTGGACTGCCCGCCCGGCCTCGGTTGCCAATGGGTGGGGGCGCCCTACGCGCAGTACGGCCCGGGCGCCGGGGACTACGGCAACCACGACCTGGCCCACCGGCCGGCGTCCCCGCGCCTGACCACGATCGTCATCCACGACACCGAGGCCAGCTGGGACACGACCCTCAAGCTCGTGCAGGACCCCACCTACCTGGCGTGGAACTACAGCGTCCGCTCCTCCGACGGGCAGGTCGACCAGCACCTCGACCCCAAGGACGTCGGCTGGCACGCCGGCAACTGGTACGTCAACGCCCACTCCATCGGCATCGAGCACGAGGGCTTCGCGGCCCAGGGCGCCACGTGGTACTCCGAGCCGATGTACCGCGCCTCCGCCCGGCTGGTGCGCCACCTCACCGACGAGTACGGCATCCCGCGCGACCGGGCCCACATCATCGGCCACGACCAGGTGCCCGGCACGACCCCGTCCACGGTCCGCGGCATGCACTGGGACCCGGGCCCCTACTGGGACTGGGAGCACTACTTCGCGCTCATGGGCGCCCCGCTCTCGGCCCGGCGCGGCACCCCCGGCCAGGACGTCGTGCGGATCCTGCCGGGCTTCGAGGACAACGTCCAGAAGGTGACCGGGTGCACCACGGCCGGGGCGCCGTGCCCCGCCCAGGGCACCAACTTCGTCCCGCTGCACACCGCGCCCGACGAGGCCTCACCGCTCGTCAGCGACATCGGCCTGCACCCCGACGGGAGCCCCAGCACCACGGAGGTCGCCGACATCGGGGCCCGCGCGACCGCCGGCGTGGAGTACGCCGTGGCCGGCCGCTCGGGTGACTGGACCGCGATCTGGTACCTCGGGCAGAAGGCGTGGTTCCGCAACCCCGCGGACGCGCCGACGGCCATCGCCGTCGGAGGGCTGCTGGTGACTCCGAAGGCCGGCCGCACCTCGGTGCCGGTCTACGGCCGGGCCTACCCCGAGGCGTCGGCCTACCCCGCCGGTGAGACCCCGCAGGCTGTGGTGCCGTTGCAGTACTCGATGGCGCCCGGCCAGCGTTACGTGCTCACCGACGCCGCCGTGCCGACCGACTACTACAAGGCCAAGACGTTCTCGCCGGACACCCCGGGCGACCACGTCGACATCGTGGGCCGGGACCGCTACTACGAGGTGTCCTTCGGGCACCGGGTGGCCTACGTGCGTGCGGCGGACGTGGACGTCGTCAGCCACTGAGGCCGCCAACGCGGCCGGCCGGCACGACGCACCACCCCGAGGGGGCGCACCGTCACGGTGCGCCCCCTCGCCGTCCCCCTGTATGCCGTCCCCCTCGCCCCTCCTGCCGGCGGGCCCCGGAACGGCGAGTCCCGGAATACCTGTCTGCGGTCGACCCTTGACACCCCCGGACCGATTCCTGCCCGGGCGCCCTCCGGCGCCGCACCCCAGCCCAGGAGGCACCACGATGGAGCTCGACGTCGACCAGATGGGCCCGGTGCTCAACCGCCTGCGCCGCGCGCAGGGACAGCTGGCCGCCGTGACCCGCATGATCGAGGAGGGCCGTGACTGCGCCGACGTCGTCACCCAGCTCGCCGCCGTCAACCGGGCCCTGGACCGGGCGGGCTTCGCCATCATCTCCACCGGGCTCAAGCAGTGCCTGTCCGAGCCGGGCGGTGCGGACAGCGTCGATGCGCAGAAGATGGAGAAGCTGTTCATGTCGCTGGCCTGAGCCGGCGGCCGGCCTCACCCCTCCTTGACCACGGCGTACCAGACGCGGTCGGCCACCCGGACCTCCGCCTCGCCGAGCTCGAGCATGCGGCGGTAGATCTCGCGCAGGTTCACCGCCGCCCGCAGGTCGGCGATGGCCAGGGAGTCGTGCATGGCGGCGCGGTAGCGCTTCTCCATCCCCCGTTCGGCCGTCACGGCCGCGTCGGCGTGCGCCGTGGCCTGGTCGGGGTCGGCCGCCAGGGCCGGCAGTGCCGCCGCCAGCTCGCGCACCACGTCGAGGCCGATCGCGGCCATGTCGGCCAGGGCACGGTCCGGGACCACCTCGAGCGCCTCGGCCTCCCGCACCACGTTCTTGGCCGTGTTGAGGACCATGTCCAGCCGCTCGGACAGGGTGAACAGGTCCTCCTGGTCGACGGGGGTGCTGAAGGCCACGCGCAGCTGCCCGGACAGCTCGCGCCGGATCGCGTCCGCCTGGTGCTCGGCCTCGCGCACCGGCGCCCCGGTCCCCGTGCCGCAGGCCCACGCCACCATCGCGGTCAGGCCGGTGACCGTGACCTCGGCCTGGCGCGAGAGGGTCCCGATGACGTCGGGTGTCTCGGGCAGGAACCAGTGGCGTCTCATGCGAGCCTCCGGGCCACCAGCCCGCCGAGCGCGCCCATGAGGGCGCAGGAGGGCAGCGTCACCAGCCAGGCCAGCAGGATCTCCCGCACCACGGGCCAGCGCACGTGCCGCCGACGCTGCGCCGCGCCGACCCCGACCACCGAGGAGGCCACGACGTGGGTGGTGCTGACCGGCGCCCCCAGGAACGCTGCCACGCCGATCACCCCGGCGCTCGAGCCCTGGCTGACCAGGCCGTCCAGCGGCCGGATCCGGTAGATCCCGCGGCCGATGGTGCTGGCGATCCGCCAGCCCCCGAGGGCCGTCCCGACGGTGAGGGCGGTGGCACAGGCGACCTTCACCCACAGGGGCACGACGAAGGCCTCGACCTGCCCGGAGACGACCAGCGCCAGGGTGATCAGGCCCATCGTCTTCTGGGCGTCGTTCGTGCCGTGCGAGAACGCCAGCGCCGAGCCGGTGACCCACTCCGAGCGCAGGACCGGCTTCTGCACCGTCCGCCGTGCGCGGCGCAGGGCCCGCCGGGCGAGGAGCTCCACGGCCCAACCGGCCACCGCCCCCACCAGCGGCGAGAGGGCCAACCCGATCAGCACGCCCCACACCCCCACCGGGCGCAGGCCGTCCAGGCCGCCCCAGTTGACGGCAGAGACCCCGGAGTCGACCACCGCCGCGCCGACGAGGCCACCCACCAACGCGTGCGAGGACGACGAGGGCAGCCCGCGCCACCAGGTGAGCAGGTTCCACGTCAGCGCCGCGCCCAACGCGGCGATGAGGATGCCCAGGGTGCTCGCGGGGTTCACCTCGACGATCCCGCCCACGGTGTCGGCGACCGCCGTGCCGGCGATGACCGGGCCGAGCAGGTTGAACACGGCACAGAGGGTGACCGCCCCACCTGGCGTCGCCGCGCCCGTCGCGACCATCGCCGCGGTGACGTTGGAGGAGTCGTGGAACCCGTTCGACACGTCGAAGGCGACTGCCAGCACGACGACCAGGACCAGGGCCCACTGCATGGGACCAGTCAAGACCCCCCTCGCCGCCGAGCACATCCGGTGGACGGGTGAGCATCGCCCGAGTCGAGGGCCGGCCGGGTGTCCAACCCGTGGAACCGCAACCACTTCGTTGCCCGGAAGTCCCTACCCGGACAGGCGCGTCGCGCCATGATCGGAGAAAATGGCGCGCCCGGACGTGTGTGGGAGGGGGTGGACCAGTGGACGTCGTCGAGGACTCCCCACGAGCCCTGCGCACCCGCCGCCTGCGGCGCCGGCACACCGTCGTCCTGGTCTCGGTCCTGTCCCTCATGGTCCTCGCCTTCGGCTACTCGGCTGCCTACTACAGCGGCTGGCGCCCCTCGGCCCTCGCGGCCGGGCAGACGTGCACCCCGGTCGCCGTCCCCGCCCCGTCACCGGCCAGCTTCGTGCTCAACGTCTACAACGGCAGCGACCGGGCGGGCCTGGCCCACACCACCTCCAAGGTCCTGGCCCGTCGCGGCTACCGGATCGGCAAGGTCGCCAACGACCCCGCCCAGGGCGTGGTCCGCACGCCGGCCGAGGTGCGCTACGGCGACAAGGGCCTGGACGCCGCGCTCCTGGTCGCCGGCCTGGTCGCCGATGCCCGGCTGGTCAACGACACGCGCACCGACACCCGGGTCGACCTCGTGCTCGGCCCGGACTTCCACTCGCTCAAGCCGGCGCCCCCGCTGCCCATGCCGGTTCCGGGCAAGGTCACGGTCAACGTCCTCAACACGACCTTCCGCACCGGCCTGGCCAGCAGCGTGGCCGCCGAGGTGCGCACCCGCGGGTTCCACGTCGCCAAGGTCGGCAACGACCCCACTCGCGTGGTCCTCGGCACGGCCGAGGTCCGCTACGGCGAGGACGGGGAGCCGGCTGCACGGCTCCTGGCCCGGCAGGTCCAGGACGTGAAGATGGTGCTCCTGCCCCGCACCGGCGCCACCGTCGACCTGGTCCTGGGCAACGCCTACACCGCCCTGGTGCCCGAGGCCGAGGCCGCCGCACCGCCCCCGCCCAAGCTCCCGACCCCGATGGTCACCCGCCCCGGCTGCTGAGCCCGGCCGTCACAGGCGTCGCCCGGACACCAGCACCCGCGCCGCCTGACGCCAGGCGGTGTTGCCGCACGAGGTGTAGTTGGTCCACGTCGCGCCCTGCACGATCGCCATGCAGTCGGCGGCCAGCTCCCGTGCCGTCCCGGCCGAGCCGCCGAACGTGCGCACGAACGCGGCGTCGGCGCCGGCCGAGCTCCCGTAGACCCAGATCGCCAGGGCGTGGCTGTACTCGTGGACGACCACCGAGTAGAGCAGCCCCGCGGGCACCCGCGGGGAGATCGTCACCTCCCGGGTGGCGAGGTTCGTGGCGCCGTAGTGGCCGTAGCGGTCGCTCCAGACCCAGGCGGACACCACGCCCGGACGGTATGACGGGATCCGCGCGACCGCGTAGCGGAGTGCAGCCGGCACCCCGGCCACGCCGGCCGGTGCCGCCGCCGAGGAGGTCTGCACGGTGGGCTTCGGTCTCGCAGTGGACGTCGCGCGCGGCCGCGCGGTGGTCCGCGCCGGGGAGGGTCGACGGACCGTCGGGGTGGTGGCACGCGTGGGTGTCGGGTGCGCCGTGGGGGCGGGGTCGGTGGTTGCCTGTGCCGCGGCGGCCGACGCCGTGGCCGACGGAATGGGTGAGGCGGCCACGAGGGACGTCGACCGGGACTGCGGGACGCGCGCGGCCAGGGCCATCGTGCCGGTCGCGAGGAGCAGGGCGGCCGTGCCGAGGACCGCGGGGACGCGGAGGGGGTGTGGTGATCTCGCCATGGGTGCCTCGTGAGGGACGGGCGGCCCAGGGGGAGACCGCTTCCCTCGACCGTGCGGCCCCTGGGCCTCCCGCGCGTCGGCTCGCCGCAGCAGCACCGGGTCGCCCCGATGCACGAGCCACAGGGCTGATGACAGGCGGCCGGGGCGGGTGTACCTCCGCCTCGCGAGAGTGGCGCGGCCGCCGGGAACCGGCGCCGGGTGGTAGACCTACGCCATGAGCCGACTGCTGCTGGGCCCGTTGCTGCGCCACGTCGGCGAGGAGGACGCCACCGTCTGGGTCGAGACCGATACGCCCTGCACCGTCGAGGTCCTCGGCAACAGCGAGCGCACGTGGACCGTCTCCGGGCACCACTTCGCCCTGGTCACGGTGCAGGGCCTGGCACCCGGTTCGGTCACCGACTACCAGGTGTCCCTCGACGGTGAGGTGGTCTGGCCACCGGCGGACACGGCATACCCGCCTTCCCGCATCCGGACCCTGTCCCCCGGCCGCCCGGTGACCCTGGCGTTCGGCTCCTGCCGCTACGCCACGCCGGAGGCGGTCGGCAACGACAGCCACTTCGACCCCGACGCGCTGGACGCCTACGCCCGCCGGGTGATGCGGCTGCCGGTCGACAGCTGGCCGGACGCGCTGCTGCTGGTCGGCGACCAGGTCTACGCCGACGAGACCTCCGAGGCGACGCAGGAGCGCATCCGCAAGCGCCGCGACCCCGACCAGGCGCCGGGCCTGGAGGTCAGGGACTTCGAGGAGTACACGTGGCTCTACCACGAGTCGTGGTCGGACCCGCAGGTGCGCTGGCTGCTCTCGACCATCCCCAGCTCGATGATCTTCGACGACCACGACGTGCGCGACGACTGGAACACCTCCGGCTCCTGGCGCCGCGAGATGCAGGCCACCGACTGGTGGCAGGAGCGCATCATCGGGGGCCTGTCGTCGTACTGGGTCTACCAGCACCTGGGCAACCTCTCGCCGCAGGCGCTGGAGCAGGAGACGCTCTACCAGAAGGTGCGGACCCACGAGGGTGACGCCGAGGCGCTGCTGCGCGAGTTCGCCACGGCCGCCGACAAGGAGGCCGACGGCCACAAGGGCGCGCAGTGGTCGTTCCGGCGCGACCTCGGACCGGTGCGGCTGCTGGTGCTGGACTCCCGGTGCGGGCGCATTCTCGACGGCGAGGCCCGCTCGATGCTCTCCGAGGGCGAGTTCGCGTGGGTGGCCGAGCAGGTGCAGGGCGACTACGACCACCTGCTCGTCGGCACGTCCCTGCCGTGGCTGCTGCCGCGCGCCCTGCACGACGTGGAGTCCTGGGACGAGCGCCTGGCCAGCGGGGTGCAGGGCCGCCGGCTGGCCCGCTGGGGCGAGAAGGCCCGCCGCGACGCCGACCTCGAGCACTGGGCGGCCTTCCGCAGGTCCTTCGACTGGCTCACCGACCTCTTCGCCCGCGTCGGCCGGGGCGAGACCTCCCCCAGCGGTCGCGCGCCGGCCACCATCTGCGTGCTCTCCGGGGACGTCCACCACGCGTATGCCGCGCGCGCCGACTTCCCGCGGGATATCGACAGTGCGGTCTACCAGCTCACCTGCTCGCCCCTGCACAACTACGTGCCGTGGTTCATGAAGGTCGTCTTCCGGATCACCTGGTGGCGGGCCACGGAGAAGTCGGTGCGGTTCCTGCTCAAGCGGGTCTCGCACGTCCCGGCGGTGCCGATCGAGTGGCGCCGGCTCTGCGGGCCGTTCTTCGGTGACCAGATCGCCACCCTCACCCTCCACGGCCGCTCGGCCGGGGTGCGGTTCGAGCAGACCCACCACGACGAGAAGGTGGGTCCGGTCCTGGGCGCGGTGAGCGAGCTGACGCTGTCCTGAGGCCGCCGCGCCCCCGCCAGCCGTGAGCACCCTCGGGGGTCGGCGTCGCCCGGCGGACGCCCGCTGCTCAGCTCCCGCTCACCCCGCCCTCACCCCCTGCTCACCCCGCCGGGCGAGGCTCATCTCGTCCGTTCGGCCGATGGTCGGGACCTTCGGCACTACGGCATCGTGTGGGCCGTTGGCACGGTAGGGACACCGCCCCGACGACCCGCGACGCTCGACCGCGCCGGCTGCACGGCCGCCCCGGTTGGGATGTCCGATTCGTGGGTAACCAGAGGGGCACCGTACGGCGAAGGTGAGACGACATGCTGACGCAGCAGACCGCTTCGAGGTCCAGTTCCCGTGAGGACCTGGCGAGGATCCTGACAGGTGTCCACTACCCGGTCACCGCCGAGGACCTCATGGTGCTGGCACTGCGCCGCCGCACCCCGAGCGAGGTGCTGTGGCAGCTGAACCAGCTGCCCTACGACCGGCGCTTCACCAGCGCCTCGGACGTGGCCGGCTACCTCGACGCCGTCGCTGTCGCCGCGCCCACGCTCGGCCGCAACTGACGCCCGGCCACCCGGCTCATCCCGCAGGCATCGACGCCCACGCGTCGATGCCTGCGTGCATGCGGGCCCGCACCGGCGCCGGCGCGAACGACGCGTCGACACCTGAGCGCGCCAGGTCCGCGAGCTGGTCGTCACCCCACCCGAAGGTGGCGCGGACCCGCGCATACTCCTCGCTGAGATCCACCCCCAGCACCGACGGCACGTCGGTGTTGAGGGTGACCCGCAGGCCGGCGGCCACGAGGCGGGGCAGCGGGTGCGCCGCCCAGTCGGGCACGAACCCGAGCCCCACGTTGGAGGACGGGCACACCTCCAGCGCGATCTCGCGGTCGCGGACCTCGGCCACCAGGTCGGGGTCGTCCAGCACGCGGATGCCGTGCCCGATCCGCTCGGCCCGACCGGCGCCGAGGGCCTCGCGGATGCTGTCCGGGTCGCAGGCCTCCCCGGCGTGGTGCACCAGGTGCAGCCCGGCCTCGGCCGACTCCCGCGCGAGCGGCTCGAACGGCGCCAGCGGGTAGGACTCCTCCCCCGCCACACCCCACCCCAGGACCCCGTCGTCGCGGTGCCGCAGCGCCAGGTCCACGGTGCACCTCGCGCGCTCCACCGACCGCCGGCGGGAGTGGTCCAGCAGGACGCCGGTGGTGACCCCGTGTGCCGCCTCGCCCTCGCGCAGACCGGCGAGGACCGCCTCCAGCGGCATGGCCGGGTCGCCGAGCCGCTCGCCGTGCGACGCCGCGGTGAAGGTCACCTCCGCGTATGCCGTGCCGTCACCGGCCGCGTCCTCGCAGAACTCCCGCGCGACGCGGGTGAAGTCCTCGGGCCGCTGCAGGCACGCCCGCACGAGCGCGTTCTGGTCGGCGAAGTCCCGGAAGTCCGCGAAGCGGGTGCGGCCGCCGGCCAGGTGCTCCGGCACCGGGACGCCGTTGGCGTCACCGATCTCGCGCAGCGTCTCCCAGCGCACCGTGCTCTCCAGGTGCACGTGCAGGTGGGCCTTGGGCAGGAGGGCGAGGTCGCGCACGCGGCGGACCCTACCCTTCGCGGCCGCCGTCCGGCCCGGGCTGACGGTGGCGCGGTGCGCCCACCGGGAACAACCGGTGCCGGCGCCCGGTTGCCCCTTCGCGTGACCCTCCCGCTCTCCGTCCTGGACCTGTCCCCCGTCGCCTCCGGCCGCCCGCCGTCGCAGGCGCTGCACGAGACCGTCGAGCTGGCCCGCAGCACCGAGGCCGCCGGCTACTCCCGGTTCTGGGTGGCCGAGCACCACAACATCGCCAGCGTCACCAGCAGCGCCCCCGAGGTGATGATCGCGACGGTCGCCGCGGCCACCTCGCGGATCCGCGTCGGAGCGGGCGGGATCATGCTGCCCAACCACGCCCCGCTGAAGGTCGCCGAGACCTTCCGCGTCCTGGAGGGCCTGCACCCCGGGCGCATCGACCTGGGCATCGGCCGGGCGCCGGGCACCGACCAGCTCACGGCCTTCGCGCTGCGCCGCAGCCGGGAGGCCTTGGCCGCCAACGACTTCCCGCAGCAGTACTCCGAGCTGCTCGGCTACGTCGACGGCTTCCCCGAGGGGCACCCGTTCGCGCCGATCGTGGCCCAGCCCACCGACATCGCCCTGCCCCCGGTGTGGATCCTCGGATCCAGCCTGTACGGCGCCCAGGCCGCGGCGGCGTACGGCACCGGTTTCGCCTACGCCGGGCACTTCGGCGAGGCCGACCCGGCCGAGGCGATCCGGCTCTACCGCGAGGGGTTCCGACCGTCGGGGCGTGAGGGTGACCCGACGCAGCCGCGGGCGATCCTGGCGGTCGCGGCCATCGTGGCGGACACCGCCGAGGAGGCCGACCTGCTCGGTCAGGCCGCCGCCCTCTCCATGGTGCGACTGCGCCAGGGGCGGCCCGGGCCGCTCCCCTCCCCCGAGCAGGCGGCGGCGCACCCGTGGACCGAGGCCGAGCGGGGCATGGCGCAGGCGTTCTCCCGGTTCGCCACCGTGGGCACGCCCGACGTGGTCTGGGAGGCGCTGCAGCGCCGGGCCAAGGAGGCCGACGCCGACGAGCTGATGGTCACCACCAACGTGCACGACCCGGCCCGGCGTCGGCGCTCCTACGACCTGCTCGCGCAGGTGGCCGGCCTCACCACCGGGTAGCCCGCGGCCCCGCCCTCGGCCCCGGAGGGGCGCCGGTCCTACCCGCGGGTAGGACCTCCAGGTCCCGGATGTCCGTTTCGAGCGCGTATCGTCCTGCGCCGTTAACGTCGTGGCGGCATCCGGTGGAGTCTTCCTCGCGTCCGTGGCGGCGACGCTCGTCACGACGCTGGTGCTGTTCGTCGCGCCGCCCTCCCGCCGCGAGCGGCCGGGCACCGGGCGCGCAATGACGCTGCTGCTCAGCAGCCTGCTCCTGGGGTGCGGACCGGCGGCGCTGGTCCTCCTCGGCACCGGCGCCGGCCCGGCTGCCGTGGCGGCCGTGACGCTGACGGCGGCCGCGGTGGCGTGGCTGCCCCTCACCCGCCGGTGGAGCTGGCGGGGCCACGCGGCGTGGTCGGCCAGCACGACCATGGCGGTGTCCTACCTGGCCTACATGCTCGGGTACTCCCTGGCGCCCGGGCGCGGAGTCGCCGGCACCGCGGCCGGCCTGGTGCTCTGGGCGCTCGAGCTGGTCACCTTCGTGCTGGGTGCGGCCTTCCTCTGGGAGGTGGTGGACGTGGCCGCGCGCACCGACTGGCCGCGGCGCAGCCCCCGGGGGCACGTCGGCACCCCGACCCGGCACCCGTTCGTCTCCCTGCACGTGCCGGCCCACAACGAGCCGCCGGACATGGTCATCGAGACGCTCACCTCGCTGCTGCGGCTGGACTACCCCGCCTACGAGGTCGTCATGGTCGACGACAACACCCAGGACCCCGCGCTGTGGCACCCGGTCCGGGACTTCTGCGACACGCACGGCATCCGGTTCGTGCACCTCGAGGACTGGCCGGGCTACAAGTCCGGGGCGCTCAACTACGTCCTGCGGCACGCCACCGACGCCCGCGCCGAGGTCATCGGCGTCGTCGACGCGGACTACATCGTGGACCGCGACTACCTCCAGCGCTGCGCCACGCTGTTCGCCGAGCGCGAGGACCTCGGCTTCGTCCAGACGCCGCAGAACTACCGGCAGTGGAAGCACAGCAGCTACTTCCGGCGCCTGTTCTTCTCCTACGAGTACTTCTTCGCGGTGTCCCAGTCGAGCCGCAACGAGGTCGACGGCGCGATCTTCGGCGGCACCATGGGGCTGATCCGTCGCAGTGCGCTGGAGGCCGTCGGCGGCTGGGACGAGTGGTGCATCACCGAGGACGCCGAGGTCTCGCTGAAGATGCTGCGCGCCGGCTGGACCGGCCAGCACGTCGAGCGGCCCTACGGCCACGGCGTCATGCCGCTGACCTTCGAGGCCCTCAAGCGGCAGCGGTTCCGCTGGTGCTTCGGCGGGATGCAGATCCTCAAGGCCCACTGGCGCTCCCTCATGCCGTGGGACCGTTCTCCGGACAACCACCTGACCCTGGCCCAGCGCTGGGCCTACCTCTCCGGCGGGCTGCAGTGGTTCAGCGACCTGCTCGGGCTCTCCTTCGCCGCCCTGCTGTTCGTCAGCGCCGCGGACCTGGCCCTGGGCGGCGGCCTGGTGCTGCGTCGCGTCGGCGGCCTGCTGCTCGTGCTCCCGCCGCTCCTGCTCGTCCTCGGGGTCGGCCGCGCCCTGGCCGCGCTCCGGCTGCGCTCCACGGCGGGCTGGCGCGACGCCCTCGGAGCGCTCGGGCTCTGGCTCGCCCTGGGCCTGACGGTGGCGATGGCCTCCGTGCGCGGGCTCGTGCAGCCGGAGGGTGTCTTCCTGCGCACCCCCAAGACCCGTGACGAGCCCTCCCTGCTGGATGCGGTGCGGGCCAACAAGGTCGAGACCCTGGCGGGGGCGCTGCTGCTGGTCACCGCCGCGGCGTCGGCGCGCCGCCTCACCCTCGCCGCAGTCGTGGTGGCCCTCCTGCTCGTCTGGCACGCGGTCGGTCTGCTCGCCGCTCCCGGCAACAGCCTGGCGGCGATGCGGGCCGACCTGAGCCCGCAGATGCGCCGCCGCCGCGGCACCGAGGGCCAGCGCGAGCGGGTGGGTGCCCGGGGCCGGACGCGTCCGGTGGTCGCCGGGCTCGGTGCCCTGGCCGCGGCCGCGGTCGTCGGGGTCGCCGTGGCCGGGCCCGCCGACGGCCCCGCCCGCACGCCCGGTGACGTCCTCGGGCAGCTGCGCCCGGGCCCGTCGGCCGCGGCCCACCGGCCAGTGCCCACCACCCGCCCCGTCCCCTCGGACACGCCCACGCCGACCGCGTCGCGCACGTCGAGCTCCCCGGTCGCGGGTGGGGGCCCGGCACCGGTGCCCCAGCCCGTCACGACCCCCGCGTCGCCGGCCCCGTGCCCCACCTCCGCCACGCCGACCAC
>NZ_DASVZH010000263.1:0-8449 GCF_036391795.1 Oryzihumus sp.
CCCAGCTCGGTCAGCGGGGCATTAGCGTGGGGCATGAAGACCTCCGGGTCGGTGGGAACCTCGACAGCTCCACACCTCACCCGGAGGTCTTCCTCATGTCCAGACCCTGCCGGTCTGTCACCAACGTCCGTGGTCAGTACAGCTAGGGACCGGCCGGGAGACGACCCGCCGCGACCGGTCAGCCCTTGTTGGCCCCCGGCACGAGGGTCAGCTCGTCCTTGGTGGCCTTGCGCACCGCCGACTCGGTGAACGGCCACGGGAAGGTCTGGTTCGTGGCCCACGCGTCGGTCTGGTCGTCGTAGTGGTCGTTGAACGGGTGGCCTGACGCGCCGGTCTGGTTGACCCAGTGCGAGGCGTCCAGGTGGCCCAGGTCGACGACCATCCGCATCGAGGGAGCCCAGTCGACCCCGTAGCCCTTGCCTGCGTCCCAGCCGTTGGCGTCGACGATCGAGGAGCCGCCGGGCATGTCCCAGGGTCCGCGGTTGAACAGGACCCGCACGTAGCCGGGCACCGCGTCGGTGCCGAGCACGGGGTGCTGGAGGTCCAGGCGGTGCAGCCGGCCCCACTGCCAGGTCACCGGGTCCTTGCCCAGCTGCTTGGTCAGCTCGAGCCGGGCCTGCACCATCGCCTGGCGCAGGATCTCGTCGCGGCCCTCGAGCACGCCGGCGGTGCTCTTGTTGTCCCACCAGGAGTCGCGCGGCTTGTTGAGCATGACCTCGACCACCTGCATCCAGTGCGCGCCACCGTCGGCCTTGAGGTCCTTGGGCAGCTCGTCGTCGAAGGTCAGCTCGAGGACGTTGCTCCACACCGCGTTGTAGTAGGCCGCCGCCGCCCCGTTGCGGGACTGCCCGGTCGGGTTGGTGTAGTTCCAGCCCTTGAGCAGGCGCTGGGCGTCGGCGGTGAACGGGTCCACCTTCAGCGGCAGGAGGTACTTCACCAGGTCGGGCGCGAACGTGTTCTGCGTGTCGCCCTGGATCTGCGACATCCGGGCCGGGGTCACCTTCGGCGTCGCGGCCAGCAGGTCACGGATCCGCTGGGACCGGAAGCCGTAGTCCCACTCGGTGGTCAGGAAGGGGCTGTCGCTGGCCGTGACCGCCTGGTTGGCGGCGACGATGTAGTCCTCCGGCGGGTCATAGCTGGTCGGCATGTCCTTGAACGGCACGTAGCCGGTCCAGTCGTAGCGGGAGTCCCAGCCAGGTGCCGGCCAGTAGCCGGGCGGGCTGCCCTGGATCGCCGAGCGGCGCACCGGGATGCGCCCCGGCGCCTGGTAGCCGATGTGGCCGTTGACGTCGGCGTAGACGAGGTTCTGCGCCGGCACCTCGAAGTTCTTCGCGGCCCCGCGGAACTGCTCGAAGTTCTGCGCCTTGTCGATCGAGAACAGCGCGTCGGCGGTGTGCCCGGGTTGCAGCCCGGTCCACGACAGGGCCACGTCGTAGGTGCCCGGGTCCTTCTTCCCGTCCACCGGCGCGCCCCGGCCGGCGTCGGCGACGCTCGGCAGCACGTCGGACATGAGCGGGCCGTGGCGGGTCGAGCGGACGGTGATCGAGACGTCGTCGCCGCCGGCGACCTTGATCGTCTCGCGGCGCGTCGTCAACGGGACGTAGCTGCCGTCGCGCAGGACCCTGTCGCCGTTGACCTGCTCGAGGTAGAAGTCGCTGACGTCCGGCCCGAGGTTGGTGAACCCCCACGAGATCGTCTGGTTGTGGCCGATGACCACGCCGGGCAGCCCGGAGAAGGAGTAGCCGGCGACGTCGAACGGGCAGTCCTGGCCGACGCTGCGGCAGTGCAGGCCGGTCTGGTACCAGATGCCCGGGATGCCGGGCGCCAGGTGCGGGTCGTTGGCCAGCAGCGGCTTGCCGGTGCTGGAGCGCGAGGACCCCACGACCCAGGAGTTGGACCCGATGCCGTCGCCGCGCCCGAGGGTGGTCGGCACCGCGTCGAGGGCGGCGGTCACCTGCGCGTAGGCCGCCTGCGCGGACTTGCCCCCGAGGTATGCCGGGTAGGGGCTCGCGGAGCTCGACGCACCGTTGCTGCCGGTCGGGGAGGCGCTGCCCGTGGACCCGCTGCCCGTCGAGGACCCGCTACCGGCTGTTGAGCCGGTGCCCGCGCCGCTGGTCGGACCGGTGGTGCCGCTGCTGCCGGACCCGGCCGGGCTCCAGTCCTGGGCGGACAGGATCGGCTTGTGCGAGCCGAACGGGTAGGCGGGGTAGAGCTCGGCGATGTGCGCCATCGACATCGACGTCCCGGCCAGCCGCGCCCGCGTGAGCTCGTTGTCGTAGTCGCCGCGCAGGTCCCACGCCATCGCCTTGAGCCAGGCCAGGGAGTCCACCGGGGTCCACGGCTCGACGTGGTAGTTGTCGACCTTCTGGCTCAGGACGGTGTACTCGAAGCCCATCTGCGAGGGCGTGCCCATCTGGTTGATGTAGGCGTTCACTCCGTCCGCGTAGGCCTGGAGGTACTGCCGGGTGCTCGGCGACAGGGTCGGCAGCTCCTGCTCGGCGACCCGGCGCCAGCCCATGGTGCGGATGACCTTGTCGGTGTCGAGCCCTGCCGAGCCGACCAGCTCGGACAGGCGCCCGGCCGTGATGTGCCGCCGCAGGTCCATCTCGAAGAACCGGTCCTGGGCCGTGACGTAGCCCTGCGCCTCGAACAGGTCCGCGGAGGTGTCGGCGTAGATCTGTGGGACCCCGTGCTCGTCACGCAGCACCGAGACCCGTGAGCCGAGGCCCGGGACGGAGATGGTGCCGGTGGTCTGGGGGAAGGAGTGGCGGACGAGGCCCACCACGACGACGACTCCCACGAGGATGACCACGAGGAGCGCCGCCACGACGGACACGATGATGCGGCGAGCGAGTTTGGCGCGAGACACCCTGCGAGACTAGGACACCGGCGACGGGGTGGCGCGCACGCCCGGTCCCCCATGACAGCATCCACGCAGGGCGAGGAGGACGGTGGACGTGACGGCACTGACGCAGGTGGCCGGGTTCACCGTGGAGGAGCTCAACCCCGCCCTGCTGGTGGGGGCGCTGGTGCTGCTCCTCTCGGTGGCCGCCGTGCGCCTGTCGGTCCGCTCCGGCCTGCCGTCGCTGCTGCTCTACCTCGCGATCGGCCTGGCCATCGGCGAGGCGGGGCTCGGCATCCGCTTCAACTCCGCCGAGCTGACCCAGGTCCTCGGCTACACCGCCCTGGTGCTCATCCTCGCCGAGGGTGGTCTCACGACGCACTGGGACGGCATCCGCCGCTCGGTGGCGCCGGCCGCGCTGCTGTCGACCCTGGGCGTGGTCGTCTCGGTCGGCGTCGTCGGCGTCGCGGCGCGGCTGTTCCTGGACCTGCCGTGGGGCGTCGCGCTCCTGGTGGGCGCCGTGCTCACCTCCACCGACGCCGCGGCCGTCTTCTCGGTGCTGCGCCGGGTGCCGCTGCCGCGGCGGATCACCGGCCTGCTCGAGGCCGAGTCCGGCTTCAACGACGCCCCGGTGGTCATCCTCGTCGTGGCTCTGGCCGAGCAGACCGCCCCGCACGCCACCTCGCACACCTGGTGGCAGCTGGTGCTCATCGCCGCCGCCGAGCTCGCCGGCGGCGCGGCGATCGGCCTCGGGGTCGGCTACGTCGGGGGCACGGCCCTGCGCCGCGTCGCCCCCGCCTCCTCGGGCCTGTTCTCCCTGGGCATCATCGCGCTGGGCGTCCTGGCCTACGCCGCCTCGGCGATGGCCCACACCAGCGGCTTCCTCGCGGTCTACCTGTGCTCCCTGTTGCTGGGCAACATGGACCTGCCGCACCGGCCGGCGGTCCGCGGCTTCGCCGAGGCGCTGGGCTGGCTGGCCCAGATCGGCCTGTTCGTCCTGCTCGGCCTGCTCGCCTCCCCGCAGCGGCTGCCCACCCAGCTGGTCCCGGCGATCGTCATCGGCCTGGTGCTGCTGCTGGTCGCCCGACCGCTGTCGGTCCTCGTGTCGATGACCCCGTTCCGGGTGCCGTGGCGCGACCAGGTGTTCCTGTCCTGGGCCGGGCTGCGCGGCGCGGTCCCGGTCGTGCTCGCCACGGTCCCGCTGACCCTGGGCACCCCCAACGTGGAGTGGCTCTTCGACCTGGTCTTCGTGCTGGTCGTCGTGTTCACCCTGGTGCAGGGACCGACCCTGCCGTGGGTGGCCGCCCGCCTGGGGCTGACCGACCCCGACCGGCTGCTCGACCTCGACGTGGAGTCCACGCCGCTGGAGAAGCTGCGGGCCGAGCTGCTCCAGGTGCAGGTCGGCGAGGAGTCGCGCCTGGCCGGTGTGGAGGTCTTCGAGCTGCGGCTTCCCAAGCGCGCCAACGTCACGCTCATCGTCCGCGGGGAGGACTCCTTCGTCCCCGCGCCGAACACCGTGCTGCGCCACGGCGACCAGCTGCTGGTGGTGGCCACGGCCGAGAACCGGCGCCAGGTCGAGCGCCGGATCCGTGCGGTCAGCGAGCGGGGCCGCCTCGCCGGGTGGGTGAGCCGACCGGCAGCGCCGGCCGCGCGGCGGGCTCCCCTGCCGCTTCGTGGCCGCGCTCGGCCCACCAGCACGCAGCAGCGACGGGACTGAGCCCGGCGTGGCGGCTGACGCGACTCAGTGCGGGGTGGCCTCGTGGTGGCGTCGGCCGTGGCTGCGCTCGGCCTCCTTCATCTCCGCCTCGTAGAGGTGGCGCCGGCCGTGGGCCAGCTGGCGCCGGGCCACTTCCTCCAGGCACTTGAACAGCGCGTAGTAGCCGTCGTCGTACTCCTCGACGATCTGGAAGGTCCAGCGGCCCTCGAGCACGTTCCGGCCGAACAGCTCGGTGTCGATGCGCTCGGCCAGGTCGAGGTGTCCCGCTCTGCGCAGCATCGCGACGGCCTGGCCCACCTTCATGTCGCCGGCGCCGGTCAGGCGGTGGAACGCATACAGGTGGCCCCGGGCCTCCTCGATCTCCTCCAGGGCTTCGGACAGCTTCCCCAGGGCCGCGATCGTGGCGTCGTCGACGCCCGGGGGGCGTCGGTGGCACGGTGCCGGTTCGTCATCCATGCGGCCACCGTAGGCAGTCCGCGAGCACGACGCCTACGGCGCATGGCCGACCCAAACCTGCCTGCCGCTGGCCACCAGGCCGAGACCCGGGGCCGGCCTCCGTCACGCCGGCGGGGCCGCCTCGCCGGCGGGTCAGCCGACCGGCAGCTCCGGCCGGGCGATGGGCTCCACCGCCGCTTCGTGGGCGTGCTCGGCCCACCAGCTCGCAGCGATCCGACTGAGCTCGGCGTCGCGGCCGGTGAGCATGTAGCGGATCATCTCGAAGTCGCCGCGCAGCGACCAGGCCGGGTGGCCGAAGGTCGCCGGGTTGTTCTGCTCGATGAAGAAGTGGCTCGGCCAGGCCGCGCCGTAGCCCATCAGCGGCCACAGCAGCAGCCAGGACGGCTTGCGAAGGCGGACCAGCCCATGGGCCGCAGTCGCCGCGCCGAGGGTGGTGCCGACCAGGTGCGCCCACCGCGTGCTCGCCCGGGAGTGCATGGCCACGTAGTAGGGCCAGAACTCCTCGTACGTGGTGTAGGTCGCGGGGCAGTCGCACGTCGGCTTGGGCATGGCCGCCACTGTGCCCAAGCCCGCCCGGGGGCACAAGCCCGGGCGAGCCACCCGGCATACCGGCGCGTGGTCGGTATGCCGGGTGGTTCAGGCGCGCGGGCAGGCGGCGGCCACCAGGGTGGCCGCGGCCTCCCTGGCGGCGTCGGCGGCCTCGGGGCGGCCGTCGAGGACCCCCGAGGCCAGGCCCCCGTCGAGCAGCAGGCTCAGCGACAGGGCCAAGGTGTGCGGGTCGGCAGCCCCGGCCTGCTCGGCCAGGCCCTGCACCCACTCCCGCACCTGCGCCTTGTGCCGGACGGTGCGGTCGTGCACGGCGGTGCCGGACTCCGACTGGGCCGCGGTGTTGATGAACGCGCAGCCGTGGAACCCTTCGCGCCGGCACGCAGCCGTCAGGGCGTCGAACAGGCCGACGAGCTGGTCCCGCGGGTCGGGCCCGGCCGCCTCGGCTGCCGCCTCGAGCGAGCCGCGCCAGCCGGCGTCGACCCGGTCGAGGTAGGCCAGCACGAGGTCGTCCTTGCCCGGGAAGTGCTTGTAGAGCGTCGCCTTGGCGACCGCCGACTCGGCGATGATGGTGTCCACCCCGACCGACCGGACGCCGCGGGCATAGAACAGCCGGAAGGCCGTGTCGAGGATGCGGTCGCGGGCGGCACTCATGGGCGTCAGCCTCGCACGACCTTGATGTTGAAGTTGCCCGTGCCGAGCGAGCCCATGAGGGACAGCCACAGCGGCAGGTACATCTCGGTGCCGCGGGCGGAGGCGATGCCGCCGAGGTCGTGGATGTGCTCGGGGGCCCAGCCGAAGCCCCGCAGCAGCTCGGTCACCGTGGCCTTGGCCTCGGCGTCGTCGCCGGCGACGAACACGTCGTGGTCGCCCTCGCCGACGCGGCGCGGGTCGACCATGACCTCGCAGTTCATCGTGTTGAGGCTCTTGACCACCTTCGCGCCGGGCAAGGCGCGCTGCACCTGCTCGCCGAGGCTGTCGGTGTTGACGACCGACAGCGAGGGCGGGAAGCCGTTGCTGAAGTCGAGCGGGTTGGCGATGTCGAGGAGCACCTTGCCGTCGAGGTTGTCCGCTCCGGCGAGCGTGAGGGCCTCGAGCGTGGCGACGCCCGACGTGGCGTTGACGACCAGCTCCGCGGAGGCGGTGGCGTCGGCAAAGGTGGCGGCGGCGCGCTGACCCGCGCCGGCGGCCCAGTCGGTGGCCTTGGGGTTGGCGGCGTCGCGCGAGCCCATGGTCACGTCGTGGCCGAGCTCCGCGAGCCTGGTGGCAACGGCCTGGCCGACCATGCCGGTGCCGAGGACGGCGATCTTCATGTCTGTTTCCTTCGCAGCAGTGGGGCCGGGCGGGGTTCCCGGCGAGGTAAGTAGACAGACCTGTCTGTTCGTTTGTCAAGGGCTGGCGTGGATTCGTCGTACACTTCTGGCACTCGATGCCCGAGAGTGCTGATCAGGAGGACCCGTGCCGACGTACGCCTACGCGTGCACCGCGTGCGATCACCGTTTTGAGGTCGTGCAGTCCTTCAGCGAGGACTCGCTGACCGAGTGCCCCCAGTGCGAGGGGCGCCTGCGCAAGCTCTTCAACGCCGTCGGCGTGGTCTTCAAGGGCTCGGGCTTCTACCGCACCGACTCCCGCTCCGGCTCCTCCGCGAGCGTGCCGGCGGCCAAGGGCGAGTCCTCGAGCTCCTCCGACGCGTCGTCGAGCTCGTCTTCGTCGAGCGCGTCGAGCTCGTCGTCCACGTCGGGTTCCTCCTCGACCGCGTCGAGCGGCTCGGGCTCGTCCTCGAAGGGCGCCGGCTCCGCGGCCTGAGCACCGCCTCTGTGGCCCGGCCAGCGGCCGGGGAGCACGCGGCATACCGGGGGCTGTCCACAAGGCTCCCGACGGTTCGTCCCACGATCCACAGGCCTGCGACGGCCGGCCGGGGCGGCGAGTCGCGCGGTTAGTCTCGCCGCATGACTTCCTCCCCCACCTCCGGCAGCCCGCGCGCCGACATCGGCGTCATCGGCGGGTCCGGGTTCTACGAGTTCCTCGAGGGCGCCGAGCGGGTCCGCGTCCAGACCCCGTTCGGCGAGCCCAGCGACGAGGTCGTGGTCGGCTCGCTGGCCGGCCGGCAGGTCGCGTTCATCGCCCGGCACGGGCAGGGGCACCGGTTCCCGCCGCACAAGGTCAACTACCGGGCCAACCTCTGGGCGCTGCGCGCGGTGGGCGTGCGCCAGGTCCTCGCGCCCTGTGCCGTCGGGTCGCTCAGGCCCGAGCTCGGCCCGGGGTCGATCGTCGTGCCCGACCAGGTGGTCGACCGCACGTGGGGCCGGGAGCACACCGTCTACGACGCGATCGGGCCGGTGGTGCACGCCGGGTTCGCCGACCCCTACTGCCCCCGAGGGCGCGAGACCGTCGCCCGGGTCGCCCGCGAGGCCGGCAAGGACGTCACCGACACCGGCACCCTGGTGGTCGTCAACGGGCCGCGCTTCTCCTCCCGCGCCGAGTCCCAGTGGCACCAGCAGGCCGGGTGGTCGGTCGTCGGCATGACCGCGATGCCCGAGGCCGCGATCGCCCGCGAGCTGGCCCTGTGCTTCACGACGATCGCACTGGTCACCGACCACGACGCCGGGGTCGAGGGCGGCGAGGCGGTCACCCACGAGGAGGTCCTGCGGGTCTTCGCCCGCAACATCGACGACCTCAAGACCGTGCTGGCCTCCACGATCGCGGCGATGCCCCCGGCCGAGCCCGACGAGACGGCCACCTGCACCTGCCGGCGCGCCCTCGACGGCATCACGCTGCCCATCGAGCTGCCGTGACCACCGGCGCCGGGCTGCTCACCGCCCCCTCCCCCACCGCGGCCGAGCGGGTGCAGCGCCTGCTGCCGGCCGGGTGGCGGGGCCGGGGACGGC
>NZ_DASVZH010000264.1:0-26832 GCF_036391795.1 Oryzihumus sp.
GGCCGCACGGCCGGGCCCGGCGGCGCCACGGGCGCCGCGCACCCGGCATACCCGGGCAGCGCCCCTGTCGGTCCACGTAACGGAGCCGTCACCCACGAACCGGGCGCTTCGGGACACAATGGGGCCACCACATCCCGTGGCACCGCCTGACGCGAAGGACCTCATGGACATCTGGCCGGGCAAGCCCTATCCCCTCGGGGCCACCTTCGACGGCAGCGGCGTGAACTTCGCCGTCTTCTCCGAGGTCGCCGAGCGCGTCGAGCTGTGCCTCGTCGGCGACGACGACACCGAGACCCGCATCGACCTGCGCGAGGTCGACGGCTACGTCTGGCACGGCTACGTGCCGAGCGTGCAGCCCGGCCAGCGCTACGGGTTCCGGGTGCACGGGCCGTACGACCCCGAGAACGGCGACCGGTGCAACCCGGCCAAGCTGCTGCTCGACCCCTACGCCAAGGCCATCGACGGTCAGATCGACGGTGACGAGGCGCTGTTCTCCTACCGCTTCGGCGAGCCCGAGGTGTTCAACGAGGACGACTCCCTCGGCCACACCATGCTCTCCGTGGTGACCAACCCGTGGTTCGACTGGGGCCACGACCGCCCGCCGGCGCACGAGTACCACGACAGCGTGATCTACGAGGCCCACGTCAAGGGCCTGACGATGACCCACCCGGACGTGCCGGACGCGATCCGCGGGACCTACGCCGCGATCGGCCACCCCGCGGTGGTCGAGCACCTCAAGGGCCTGGGCGTCACCGCGATCGAGCTCATGCCCGTGCACCAGTTCGTCCAGGACACCACCCTGGCCGAGAAGGGCCTGTCCAACTACTGGGGCTACAACACCATCGGCTTCCTCGCCCCGCACAACGCGTATGCCGCGACCGGCACCCGCGGCCAGCAGGTCACCGAGTTCAAGTCCATGGTCAAGGCGCTGCACGAGGCCGACATCGAGGTCATCCTCGACGTCGTCTACAACCACACCGCCGAGGGCAATGAGCAGGGCCCGACGATCGCCTTCCGCGGGCTGGACAACGCGTCGTACTACCGCCTCGTCGACGACAACAAGGCGCACTACTACGACACCACGGGCACCGGCAACAGCCTGCTGATGCGCAACCCGCACGTGCTGCAGCTGATCATGGACTCGCTGCGCTACTGGGTGCTGGAGATGCACGTCGACGGCTTCCGCTTCGACCTCGCGGCGACGCTGGCCCGCCAGTTCCACGAGGTCGACCGGCTGTCGGCGTTCTTCGACCTGGTGCAGCAGGACCCGGTGGTCAGCCAGGTCAAGCTCATCGCCGAGCCGTGGGACGTCGGCGACGGCGGCTACCAGGTCGGCAACTTCCCCCCGCTGTGGACCGAGTGGAACGGCAAGTACCGCGACACCGTGCGCGACTTCTGGCGGGGCGACCCGGCGACGCTGGGCGAGTTCGCCTCGCGCATCACGGGGTCCAGCGACCTCTACGAGCAGTCCGCGCGCAAACCGATCGCCTCGATCAACTTCGTCACCGCCCATGACGGGTTCACCCTGCGCGACCTGGTCTCCTACAACGAGAAGCACAACGAGGCCAACGGCGAGGACAACAACGACGGCGAGAGCCACAACCGGTCGTGGAACTGCGGCGTCGAGGGCGAGACCGACGACCCCGAGGTCAACGCCCTGCGCGCCCAGCAGCAGCGCAACTTCCTGGCCACCCTGCTGCTCAGCCAGGGCGTGCCGATGATCGCCCATGGCGACGAGGTCGGGCGCACCCAGCACGGCAACAACAACGCCTACTGCCAGGACAGCGAGTTGGCCTGGATCGACTGGGACCTCGACGCCGAGCGCAACGACCTGCTGGCGTTCACCTCGCGCCTGGTGCAGCTGCGCAAGAACCACCCGGTCTTCCGCCGGCGCCGGTTCTTCGCCGGTGACGCGGCCCACGGTGGGCGCAGCGAGCTCGGCGACATCGAGTGGTTCGCCCCGCAGGGCACCGAGATGGACGAGCTCGACTGGCGCAACGGCTACGCGCGCAGCCTCATGGTGTTCCTCAACGGCGAGGCGATCCCCGAGCCGGACCGCCTCGGCCGGCCGATCGTCGACCAGCACTTCCTGCTGCTGTTCAACGCCCACAGCGAGCCGGTGGACTTCACCCTGCCCCCGGGTGACTACGGCGCCGAGTGGGAGGTGGTGCTCGACACCACCGACCCGGTCGAGCCCGCCGAGCAGCCGATGTGGGAGGCCAAGTCGGCGCACCCGGTCGCCGGTCGCGCCATCGTCGTGCTGCGCACGCCGGAGCCGGAGCCCGAGCCCCGGTCCTGAGCCGGCCGCCCGCCCCCGGTATGCCGGGTGGCGGGCCCGGGCTCCCTGTCCGCCACCGGCCACGGCAGCCGCCGAGGTCGGTGCGAGGGGCCGGTGCGATGACCGGCGCTCAGGTGGCGGCCAGGCGGGCCCTCTCGGCGGCGACGTCGAAGTCGGCCGTCGGCCACTGCGGGTCCATCGCCCGCAGCCGCTCGAGCAGCAGCTGCTGCACCGCCAGCCGGGCGTACCACTTGCGGTCGGCGGGGACGACGTACCACGGCGCCACGTCCGTGGAGCAGCGCTCCAGGGCCACCTGGTAGGCCTGCATGTAGTCGTCCCACAGCTTGCGCTCGTCGGTGTCGCCGGGGTTGTACTTCCAGTGCTTGTCCGGCCGGTCCAGGCGCGACATCAGGCGCAGCTTCTGCTCCCCCGGGGAGATGTTGAGCATGACCTTGACGATCTCGGTGCCCCCGGCGCTGACCTGAGCCTCAAAGGCGTTGATCTGCTCGTAGCGTGCAGACCAGACCGCCTCGGGCACCAGGCGGCGCACGCGCACGATGAGCACGTCCTCGTAGTGCGAGCGGTCGAACACCCCGATCTGCCCGGCATGCGGCAGCGCCTTGTGGATGCGCCAGAGGAAGTCGTGGGCCCGCTCCTCCTCGCTCGGCGCCTTGAACGCCGTGTGCTGCACGCCCTGGGGGTCCACCGAACCCACGACGTGGCGCATGATGCCGCCCTTGCCGGCGGTGTCCATGCCCTGCACCACGAGCAGCACCGCCCGCGTGCCGCCCGCCGTGCCGTCGGCGTAGAGCCGCTCCTGCAGGTCGTCGAGCTCGTCGTCGGTCTCGGTCATCAGCTCGGCGGCGTTGCGCCGCTTGCCGTCGAAACCGGGGGTGGAGGCCGGGTCGACCTCGCCCAGCCGGAAGCCGGGCCCCACCCGCAGGATGTCCCCGAAGGGTGTCGGACCGTCCCCCGTGACGTGGGCCATGGCCCGATCGTCGCACTAGCCCTGCCCGTGCGCGACCTCCCCGCTGGCCTCCCGCGCCAGCGCCGTCAGCCGCGACACCGCGCGGAAGTACTTCTTGCGGTACCCCCCGCGCAGCAGCTCCTCGCTGAAGACCTCCCCGAGGGGGGCACCGCTGGAGAACACCGGCACGTCCCGGTCGTAGAGCCGGTCGGCGAGGACGACCAGGCGCAGCGCGACCATCTGGTCCTCGATGGTGTGCACCCCCTGCCAGCCCACCGAGGTGACCCCGTCCAGCAGCGCGCCGTAGCGGCTGGGGTGCACCTGGGCAAGATGGGCCAGCAGCTCGTCGAAGCCGTCGAGGGCGCCCCCGGTGGCCTCGACGCGGGACACGACCTCAGCCTCGGACAGCGGCGCGGGGCCGGCCGCGAGCCCACGGTGGCGGAAGTCCGGCCCGTCGACGGTGAGCACCTCGAACCGGCTGGACAGGGCGGCGATCTCGCGCAGGAAGTCGTCCGCGGCGAACCGCCCCTCCCCCAGCGCCTCCGGCAGCGTGTTGGAGGTCGCGGCCAGCGACACGCCGGCCTCGGCCAGCCGCGCCAGCAGGGTCGACATCAGCACGGTGTCACCGGGGTCGTCGAGCTCGAACTCGTCGATGCACACCAGCCGGTGCCCGCTCAGCGCCTCCACGGTCCGGGCGAACCCCAGCGCCCCCACGAGGTTGGTCAGCTCGACGAAGGTGCCGAACGCCTTGGGGCCGGGCGCCTCGTGCCACAGGCTGGCGAGCAGGTGGGTCTTGCCCACGCCGAACCCGCCGTCGAGGTAGACCCCCGACCCCGTGGCCGACCGTCGGCGCCCCCACGGCCAGCGCGACCCGCCCGAGCCTCCCGAGCCGCTCCGGCCTCCCAGCGACGCGGCATACTCCTGCAGCCGCTGCACCGCAGCGGCCTGGCTCGGCTGGGCCGGGTCGGGACGGTAGGTGGAGAAGCGGACCACGTCGAAGCGCGGCGGCGGGACGAGCTCCCCGACCAGGCGCGAGGCGTCCACCTGGGGCCGGCGGGTGGACAGGGGCGCCTGCGTTGCGGTCTCCGACACGAGCCCCAGCCTAGGCACCCGCGCGGCCCCACCACTGGCAGGATGGGACTGATGCGACTGCTGCTGCCCCACCCGGACGCCCCGTCGGACGACGTCGGCGACGGTCGGCTGGGCCCGGACGCCCTGGCCGCGCTCTACGAGTACCCCCGCAGCGCCACCCGCGGGGTGCCATGGGTCCGCGCCAACTTCGTGACCACGCTCGACGGGGCGGCCACCGGCTCCGACGGCCGCTCGGGGTCGATCAACACCGGCGCCGACCGGGAGGTGTTCGGCCTGCTGCGGGCCCTCGCCGACGTGGTCCTGGTCGGGGCCGGCACCGCCCGGATCGAGGGCTACCGGCCCATCGCGGCGCGGGCGCAGTGGCAGGACGTGCGGGCGCGCAGCGGACGCACCGACCCGCCCGTGCTCGCCGTCGCCAGCCGCTCCGCCCAGCTGCCGCCGTTGCTGCGCGAGCGTCCCGAGGGCGCCGGGGAGGTCATCCTGCTCACCTGTGAGCGGGCCCCGGAGGAGGCGATCGAGGCTGCCCGCGCGGCGCTCGGTCCGGACAACGTCATCGTCCGGGGCGGCGACGGGGTCGACCTCGACGCCGCCATCAAGGAGCTCGCCGCCCGGGGGCTGACCCGGATCCTGTGCGAGGGCGGCCCGCAGCTCATGCACGACCTGGTCTCGGCCGGCCACCTCGACGAGCTGTGCCTGACCATCGCGCCGACCATCGTGGCCGGCGACCACACCCGCATCACCGCCGGACCCTCGATCGTGGAGCACCTCGTGCCGCGGGTGCTCATCGAGTCCGAGGGCACCGTGCTCGGGCGCTGGGTGCGCGCCGACGCCGCCACCGACTGACGCGCGTCGCCAGCGCCGCGGACGTCACCCACCCAGGAAGTCGGCCACCACCTGCTCCCAGCGTTGCGGGTCCTGGTTCCACTCCTTGGTATGCCGTGCCCCGCGCCACGGCTCGTAGCGCACCAGGTCGGGCCGCTTCGCGGCCAGCGCGGCCGAGGGGCCCGCGGGGACGAACTCGTCGTCCTCGGAGTGGATCAGCAGCACCGGGTGGGCCAGCTCGTCGGCGCGGGCGACCCAGTCGGTCTCGGCCACGTCGATCGGCTCGTGCACACCGACCAGCCGGCGGGCGGAGCGCCGCCCGATGAGAGAGCGACCCAGCGCGCCGACCGGGCCCGGCACCCGGTTGAGCGCCGCCTGGTGGCGCAGCACGTCGGCCCAGTCGATCACCGGGGCGTCGAGGACGACCCGGGTCACCCGGTCGGCCAGCCAGGAGCGCGCCAGCGCCTGGAGCACGATCGCGCCCCCCATCGACCAGCCCACCAGCACCACCTCCTCGGCACCGTGGTCGGTGGCGTGGACCAGGGCGGCCTCGACGTCGCGCCATTCCGACAGGCCGAGGTTGTAGCGACCGTCGGGACTGGCCGGCGCCCCGATGTCGTTGCGGTACATCGGGACCAGGCAGTCGAAGCCGGCCCGGTGCAGCACAGGAACCGCCCGCAGGCACTCCTCCCGGCGGGCCCCGCGGCCGTGGACGAGGACCGCCCAGCGTCGGTTGCGCCCGGTGCCGGCCGGCACGTGCCAGGCCGGCAGGTCGCCCACATCGGAGCGCACGAGGACGTCCTGGCAGGGCAGGCCGAGCGAGGCCGACGGCGCGAGGCCGTAGTAGTACTGGTTCCATCGGGCGAAGCCGGGAGCCAGCCGACCGCGGTCCACGCCGTGCAGCTCGCGGCGCACGCGGCCGGCCGCTTCGTCGAGCTCGAGGACCTGCCCGAGGCGGGCGTGCCCCTCTCCCCCGTCGAGCCAGAGCCCGTAGCGCCCGGGCAGCCGGGTGTTCTCGGTGAGCCCCAGCGTCACCGAGCCGTCGTCGACGGAGAGCACCTGCGTGTCGTCGGGCCGGCGGGGGTCGGGGGTGAGGACGCGGCGGGCGAAGTACGTTGCGGCGCCGAGGCTCCCGGCGGCGGAGGCACCGGCCATCACCGCACCGGCGGCTCCGGCCAGTGCGGCCCCCCTGCGCAGACTCAGGCGTCGGCTCGGCATGGCCGCATCGTCTCAGGCGGGTACGACGCGACGCGCGGCGGTGCCGGGTGGGTCACCGCTGGCCGAGCACGTCGGCCAGGTCGAAGCTCACCGGCTCCTCGAGCTGCTCGTAGGTGCACGAGCGCGGGTCGCGGTCCGTGCGCCAGCGCACGAACTGCGCGGTGTGCCGGAACCGCACGCCCTCCATGTGGTCGTAGCGGACCTCGACCACGCGCTCGGGCCGCAGCGGCGTGAACGACAGGTCCTTGCCGGCCGCCCAGCGGCTCCCCTCGGCGTTGCGCGGCGTACGGGTGCCCTCCTCCTGCCGCCCCCACGCCCACGGGTGGCCGTCGAACCCGGTGACCAGCGGCTGCAGCTCCTCGAACAGCTCCCGCCGGCGAGCCATCGGGAAGGCGCCGATGACGCCGACGGAGGCCAGGTCCCCGTCGGCGTCGTAGAGCCCCAGCAGCAGCGAGCCGATCGCATCCGGACCGCTCTTGTGCGGCCGGTAGCCGGCCACCACGCAGTCGGCGGTGCGCTCGTGCTTGACCTTGAACATCACGCGCTTGTCCGGGGCGTAGACCCCGTCCAGGGGCTTGGCGACGACACCGTCGAGGCCGGCGCCCTCGAACTGGTGGAACCACTGCCGGGCCGTGTCTCGGTCGGTCGTCGCGGGCGTGACGTGCACCGGCGCCTCGGCGTCCGCGAGTGCCCGGACCAGGGCTTCACGGCGCTCCGCGAACGGCCGGCCGGTGAGGTCCTCCTCGCCGAGGGCCAGCAGGTCGAACGCGACGAAGCGGGCCGGCGTCTGCTCGGCGAGCATGGCGACCCGGCTGGCCGCGGGATGGATGCGCTGCTGCAGCGCGTCGAAGTCGAGCCGGTCGCCGCCCCGGCCGACGAGGATGATCTCGCCGTCGACGACGCACTGCTGCGGCAGGTTGGCACGGAAGGCCTCGACGAGCTCGGGGAAGTACCGGGTCATCGGCTTCTCGTTGCGGCTGCCGATCTCGACCTCGTCACCGTCCCGGAACACCACGGAGCGGAAGCCGTCCCACTTGGGCTCGAAGCTCACCGCGGCCTCGGGCAGGTCCTTGACCGCCTTGGCCAGCATCGGCGCGACGGGTGGCATGACGGGTAGGCGCATGAGGCCCATTCTCGCCACCCCGCGCCCGGTCGCGCGGCAGAAACGCCCCACCCGCTCCCCCATCCGGCGTGCCGCCACCGGGGGCCCGGCTACGCCTGCCCCTGCACCCGTCCTAGGCCACCTGTGGGATGGCTGTGAGGCTGCCCCGCGGCACGCTCTGAGGCAGGTGTCAGTCCTCAGGGACGGGGTGGTCGCATGAGCTGGGTCCTCGCATCAGGGCTGAAGATGGGGCGCCTCGTCATTGCCGCGGCGGTCGCGCTGCTCGTCCTCGCCCTGGTCCAGCTGCCCTCGGCATCCGTCGACGTCTACCCCGAGTTCACCCCGCCGACGGTGCAGGTGCAGAGCGAGGCGCTCGGCCTGTCGGCCCAGGAGGTCGAGCAGCTGATCACCGTCCCGCTCGAGCAGGACCTGCTCAACGGGGTGCCGTTCCTGGCCCACCTCCACTCGCTGTCGATGCCGGGCCTGTCCCAGATCGACATGACCTTCGAGCCCGGCACCGACCTGTACACCGCCCGGCAAATGGTGCAGGAGCGGATGACCCAGGCCCACGCCCTGCCCAACGTCGGCACGCCGCCCCTGATGATCCAGCCCCTGGCCGCGACCAGCCGGATCGCGATGATCTCGCTGTCGTCCAAGTCGGTCTCGCTCATCGACCAGTCGATCCTCGCGCGCTGGAAGATCCGGCCCCGTCTCATGGGCGTGCCGGGCGTCGCGAACGTCTCCATCTGGGGCCAGCGCGACCGCCAGCTGCAGGTCCAGGTGGACCCCCGGACGCTCAACGCCAAGGGCCTGACCCTCACCCGGCTCCTGGAGACCGCCGGGAACGCGCTCTGGGTCTCCCCCCTGACCTTCGTGGAGGCCTCCACGCCGGGCACCGGTGGGTTCATCGAGAGCCCGTCCCAGCGGCTGGCGGTGCAGCACATGCTGCCGATCACCGCCCCGGGGGACCTGGCCAACATCGCGGTGGAGGGCACGAGCCTGCGCCTCGGCGACGTGGCCACCGTCGCCGAGGACCACCAGCCGCTGATCGGCGACGCGATCGTCGACGGCGGCTCCGGCCTGGTCCTCGTGTTGGAGAAGTTCCCCGAGGCCAACACCGAGCAGGTCACCGCGGCGGTCGAGAAGGCGATGGCCGACATGGCACCGGGCCTGCAGGGGATCACGGTGGACACCCGCCTGTACCGCCCCGCGACCTTCATCGAGGAGGCGACGCACAACCTCGGAGTGACCGCCCTCGTCTCGCTGGCGCTGCTCGTGCTGGTCCTCGGCCTGTTCCTGTGGTCGTGGCGCGCCCTGCTCGTCAGCCTCCTGGGCGTCCTCGTCCCGGTGGTGCTCGCGGCGTACGTGCTGTTCCTGTTGCACACGACGATGACGACCATGACCCTGCTCGGCCTGGCGGTCGCGGTCGGGGCGGTGGTCGAGCAGACCGTCAGCAGCGTGACCGGGCTGCGCGCCCGGATCCGCGCGCGCGGTGGGCCGACCAGCGGCCGAGCCGGCGCCACGGCGGCGGTCGCCGAGGCCATGGCCGCGACCCGGGCCCCGCTCGTGACGGCCACCCTGGTCAGCCTGCTCGTCATCACCCCCCTGCTCTTCCTGAGCGAGTCGGTGGTGCCGTTCACGCGGGCGGCCGCCGCGGCCTACGCGCTGGCGCTCGTCCTGTCCCTGGTCGTCTCGCTCACGGTCACACCGGCCCTGACGGTCATCCTGCTCGGCGAGCACGAGCAGGACCCGGCCGCAGGCCCCGTGGCAGGCTGGTGTCAGCGGACAGCCGACCGCGTCCTGCCCCGCCTGCCCGAGCGCCGAACCGTCCCGCTGGCCTCCCTCGCCGTCCTGGCCGTGCTGGTCCTGGCCCTCCTGCCGCGGGTGGACCTGACCCCGACGCTGCCCGTCCTGCACGAGCGCAACCTGCTGGTCCAGCTGCGCACGACCTCCGGCACCGCGCTCGGGGAGACGGCGAGGGTCACGGAGCGGGAGGCCGCGGTGCTCAAGACCCTGCCCGGTGTCACCGACGTGGGGACGCACATCGGGCGGGCCATCACCGCGGACCAGGCGGTCGACGTCAACGCGGCCGAGATCTGGATGACCCTGGACGGCACGGCGGACGAGCAGTCGACGATCGAGCGGGTGCGCCGCGAGCTGGCGCAGTACCCCGGCGTCCGCGGCCAGGTCGTCAGCTACGCCCAGCAGACGGTCGACGCCGCGTCGCGGACCGCGAGCGACCTCACCGTCCGGCTGTCCGGCATCGACATCACCACGATGCGCGCCAAGGCCCACGAGCTTCAGGACATGATGCGCGGCGTGCCCGGCGTCGTCGGGCCGAAGGTGGAGCAGCAGCTGACCCAGCCCACCGTGGAGATCGAGGTCAAGCTCGACGCGGCGCGCCGTCTCGGGCTGGCCCCCGGCGACGTGCGCCGGGACGCCACGACCCTCGTGTCCGGCCTGACCGTCGGCAGCATCTACGAGGAGCAGAAGATCTTCGACGTGGTGGTGCTGGGCAGGACGGCCACCCGCGCCAGCCTGCCCGGCCTGGAGGCGCTGCGCCTCGACACCCCGTCCGGCAAGCAGGTGCCGCTCAGCCAGGTCGCCACCGTGCGGCTGGTCAGCGAGCCGACGGCCGTCGAGCACAACGGTGTCGCCCGCACCGTGGACGTCACCGCCGGGGTCAGCGGTCGCGACCCGAACGCCGTCGTCGCGGACCTGCGAGCGCGGATCGCGAAGCTCCCGATGCCGCTGGAGTACCACGCGGAGGTCATCGGCTCCGCCGTCGACGACCAGAACCTCAACCGGCGTGAGCTGCTGTACGCCCTCGCCGTGCTGGTCGGCGCCGTCCTGCTCCTGCAGGCAGCGACCTCCAGCTGGCGTCGCGCGGCGCTGCTGACGGTGACGGTCGTCGTGGCCTGCAGCGGTGGGCTCGTGACCGGGCTGGTCTTCGGGACGAACGGGTCGGTCGGCTACGTGGCCGGCCTGCTGGCCGTCCTTGGTATCGCGAGCCACGGCCTGCTGGTGCAGGTGCGCCGCTACCAGGAGCTCGAGGGCGACGACGACCACGCCGACGGCACGGGCGGCGGTGCCGGGGCTGCCGGTGGCGGTGCCGGTGCCGACGTGGTCCGTCGTGGCACCAGCGAGCGTGTGCTGCCGGTGCTCCTGACCAGCTGCGCCGTGGCGGCCGTGTTCCTGCCGCCCCTGGTCCTCGGCGGGGCCGGGCTCGAGCTGCTGCAACCCATGGCGGTCGCCGTCCTCGGCGGCCTGGTGACCTACGTCCTGACCGCCCTGGTGGTGCTCCCTGCGCTGTACCTGATCACGACGGCCGGTCGTGGGCCGGCCCGTCCGGACGAACCGCACACGGCCGGTCCCGCGAGCGCCGCTGCGGCGCCGGCCGACGGGCGATGAACGGGAGATGGCCATGAGGCTGAAGGCATTGATCGCGGCGGGCATCGTGCTCGCGGGGGCAACGGCCTGCTCGGGGGCCACCGCCACGGAGAAGGCCGCGGCCCCTCCGGCGTCGGTGGCGGCGGTGGTCGGCTCACCCGTCCCGGCGGTGCACCTGTCGGCGGAGGCGGCGAGTCGCCTGGGGCTGGCCACCACGCCGGCTCGTCTGGCCGACGCCACCTCCCCGGACGGCGTGCGGTCCGCGCACCGGCTCGTCATCCCCTACTCGGCGGTGGTCTACGACCGCGACGGCAGCTCCTGGACCTATACGGAGACCGGGGCGCTCACCTACCTGCGCAAGCCAATCACCGTCGACTTCATCTCCGGGGACCTGGCCGTCCTCACCAAGGGACCCGCCGTCGGGACCAAGGTGGTGACGGTCGGCTCCCCCGAGCTGCTGGGCGTCGAGTACGACATCAGCGGTGAGGAATGACCTCCCCGGGGCGCGGCGGGCTGATGCGCCGCATCGTCGGCGGCAGCCTGCGCTTCCGCTACATCGTCGTCGCGGCGGCGATCGCGATGATGACCGTGGGCATCTCGTCGTTGTCCTCGATGCGGGTGGACGTCTTCCCGGAGTTCGCCCCGCCCCGGGTGGTCATCCAGACCGCGTGCCTGGGCCTGTCGACCTCGGACGTCGAGCAGCTCGTCGCCGTCCCCCTGGAGCAGGCGCTCTACGGGCTGCAGGGGCTGGACGACCTGCGCTCGAAGTCCGTGCCGCAGCTGAACTCCATCGAGCTGGTCTTCAAGCCGGACACCGACCTGTTCCGTGACCGGGAGCTGGTCCAGGAGCGGCTGTCCACGGTGATCCCCAACCTGCCCACCTGGGCGGCACCGCCGGTGATGCTGGCGCCGGTCTCCGCCACCGGCCGGGCCATGCAGGTCGGCATGACCAGCAAGAACCACTCGCTCATCGAGATGTCGATGATGGCCTACTGGACCATCCGTGCCCGGCTGCTGCAGGTGCCCGGCGTGGCCAACGTGGCCATCTGGAACGAGCGGCTGCAGCTGATGACCGTCCAGGTCGACCCGCCGAAGCTCAAGGACCACGACGTGACCCTGGACCAGGTCATGCAGGTCACCTCCGACGCGGTCGACTCGGGCCTGCTGAAGTTCTCCAGCGGTGCGGTGATCGGCACGGGCGGCAGCGTCGACACGCCGAACCAGCGGCTGCACGTGCGCAACGTCCTGCCGATCACGACGGCCGCCGACATGGCCCAGGTGCCGGTCCGGTCGAGCGGGAAGACCCCGGTGAAGCTGGGTGACGTGGCCACCGTCCAGGAGACGAACCAGCCGCTGTTCGGCGACGCCATCATCAACGACAACCCGGGGATCCTCCTCGTCGTGGAGAAGCTGCCCTGGGCCAACACCCTGCAGATGACCCAGGGCGTCGAGGACGCGCTCAAGCAGCTGCAGCCGGGCCTGCCCGACATCCAGTTCGAGACCCACGTCTTCCAGCAGGCCAACTTCATCAAGCTGGCCATCTCCAACCTCACCCAGGCCCTGGTCCTGGGCTTCCTGCTCGTCGTGGTGATCCTGGGCCTGTTCCTGTTCGAGTGGCGGGTGGCGCTGATCAGCCTCATCACCATCCCGCTGTCGCTGGTCGCGACGATGTACGTGCTCTACCTGCGCGGCGACACGGTCAACACGATGACCCTCGCCGGCATCGTGATCGCGCTGGGTGCGGTCGTGGACGACGCGATCATCGACGTCGAGAACATCGTCAGACGCCTCAGACAGAACCGGCTGGCCGGCACCGGCCGCTCGACGGCATCGATCATCCTCGACGCCTCCCTGGAGGTCCGGAGCCCGATCGTCTACGCCACGTTGATCATCGTGGCGGCGAGCGTGCCGGTGTTCCTGCTGCAGGGCCTCACCGGCGCGTTCTTCCGGCCGCTGGCCTGGTCCTACACCCTCGCGATCATGGCCTCGATGGTCGTCGCCCTGACGGTCACCCCGGCGCTGACCCTGATCCTGCTGCGCAAGGCCCCCATCGAGCGGCGCGAGTCCCCGGTGGTCAAGGTGCTGCAGCGTGGCTACACGTGGTTGCTCACCCGGGTGGTCCGCCGGCCGCGCCCGGTCTACGCCGCCTTCGGCGTGCTGACCCTCGCCGCCGCCATCGTGGTGCCCCACCTGGGGCAGTCGCTCTTCCCCGCCTTCAAGGAGCGCGACCTGCTGATGCACTGGGTGACCACCCCGGGCACCTCCGACGCCGAGATGGCGCGGTCCACCGCGTCGGTCAGCCACGAGCTCAGGCAGATCCCCGGCGTCCAGACGTTCGGCGCCCACATCGGCCAGGCGCTGCTCGGGGAGGAGGTCGCCGGCGTCAACCTGGGCGAGAACTGGATCAGCCTCGACCCGTCGGTGGACTACGAGGCGACCCTGGACAAGGTCAACGCCGTCGCCGAGCAGCACCCCGGGCTGTTCCGGGAGGTGCAGACCTACCTCGACGAGCGCATACAGGAGGTCCTGACCGGCGGCAAGGAGCCGATCATCGTGCGGGTCTTCGGGGAGAACCTCGACGTGCTGCGGACCAAAGCCGCCGAGATCCAGAAGCTGGTCGCCGCCGTCCCGGGGACGGTCGACGCCCACGTGGACATCTCCTCCGATGTCCCCCAGATCGAGGTCACGGTCAACCTCGCCAAGGCCCAGCAGTACGGGATCAAGCCCGGGGACGTGCGCCGGGCGGCCTCGACCCTGGTGGCCGGCGAGGAGGTCGGCGACATCTTCCGTGGCGGCAAGGCCTACGACACCGTCGTGTGGAGCACCCCGAGCACGCGCAACAGCGTGACCGCCATCCAGAACATCCTGCTCGACACCTCCTCCGGCCAGCGCGTGCGCCTCAAGGACGTCGCGGACGTGGCGGTGCGCCCCAACCCCAACAGCATCGACCGCGAGGGGGGCTCCCGGCGGCTGGACGTCGGCGCCAGCTTCGAGGGCGGCGACCTGGGCTCGATCGTGCAGCAGGTCCAGGCGAAGGTGAACACGGTCAGCTTCCCGGAGGGCTACCACGCCGAGGTGATCGGTGAGTACGAGGAGCGACAGTCGGCCCAGCGCACGCTGTTCGGCTCCGCCGCGCTGGCCGTCTTCGCCATCCTCATGCTCCTGCAGGCCTCGTTCGGCCGCTGGCGGCTGGCCTTCCTCATCCTGGCCACCCTGCCGATGGCCCTCGTCGGTGGTGTGCTGTCGGCCTGGTTCACCGGTGGGGTCATCTCGCTGGGGTCGCTGGTCGGCTTCTTCACCGTCTTCGGCATCGCCGCGCGCAACGGCATCCTGCTCATCAACCACTTCCAGACCCTGGAGCGGGACGAGGGCGAACCGGTCGGTCCGGGGCTGGTGCTGCGCGGCGCACGGGAGCGCCTCTCGCCGATCCTCATGACCACGCTGGCCACCGGGCTCGCCCTGGTGCCTCTCGTGGTCTTCGGCGACCGGCCCGGGCACGAGATCGAGCACCCCCTGGCCATCGTCGTCCTAGGAGGCCTGGTCACCTCGACCCTGCTCAACCTGCTCGTCGTCCCCTCGCTCTACCTGACCTCGCGGATGCGGGAGCTCCGGCGCGCCGAAGCGGCCAGCACCCCCGAAGCGGCCAGCACCGCGTGAGCACACCCGCCCGGCCGGTATGCCGTGCCCCTCACCTGGAGGGGCACGGCATACCTGTATCTGCCTGTGAACGCTGGGGATTCCCGCCCGGCTCGCCCGGATGACGCGCGGGAGCTACGCCACCCGTCTCCACCAGGTGCATGACCCGTGTGCGCTGTCGGCTGACGACCACGTCCTGCTGTCGCCGCACCGGTGGCCGCCCCGGCGGACGATCCTGGGCGCAGGAGGCGCACGCACACTGGTGCACAGCACACCCACAGCTTCCCGGGGGATGTCCGACCGCGGAAATGCACCTGCGAGGAGAGCCCATGCCCAGCACATCGCGCCTACGTCGCCGTCCGCCCCTCGTGGCCGCACTGGTGGCCCTGCCCCTGCTCGCCCTGGCGGCGCCGGCCACAGCGGCCTCGGACACCAAGGTCGTGCCTCCCCCGCCGATGGGGCACTTCAGCCACCCCACTCGCATCGACAACCCCTACTTCCCGCTCGTGCCGGGCACCGAGTACTTCTACAAGGGCACGATCACCGAAGCCGGCACCGTCACGCCGCACACGGTGACGTTCACCGTCACGGACCTGACGAAGGTGATCGACGGGGTCACCACGAGGGTGGTCCTCGACGTCGACAACACCGGCGGCGAGGTGGTGGAGGCCGAGCTGGCCTTCTTCGCGCAGGACGACAACGGCACCGTCTGGAACATGGGCGAGTACCCCGAGGAGTTCGACAACGGCACGTTCACCGGGGCGCCTGACACCTGGATCACCGGCCTGTCCGGGGCTCAGGGCGGCATCCACATGCTCGCGCACCCGCACGTGGGCGACACGTACACCGAGGGCCTGGTCCGGAGCATCGGCTTCTACGACGTCACGACGGTCTTCGCCACGGGCCAGCGGGTGTGCGTCCCGGTCAGCTGCTACACGAATGTCCTCGTCACCCATGAGACGAGCCCGCTCGACCCGACCAGCGGCACCCAGGTGAAGTACTACGCCCCGGGCGTGGGGCTGGTGAAGGTGGGCGCGATCGGCGGTGACAGCCAGGAGCGACTCGTCCTCTCCAGCCTGCGTCACCTCGGCTCGAGCGCGCTGCAGGCGGTCGACCAGCAGGTCCGCATGATGGACCGCCGGGGCCACCGGGCAAGCAACGTCTACGCCCGGACCGCGCCAGTGCAGTGAGGTGGGGCGCCACCGCTCACTGAGCAGGAGGACGGGCAGCCGGCACGTCGTGCCGGCTGCCCGTCATCGGTGCCCCCGCCTGCTGAGGGCCAATGTCTCGATGAGCTCTGCGGCACGGCGGACCCCGTCACGCGAGCGGATCTGCGCCGACACCTGGGCCAGCCGGGCCCGCAACGGCTCGTCCCCGAGCAGCCGGTCGATCGCGGCGTGCATCTCCCCCTCGGTGAACGCGTAGGTGTCCAGCCGCACACCGAACCCGGTCTCGGCCATCCGCTGGGCGTTGTCGTACTGGTCCCAGAACAGCGGCAGGACGACCATCGGCTTGCCGAAGTGCAGCGCCTCCACCATGGTGTTGTTGCCGCCGTGGGTGAGCACCAGGTCCACGAGGGGCAGGATCTTCGTCTGCGGCAGGAACTCCTGCCCCCACATGTTCGCCGCGAGCTCGTACTCCCGGTGGCAGGGCCCGGTCGAGACGACGTAGCGGTGCGGCGTCCGGGAGAGGACGTCGACGAGGCGCTTCATCAGCTCGACGTCGGCGCTGCCCAGCGACCCCAGGGACAGGTAAACCAGGGCCGAGCCCTCCGGTCGGTCCGTGAGCAGGTCCGGCAGCACGAGCTCCGCCTCGGTCGTCCTGACGCTCGACTCCAGGCGGTGCCAGGTGGCCCCCAGGTCCCGTGGGTAGTCCACGGCCTCGGGGTAGACGTACAGGTTGAGGTGCCCCGAGGTGTGCACGAAGTCCAGGTACGGCAGCGCCGGGGCGCCCTGTTCCTGGACCCACGCGTTGAACGACTCCCACATCGGACGGTGGGTCCGTTCGTACTCCTTGCGGAACGCGTCCCACGCACCGCTGTCGCCCGAGGGCAGGCCGGAGAACGTCGGCGGGACCTGTGGTCCGCGCACCTCCAGCGGGTTGCAGGACATGATCCGCACGTATGGCGCGCCGCCGGTCAGCAACGCGGGGAAGCTGACGACGTTGTCCTCGACGATGACGTCCGGCCGCACGTCGGCGACGATCTGCCGCAACCTCGGCTCGCAGTAGACGGCACCGTCGATGAGCGCCTGGAACGTCGGCTTGATGAAGGTCTCGAGCTGCTCGATCGTGGGCTTGCGGAACTCCGGCGCCGTCTCGTGGATGAAGTCCTTCCAGAACCGGCCGGCATCCTGCTCGGCACCCGCGGGCCCCGCGTCCATGGGTGGGGGTGACAGGTCGACGAGCTGCTCCTCGAAGCCCAACGGGGCCAACCGCCCCTTCCAGGACGCCTCGGCCGCGAAGACGACCCGGTGACCCCGCCGGCGCAGCACGTCACCGATGCCGATGCAGTTGTTGGTGGGTCCGTACGCCGACTCGGGCATGAACAGGACCGTCAGCGGCTGCTGGCTCATCGACCTCACCTCCCGGCTCCGACCGTCCCAGTGAACGAGCGTCGCGCCGGCCCGTCATCGAGCAGAAGGACGGGTCAGGTGCCCGCGCTCGGCCGGCCGGGTCAGGCGTCAGCGCCAGGCATCAGGCGTCGGCCCGGTCGAGACAAGGACGAGGCGCGGCGACGCCTGCGAGCCTGCAACCTTTGCGCAAGCGCAATAGGCTGCTGCGGTGAACCTTCTACCGCACCTGCCCCTCTGGGCGGAGCTTCTGGTCTTCCTGGCCAGTGCGGCGACCATCTGGGTGGCTGGGATCCCCCTGTCGAACTACACCGACATCCTGGCCGACCGGCTCCACCTCGGCCAGGCGCTGGGCGGGCTGATCCTGCTGGCGGTCGCCACCAACCTGCCTGAGATCGCCATCACCTACAGCGCCGCCGCCAGCGGCAAGCTCGACGTCGCTGTCAGCAACATCCTGGGCGGCATCGCCATCCAGACGGTCGTCCTCGTCGCCCTGGACGCGTTCGGCGTGGCTGAACGGCGACCGCTGACGTACCAGGCTGCCAGCCTCACCCTGGTGATCGAGGGAGCGGTCGTCCTGGCGGTCCTGGTTGTCGTGGTGATGGGCACGCAGCTGCCCAGGAACCTCGTCATCGCGCGGCTCTCGCCTGACGTCGTGCTCATCGCTCTCGTCTGGGTGGCCGGACTCATGCTGACCCAGCGGTCCGGGGCGTACCTGCCCTGGTCCAACAGCGGAGAGGCGCCCGACAGCCAGCCGAAGCCTCGAGGCCACTCGCAGAAGACGCGGGCAGCCGAGGCGACCCGTCGGGGCGTCAGCACCACCAGAGCCGTTCTCGTCTTCAGCGCCGCAGCACTGGCCACCCTCGTGGGCGGCGCCCTCGCCGAGGAAGGTGGCACCGCGGCCGCCAGCCAGGTAGGCCTGTCAGGGGCCCTGTTCGGCGCCACTGTCCTGGCAGCCGCGACCTCGCTGCCCGAGCTGAGCACCGGCCTGACCTCGACCAGACAGGGCGACTACAAGCTGGCCTTCGGAGACATCTTCGGCGGTAACGCGTTCCTGCCCGTGCTGTTCCTGCTGGCCGTCCTGGTCTCCGGCAAAGCCGTCCTGCCGAACGCGCACGCCGCCGACATCTACCTGACCGGGCTCGGCGCCCTGCTGACGATCGTCTACATGGCCGGCCTCATCTTCCGCCCGGCCAAGGAGCACGCCCGCCTGGGCATCGACAGCATCGCCGTTCTCATCCTGTACATCGTCGGCGTCATCGGGCTGATCGTCCTGCCGCAGTAACCACGCGGCAGACGGGAAGCGTGAGGTGTTCGTCCGGGTTGGTCGCCCCCTCGTGCGCGACGTAGGCTCGCAGCGAGGGACGGCCGCGGGCGGCCGATGGGTAGGAGTGTCCTGCTCCCGTGCCTTTCACGGCAGCATGACCGCCCGGTCCCGACCTCACCGCCCGAGTCGATCGTCTGAGGGAGCAGCCAGTGAGCAGGATCCTGTTTGTCGTGACCGGTGCCCGACACTGGACGTTGTCCGACGGCACCAAGCACCCGACGGGCTTCTGGGCCGAGGAGCTCGTCAGGCCGTACCAGGCCTTCACCGGCGCGGGCCATGAGGTGGTCGTGGCGACGCCCGGCGGCGTGGTCCCGGTGGTGGACCAGGGCAGCCTCGCGGCCGAGGCCAACGGTGGCCAGGACGAGGCAAACGCCCTGCAGGCACAGCTGGCCGACATCGAGCAACTGCAGTCGCCGGTCCGCCTCGAGGACGTCGACGTCGCCGACTACGCAGCCGTGTTCTACCCCGGCGGTCACGGACCGATGGAGGACCTCTCGGCCAACCCCGACTCGGCGCGCCTGCTCACGCAGACCCTGGCCTCGGGCAAGCCGCTCGGCGTGGTGTGCCACGCGCCCGCGGCCCTGCTCGCGACTGAGTCGGACGGCGGCGCCTCCCCGTTCGCCGGCTACCGGCTGACTGGCTTCACCAATGCCGAGGAGAAGCAGGCCGGCCTGGCCGACAAGGCCCCGTGGCTGTTGCAGGACCGCCTGGTGGCGCTGGGCGCGGACTTCCAGGAGGGCGATCCCTGGGCCCCGAACGTGGTGGTGGACCGCAACCTCTACACCGGCCAGAACCCGGCCTCCTCCGGCCCGCTTGCCGATGAGATGGCGAAGGCGCTGAGCAGCGAGTAAGCCGCGGCCCCCCGGTCACCCGGGAGCGACGACCGCGCCTCGAGGGCCGCTTCTCTCAGTCGGCATCTTCGCTGGTCACGCGCCTGGCGCGCGATGGCTGCACCCTCATCGGCTCACCGGGCATCTTCGGGGTGCCTACCTGATATGCGCTGTGCGTCGGTGCTCAGCGAGCGTGCTCAGACGGAGCGCTGTGGCCGAAGTTATCGGGCGAGATTGCTGGTCCCACAACGGGTAGGACTGTGACCGAATGATGCCACGCGTCGGCCGCCGGGGTGGGCGCGACGAGACCATCGACGGCTTGGTCGATGGGGGCGCCGCGCTTCCATCGACCGGCAGATGTCAGGGCGTCAGCCCCCGTGCGTCACTCCGCCCAGAGTGACGCAGGCGCCACGTCAGCCCATTGACGACTGAGCGATAGTCGAAGTCACCTGCCGCGATCGCCGCGCGCGCAGCGTCCGCCCATGCCGCGACGAGGATGAGGCCGTCCACTCTTCCGGCGGCTGGCGAAAGCTCGGGGCGGCACGCCGCCAACCTAGGCCGGTCATTCCTCGATCGCACCGCCGACGGTCCGCAGGTGCTCACGGAAGGTCAGGTTGGCGTTTCGCTTTCTGTTATCGAGGAACGACGCGAACTCGACCTGCTGCCGAAGGATGTTCCCGCTCCGGATTCGCTCCGCTTGCCGCCGCTCGGCGTCGCAGATGCCGTCGGCAACGTCGAGGATCCCGGCAACACGGTCATCGGGGAGGAAGACGGCTCCATCGTCGTCTGCGAGGACAACGTCGCCGGTGCTGACCGTGTGCTCGCCGACGCGGGCAGACGTCAGCGCCTGAGAGTCCCGCGGCGCCAGCTCCAGCGGTCCGGTCGGGATCGCGCCCAAGCTGAACACTGGCAGGCCGATCGCAAGGATGTCCGCGGTGTCCCGGTGTAAGCCCCACACGAGGAGCCCTGCGACACCCGCAGCTTTCGCTTCGGCGACGACAAGATCACCGATGCACGCTTGGTCGGTGCGTCCACCGTTGTCGACGACGAGCACGTCTCCTTCGCGGGCGTGCTCGAACGCTTCGAGGAACACGTCGACGCTGCCGGCGTGTCGAGCGGGCAGCACGCGGCCTGCGACGCGAGCTCCTGCAGCAAGCGGACGCATCCCGGCCGGTGCGCATCGCACCGGTATGTCGACGCGGATGCAAGCGTCCGCGATATGCGCGGTCGTCAACGACACAAGCCGTGCGGCGTAGTCGGCGTTCATGCGCTGACCGTCACCTCATACCCAGCTTCGTGAGCGAATCTGCGCAGTGAGCCACCGTCATCCGGCAATCCTCGCATCGGCTGCCCTCGGCTTTCCCATTCCCTGTCACCTGTGTAGACACCCACGTCCTCGAGAACTGGGCGGTTCGGGTGCGCCCAGTTTCGCGTGCTCGTGGTGTCAGTCTTTTCGAGACGGACTTTCCACGAAGGGGATGCGCACATGAACACCGAGGCGACGAAGGAGAAGACGGGTTGGGGCCTGTGAGCCGCCGCGTCTCCCGCCTCATCGGGGGTTGGCGTACCGGGCTCTCTCGACCCGTGCTCATCCTTCAGGCGGGCAACGCGGTCAACGCTTTCGGCTACGGGCTCGTGCTTCCGTTTGAGATCATCTATCTGCACCAGGCACGTGGCTTCTCGACGTCGACCGCCGGACTGGTTCTCGCGGCGACCATGGGGATCTCCGCCATCGCGACCCCGCCGACGGGATCGCTCCTCGACCGGTACTCCGCCAAAGCGTTGGTGGTCGCAGGAAGTCTGGCGAGCGCGCTCGGTTACGCCGGGTTCGCCTTCGTAGAACATCCCTGGCAGGGCTTTGCCTGCTCCATTGTCAGCGGAGCCGGGCTCGGCGTCGCAGGGACGGCCAATCGGACACTGGTTGTCAGGTTGATCAGGCCGGAGCAGCGAGCGGCCGCCTTTGCGCTGAACCGCGTCGCCGGCAACTTCGGTATCGGTGCCGGCGCGACCGTCGGCGGCTTCATCGTCGCAGCCGCCCCGCAGCTCGGCACATTCCAGCGTCTCTATTTCTTCGACGCTGTCACCTACGCCGGGTTCGCGCTGATCGTGCTCGCTGCCGTGCCGAACCCGCGAGCCGACATCGCCGCGGCGCCGACACACGGTAACGGGACCGGCTATCGCGCGGTCGCTCGAGATCGGCCTTTCCTCATCGTGATCGCAGCCAACGTCGTGCTCGTCGTCGTCGGTCACACGTTCTTCTCCAACATCCTGCCGCCGTTCGCCAAGGCACACACGCCAGTCGGGCCCGCTGAGATCGGGATCATCATTCTCGTCAACACCGCCTTCGTCGTCATCGCGCAGATCCCGGCGGTGCGTCTGGTGGCACGGATGCGTCGCACACACGCGTTCGCGGCGACGAGCGCCCTGTTTGCTGTCGCCCTGCTCGCCGTCGTGCCGGCGACAGTCACCCACTCGGAGCTCGCTGCGACCAGCGTCCTCGCCGGGGTTGCGATCGTGTTGGCAATCGGCGAGATCGCGCACATTCTCGTTCTCGGGCCGCTGGTCGCGGACATGGCCCCAGAACATCTGCTCGGCCGCTACCTCTCTCTCTACACCCTCACCTTCACCGGCTCCCTGGCGCTCGGCCCGGCGACCGGCGGCCTTCTCCTCCAGACCTCGCCGGACGCCATCTGGTGGGGCGGCGCGCTCGCCGCGCTGCTGGCCGGAGCCGTCCTGCTGAAGCTCGGCGACCGCATCCCCGACCCGCTCCGCCAAGCCCCAGCACCGTCGACTGTTGGGACAGCGCCGGAGGCCGCGTGAAATGCCCGCCCAGTTCGCGCGGCGCGCGGTGTATATATCGGCGGAGGCACGAGCCGGTGCGGAAGGAAGGAGCGCACGATGGTGACAGCCGATCTGCTCTCCCGGGCGCGGGCAGGGGATGGCGAGGCGTTCCGGGAGCTGGCTGAGTCCCACCGGCGGGAACTGCAGGTGCACTGCTACCGGATGCTCGGATCCCTGGCCGACGCCGAGGACGCCGTCCAGGAGACGATGCTGGCTGCTTGGCGGGGCTTGAGCGGGTTCGCTGAGGAGCGCGCGTCGCTGCGCACCTGGCTGTACACGATCGCCACCAACCGGTGCCTCAACGCGCGCCGCGCGGCGAGCCGTCGCCCGGTCAGGGAGTGGGACATGTCCAGGTTTGAATCGCCCCTGCCGACACCGCGCGACGAGCCCGTCTGGCTGCAGCCGTTTCCTGACGCGCTGCTCGAAGGTGCCGCCGACCAGCCGCTCGGCCCGGAAGCCCGCTACGAGCAGACCGAAGCGATCTCGCTGGCCTTCGTGACTGCCCTGCAGCTGCTGCCGCGGCGCCAGGTGGCCGTCCTCATCTTGCGTGACGTCCTTGGATTCCACGCCAGCGACGTAGCCGGCATGCTGGAAGTGACCGTCGAATCGGTCAACAGCGCCCTCAAACGAGCTCGCGCGAGCCTGAAGCGCCGGGAGCGGTCGGTCGCCGGCCACGAGCCTCCGCCCGCTGCTGGCTCGCCCGCTGAGGACGCGATCGTTGCCACGTTTGCGAGGGCGTGGGAATCCGCCGATGTCGACGCGCTGGTGGCCTTGCTGACCGATGACGTCTTCATCGCCATGCCTCCGGAGCCGTTCGGATACGAGGGCCGTGAACTCGTAGCCCGCTACTGCGCTCGCCAGTTGGGCGCGGGCCGCAGATTCGACCTCGTGCCGGCCCGAGCCAACGGGCAGCCCGCGTTCGGGGCATACCTGCGCGGCCCGGACGGCGTCCGGCACGCGACCGGCTTCTATGTGCTCACCCTTGCCGGCGGCCGGATCTGCGGCATCACCCGCTTCGAGGCCAGCGTGCTGCCGTGGTTCGGGCTACCGCGATCGCTCCCGAGCCGATAGCCAGAACCGAACCAGCACCGGGCCACGGGTGTTGGCTGGGCTCAGCCCACTACCACGTCCATCTCCACTGCCGCGCCTAGCGTCAGCGCGGCCACGGCGATCGCGGTGCGCGCCGGGTAGGGCTCGGCGAAGTGGCTGTACGCCTGGTCAATGGGCCCTTTCACTTACGAGATGTCTGCGTCGAGGGCGACCCCGGTGATGTCGAGAATCGGTTCGAGTTCGTTCGCTGGCTCGTGCGGGTGGTCGGTGGTGCATAACACCGCGAGACCGGGGAACTGGGCGCCGGAGAGCCGCCCACTTCGCGTCGTCGGCGGTGTACATACCGCGTGGAAGCGCCACGTGATCTGACTTCATCACCAGCAACGGAGTCCGTGATGAAGCAGATCCACATAATCCGTCGGGCGCCGGTCCGTTTAGCTACGCCTGGGCGCACGCCAACGCCCCCGCATCTCCTCGGCCGCTACATGTCGGTCCTCAGCCTGACGGTGACCGGCGGCTTCGCGATCGGCCCCGCCATCGGCGGCGCAGTGCTCGCGTACTCACCGGACGCGGTCTGGTGGGGCGGCGCCCTCGTCACGGGCGCGATCGGCGCGGGCTTTCTCCTCGCCAGCGGTCGCATCCCGGACAAGCCGCAAACCGCGACCGGCAGGTCATCAGGCGAATGAGCGTTGTGCCCACACCGGTGACGACGTCTCAGTCGGCATCTTCGCTGGTCACCGGCCTGGCGCGGGAGGGCTGGACCCTCCTGGGCTCGCCGGGCATCTTCGGGTAGTCCGGCGGGAACGGCATCTCACCCAGCCCCCGCTCCTGGACGTCCTTGTCCCACAACGCGATCGCGGCCGAGACGTCGCCGACCGCCTCATCGATGCCCGCCCACGCGTCGCCGTCGCTCGCGATGATCCCGGGTGCGCTCCGGACGGTGAAGTCGCCGGGCGCCACGTCGGGCAGTGCCTCCCAGGTCACCGGCATGGACACCGGCGCGCCGGGCAGCGGTCGGGGGCTGTAGGCCGAGGCAATCGTCCGGTCTCGGCACGCCTGGTTGAAGTCGACGAAGACCCGCTCGCCGCGCTCCTCCTTCCACCACGCTGTGGTGACCAGGTCCGGCATACGCCGCTCGAGCTCGCGAGCCACCCCGATGACGCCGTGGCGCACGTCGAGGAACTCGTGCGTCGGGTGCACCCGGGCATGGACGTGCACGCCCCGGTTGCCCGACGTCTTCACCCACGGCGTCAGGTCCAGCTCCTCGAGGAGCTCACGCAGGCCCAGGGCGGCCACGACGGCGTCGCGGAAGTCCCGGCCCGGCTGCGGGTCGAGGTCGATGCGCAGCTCGTCGGGGTTGTCGTTGTCGGCCGCGCGGACCGGCCACGGGTGGAAGGTCACCGTGTTCATCTGCACAGCCCAGACCGCGGTCGCGACCTCGTCGACGACGAGCTGGGGGTGCCGACGTCCGGAGGGGTAGGTGCAGGTCACCGTCCGGCTCCACTCCGGCACGCCGCGCGGGGGGTTCTTGGAGTAGAAGGCCTCCCCCTCGATGCCGTCCGGGTAGCGCTGCAGGGTCACCGGCCGGTCCCCTACCGCCCGCAGCAGGCCGCCCCCGACCGCGACGACGTACTCCGCCAGCTCCAGCTTGGTCACGCCGACGTCGGGCCACATCACCCGGTCCGGGCTGGACACCCGCACCTGCCGGGTCGCCCCGTCGGGGCCGGGCACCTCGAGGACCGTCGCCGCGCTCATGCCAGCCACCCTAGGTCCGCGCCCGCGAATTTGCGCGAAATATGCCATCCGGCAACAGAATTCAGACATTCCGGGCCCTAGTCTCCATCGGGTCCCCCACCGTTCCGCCCCTCAGGAGCACCCCCATGCCCGCCGCCTCCGCCCTGCCCCGCTCCTCCTGGCAGGTCCTTGCCGCCTCCGCCGCCCTCGCGGTCACCGGCCTGATGCTGATCGACCTGCCGGCGGACTCCTCCGCCCGCGCCGACGCCGTCAAGGCGATCTTCGCCCAGCCGGCCGGGCACCGCGGCACCCCGCAGGCCATCGGCACGCAGCCCTGACACGGACCCAGATGGCGAGCACACGGCATACCCGCTTGGTATGCCGTGTGTCCCCACCCGCCCGGGAACGTTCCGCCTGCTGACAGGGTTGACCAGACCGTGAGCTGGTTCCGACGTCCCGTCAGGAGGACCCCCATGACCGACGAGCGCACCTACCCCGTCGCCCGGACCGAGGAGGAGTGGCGCGCCGAGCTCAGCCCCGCGGAGTACCAGGTGCTGCGCCAGGCCGGCACCGAGCGGCCGTGGACCGGCGAGTACACCGACACCAAGACCCAGGGCGTCTACTCCTGCCGCGCGTGCGGCGCGGAGCTGTTCCGCAGTGACACCAAGTTCGACAGCCACTGCGGATGGCCGTCGTTCTACGCTCCGCTGGCCGAGGACCGGGTGCACTACATCGAGGACAGCAGCCTGGGCATGAAGCGCGTCGAGGTCCGCTGCGCGAGCTGCGGCTCCCACCTCGGCCACGTCTTCGAGGGCGAGGGCTACGACGTGCCGACCGACCAGCGCTACTGCATCAACTCGATCAGCCTGCGCCTCGAGCCCGGCGAGGTCTGAGCAGACCCGCGTCGTCGCCGCGCCCACCACCCATCGAGGTGGTGGGCGCAGCGTGTGTCAGAGGGCGTTGACCCGATCCGGGGCGCGCTCGGCGCGGGCCAGGGCCCGCAGCATCGCGGTCTGGCCGTGTCGCCGCGTGGCCAGGCGGGCCAGCAGGTCGAGCACCGGGCCGTAGACACCTTCGGGCAGGTCGGCCACCTCGACTCCCACGCTGACGGCGAGGTCGTCCCGGTGGACGGCGATCTCCATCATCCGGGTCGTGAGGTAGTCGTCCAGGGTCAGGGACCACCCGACCCACGGCAGGGTCACGACGCGGTCGGCGGGCTCAGCGCCCAGCAGTGCGGACAGCTTGGCGGTCACGTCCGCCACCTGCTCGGCGAGGGCGCGTGCCCCTTCCCCGGCCAGGGCCTCTCCCCCGTCGCGGATGCCGACGTTGATGTCCGCCTCGAGGTCGGCACCCACCCACGCAACGCTGGAGTAGTGCCCGAGCAGTGTCTTGGGCACGTCCCCGTCGCCCTCCCCGGCCAGCACGTCGGGCACCTTGAGGACCTGGGTCGCCAGGTGGGCGGCGAGGCCACCGACGGTGAACCCCTCGCAGGCACTCGGCTCGGACCAGTGCGCCGCCACCGCGGGGTGCTCCAGAAGGGACTGCGCGGCCCCTGCCGCGTCGAGGAAGGCCTCACGATGTGTCATGGCGCCGCATCCTAGGCACCCCGCCGACGGTGGCCCATCAGCAGAACCCCCGTGTCCGTGCCGGTTCGGCCGTCGTGCGTTGACCTCGGATCCACCCCGGCTCGAGCGGTGGTGTTCTCCTGGGCATGCCGCTGGCCCGACCGTCCCAGGGCCGGGTGTGGGGCGGTGGCCTCAGGTGTGCCAGGTGACCCCGGTGCCGGTGACGGTCGCGGTCCAGCCGCGCTGGTGCACGATCGTGTGGTGCCGCCCGCACACCAGCGTGCGCTTCCCCCGGTTTCTTGGAGGCCGGTGGGTGGATTCGGCCGTATGGGCCGGTGGCGCTGTTCATCGGGCGAGCCCGTCGCCCTCATTGAGCGCCGGACCGCAGGCGGGGTCAAGGCGCTTTTCCT
>NZ_DASVZH010000265.1:0-7634 GCF_036391795.1 Oryzihumus sp.
GCGGCATACGTGAGGGTGTCGACCTGGACCGGCCCGGCGGCGATCGGGCGGGTGGCGGTGGGCAGCTCCGCGGTGGGGCTGTGGGCCCAGGGCGGCTGCGGGGACGAAGCACTCATGGTGGCTCTCCTCGGGGGCGGGGTCTTCGCCGTCGAGACTGGGCCGCAGGCCTGTGACGGGGCTGTGACGGTCGTGTCGGGTCGCTGAGACCCCACCACAGAGCGTTGACAGGATTTATACAGGAACTCGCGATGGTCTCTTCAGGTAATCCCGCTTCACTGAGTGCCATGAGCCAGTCGACCACCCGCCCTGCGTCCGCCCCGCTGCGTCGTTTCGACGGCGCCCCGGTGCGCGTCCTCGTCGTCGACGACGAGAACAACCTCACCGAGCTGCTCAGCATGGCCCTGCGTTACGAGGGCTGGGAGGTCCGCTCGGCGAGTAGCGGCATGGCGGCCGTGCGTGCCGCCCGCGAGTTCCAGCCCGACGCCGTCGCGCTGGACATGATGCTGCCGGACTTCGACGGCATGGAGGTGCTGCGCCGGATGCGCGCGGACAACCCCAACGTGCCGGTGCTCTTCCTCACCGCGCGCGACGCCGTGGAGGACCGGGTCGCGGGGCTCACCGCGGGCGGGGACGACTACGTCACCAAGCCGTTCAGCCTGGAGGAGGTCGTGGCCCGGCTGCGCGCACTCATGCGCCGCACCGCCGTCATGGCCGAGGACGCCGGGTCCCAGCTGGTCGTCGGTGACCTGGTCATGGACGAGGACAGCCACGAGGTCACCCGCGGCGGCGACCCGGTCAACCTGACCGCCACCGAGTTCGAGCTCCTGCGCTACCTCATGCGCAACCCCAAGCGGGTGCTGTCCAAGGCCCAGATCCTCGACCGGGTCTGGAACTACGACTTCGGCGGCCAGGCCAACGTCGTCGAGCTCTACATCTCCTACCTGCGCAAGAAGATCGACGTGGGCCGGGAGCCGATGATCCACACCATGCGCGGTGTGGGCTACGTGCTCAAGCCCGCGACCTGAGCCACAGTCACTCCATGAGCCGCCCCGCGTGGATGCGTCCGGCGACCTGGACACTGCGCTCAAAGCTGGTCGCCTCGACCGTCGCCCTGTTCCTCATGATCACGGTCGCCACCGGCGTGGTCACCGTGCTGGCACTCAACGGCTTCCTCATGGGGCAGCTGGACGGCCAGCTCACGGCCCAGGCGCAGCGTGTCACCGATGGCGGACGCCCACCGGGCGGGGGCGAGCCGGGCCAGCTCGGGGGCCCGCGCACCGACCGCGGCACCCTGCCACCCGGCCTGGGCGGCGGCTTCCTCCACGTCGAGCTCTCCGGGTCCTCGGTCGACGAGGGCTTCGTCGTCACGCCCGCCCAGGGGCAGGTCAACCTCAGCACCGCCCAGCTGACCCGGCTGGAGGAGGCCGGCGTCGGCAGCCGGCCCACCACCGTCGACCTCGGGGGCACCACGGGCAGCTACCGGCTCGTCGCCACGCAGCGCGCGGACGGGCGAGTGCTCCTCACCGGTCTGCCGGTCGGACCGCAGCGCGAGACCGTGGCCCGGCTCTCGTTCATCGTCATCATCGCCACCGCGTTCGGGCTCGTCGCGGTCACCGCGGCCGGACGCTGGCTGGTGCGCCGCAACCTGCTCCCGCTCGAACGCGTCGCCACCACCGCGACCAAGGTCTCGCACCTGCCGCTGGACTCCGGCGCGGTCGCCCTCGCCGAGCGCGTGCCGGCCGAGTTCACCGACGAACGCACCGAGGTCGGTCAGGTCGGCTCGGCGCTCAACGGCCTGCTCGACCACGTCGGCGAGGCGCTGAACGCCCGCCACGAGAGCGAGATGCGCGTGCGTCAGTTCGTTGCCGACGCCAGCCATGAGCTGCGGACGCCCCTGGCGTCCATCCGCGGGTATGCCGAGCTGTCCCGCCGCGCGCCGGAGCCCGTGCCGCCCTCGGTGGCCCACGCGCTCGGGCGCGTGGAGTCCGAGGCGCAGCGGATGACCGAGCTCGTCGAGGACCTGCTGCTGCTGGCCCGCCTGGACGCGGGCCGCCCGCTGGAGCGCGAGCCGGTCGACCTGACCCGGCTGGTCGTCGACGCCGTCAGCGACGCCCACGCCGCCGGGCCCGACCACGTCTGGCAGCTCGACGTGCCCGAGGACGCCGTCTCCGTCTCCGGCGACTCGGCCCGGCTGCACCAGATCGTCGCCAACCTCCTGGCCAACGCGCGCACCCACACCCCTCCCGGGACCACCGTGCGCACCAGCGTCGCCGCGACCAACGGGGAGGTGAGCGTGACCGTGGAGGACAACGGTCCGGGCATCCCGGAGTCGTTGCAGCCCAACGTGTTCCAGCGGTTCGCCCGGGGTGAGGCCTCGCGCTCACGTGCCGCCGGCAGCACTGGCCTGGGTCTGAGCATCGTGCACGCGGTGACCCTGGCCCACGGTGGGCGCGTCGACCTGTCCAGCCAGCCCGGCCGGACGACCTTCCGGGTCGCGCTCCCGGCTCACTAGCCCACCTCAGCCGCCTCACAGGGGCGGCACAGGGCCGGCTCCCAAAGTCGACGTCATGGACACCATGACGCTTCCCAGGCACGCGGCGCAGCCCGTGGCCGGACCCGTCGAAACCACTGCGCCGCAACGCTCCTGGGAGCGTCCCGCGCTGGTCGGCCTCCTGGTCGCCACCGCTGCCCTCTACTTCTACGGGCTCACCACCAGCGGATGGGCCAACTCCTTCTACTCCGCGGCCGTCCAGGCCGGCAGCGAGAGCTGGAAGGCCTTCTTCTTCGGCAGCTCCGACACCGGCAACTCGATCACCGTCGACAAGACCCCCGCCGCGCTGTGGGTGATGGCCCTGTCGGTGCGGGCGTTCGGGCTCAGCTCGTTCAGCATCCTCATGCCCGAGGTGCTCATGGGCGTCGCCTCGGTCGGCGTGCTCCACGCAACGGTCAAGCGCCAGTTCGGAGCCGCCGCAGGGCTGCTCGCCGGTGCGGTCCTCGCACTGACGCCGGTCGCGGTGATGATGTTCCGCTTCAACAACCCCGACGCGCTGCTGGTGCTCCTGATGACTCTCGGGGCGTGGGCGACGATGAAGGCGATCGAGAAGGCCAGCCCCCGCTGGCTCATCTGGGTCGGCGTCCTCGTCGGACTCGGCTCCCTCACCAAGATGCTGCAGGCGCTGCTCGTCGTGCCGGCCTTCGCCCTGGCCTACCTCGTCGCCGCGGACACCCCGCTGCGCAAGCGCATCCTGCACCTGCTCGCTGCCGGCGCCGCCATGGTCGTGTCCGCCGGCTGGTGGCTGGCCATCGTCGAGCTCATCCCCGCCTCCGACCGTCCCTACATCGGTGGCTCGCAGACCAACTCGATCCTCGAGCTCGCCCTGGGCTACAACGGTCTGGGCCGGATCACCGGCAACGAGACCGGCTCCGTCGGCGGCGGCGCCGGCCCGAACGGCACCACCATGTGGGGCGCCACCGGTCTGACCCGGATGTTCAACGGCGACATCGGCGGCCAGGTCTCGTGGCTCATCCCCAGCGCGCTGATCCTGCTCGCCGTCGGCCTGTGGCTGCGCGGCCGGGCACCGCGCACGGACGCCCGTCGCGCGGCATACATCGTCTGGGGCGGCTGGCTGGTCGTCACGATGCTCACGTTCAGCCTGATGGCCGGCATCTTCCACGCCTACTACACGATCGCGTTGGCCCCGGCCATCGGCGCCCTGGTCGGCATGGGCGCCAAGGAGGCCTGGGAGCACCGGCACGGGCTGGTCGGCTCGCTCACCCTCGCCATCGCCACCGCCGTGGCGGCGATCTGGTCCTACACGCTGCTGGCCCACACCCCCGAGTGGTTCCCGTGGCTGCGCGTGGCGGTCGTCGTCGCGGACCTGTTCGCCGCCGCGATGTTCCTGGTCATCGGCCGGGTCGACCGCCGCGCCGTCCCGGTGGTCGCCGCCGCGGCGCTGGTGGCCGCCCTGGCCGGCCCCGCGGCATACAGCCTGTCCACCGTGGCCACCCCGCACACCGGTTCCATCCCGAGCGCCGGGCCGTCCGGGCAGGGCGGCACGGGCGGCCCCGGTCGCGGTCTGGCGGGTGGTCCCCCCGGAGGGTTCGGCGGGTTCAGGGGCGGCTTCGGTGGTCAGACCCAGCCCGGCCTGACGCAGAACGGCACGGGCACTCGGGGCGGCACGGCCCAGGGTGGCATGGGAGCGCGCGGTGGGATGGGCGGACTGCTCGACGCCAGCACCCCGAGCACCGCGGTCGTCTCGGCCCTGTCGGCGAACGCCTCGAAGTACACCTGGGTCGCCGCGGCGATCGGCTCGCAGAACGCGGCCGGCCTGCAGCTGGGCACCCGGCTGCCGGTGATGGCGATCGGCGGCTTCAACGGCAGCGACCCCTCGCCGACACTGGCGCAGTTCCAGGCGTGGGTCAGCCAGGGCAAGGTGCACTACTTCCTCGCCGGCGGCCAGGGCGGACCCGGCGGCGGCAGGGAGGGGTCGGGCACGGCCAGCCAGATCAGCAGCTGGGTGGAGCAGAGCTTCAGCGCGGTGACGATCGGCGGCTCGACGTTCTACGACCTGACCCAGCCGACCAGCGGCACCACCTCCTCCACCACGACCAGCGTGAGCTGAGGTGACCCCGATGAGCGCCCGCCCCGTCCTCGACGTCGTCATCCCCGTGCACAACGAGGAGCAGGCCCTGCCGGCGTGCGTCCGCCGGCTCGCCGGGCACCTGCACGCGACGTTCCCCTACCCGTTCCGGATCACCGTGGCCGACAACGCCAGCACCGACCGGACCTGGGAGGTGGCCCTGGGCCTGGCGGCGTCGATGCCCGAGGTGTCCGCCGTGCACCTGGACCAGAAGGGACGGGGCCGGGCGCTCAGGGCGGTCTGGTCGGCCTCCGAGGCGCCGATCCTGGCGTACATGGACGTCGACCTGTCCACCGACCTCGACGCCCTGTGGCCGCTGGTCGCCCCGCTGATGTCAGGGCACTCCGACGTGGCGATCGGCAGCCGGCTCGCCCGCGGCGCCCGCGTGGTGAGGGGCGCGAAGCGGGAGGTGATCTCCCGCGCGTACAACCTCATCCTCCGGGCGGCGCTGGGCGCGCGGTTCAGCGACGCGCAGTGCGGGTTCAAGGCGGTCCGCGCCGACGTGGCCGCCGAGCTGCTGCCACTGGTGGAGGACCCGACGTGGTTCTTCGACACCGAGCTGCTCGTCCTGGCCGAGCGCAGTGGGCTGCGCATCCACGAGGTGCCGGTCGACTGGTTCGACGACCCGGACAGCCGCGTGGCCATCGTGCAGACCGCACTGGACGACCTGCGCGGCGTGCGCCGGGTGCGCCGCGGGCTGCACTCCGGCCGGCTGCCGGTGGAGGACATCCGCGCCCGGATCGGCCGGCGCCCGCACGAGCAGCAGCTCGCCGGCCGGCTGGTCGGCCAGCTGTGGCGCTTCGGCGGGATCGGCGCCGCCAGCACGGTCCTGCACCTGGGCCTGTTCGCGTTGCTGCGACCCGGGCTGTCCTCGGCTCAGGTGGCCAACGTGCTCGCGCTGTTCGTCGCCACGGTGTTCAACACCGCGGCCAACCGGCGGTGGACCTTCGGAGTGCGCGACCGGCGCGGGGCGGGACGTCAGCAGGCGCAGGGGCTGCTGGTGTTCGGCATCTCCCTGGTGACGACCAGCGCCACGCTGGGGCTGCTGCACGCGCTGGCGCAAGGCGCGGGCACCGGCGCGCAGACCCTGACCATCGCGGTGGCCAACGTGATCTCGACGGCGGTGCGGTTCGCCGCGATGCGCTGGTGGATCTTCCGCCCCGCCGAGACTTCCCCACCGAACGCACCGATTCCGTCGAATCCAGCGCTCTCGGGCCTCGAGACGACGGAACTGATGCGTTCGGTCGAGGGGGTGCGTCAGGCGTAGCGCTTGAGCTCGCGCCGGGCGAGGGCCATGCGGTGGACCTCGTCCGGCCCGTCGGCCAGGTGCAGCATCCGCGCCTGGGCGTAGAGCTCGGGCAGCACCGTGTCCTGGCAGACACCCATCCCGCCGTGGGCCTGCATCGCCCGGTCGATCACCCACGTGGCCATGTCGGGCACCGCGACCTTGATCGCCGAGATCTCCACGGCGGCGCCGCGGTTGCCGACGGTGTCCATCAGCCACGCGGTCTTGAGCACCAGCAGCCGGGCCTGCTCGATGCGGATCCTCGCCTCGGCCACCCACTCCTGCACGACGCCCTGAGCGGCCAGCGGCTTGCCGAACGCCACGCGCTGCTGCACCCGCTCGCACATGAGGTCGTAGGCGCGCTCGGCCATGCCGATCAGCCGCATGCAGTGGTGGATCCGCCCCGGCCCGAGCCGGGCCTGACCGATGGCGAACCCCCGGTGGAGCTCCCCGAGGAGGTTCTCCCGCGGGACCCGCACCGCGTCATACACGATCTCGGCGTGCCCGCCGTGCGGGCCGTCCGTGTAGCCCAGCACGTGCGTGGACCGGCGCACGTCGACGCCCGGGGTGTCCAGCGGGACGACGACCATGCTGTGCCGCTGGTGCCGCTCGCCCTCGGGGTCGGACAGGCCCATGACGATCGCGACCTGGCACTCCGGGGCCATCGCGCCGCTGGACCACCACTTGCGACCGGTGACGACGAGCTCGTCCCCGTCCTCCTCGATGCGGGTCGCGATGTTGTTGGCGTCGGAGCTGGCGACCTCGGGCTCGGTCATCGAGTAGGCCGAGCGGATCTCCCCACGCAGCAACGGTTCCAGCCACCGCTCCTGCACCGCCGGCGTCGCGAAGTGCGCCAGCACCTCCATGTTGCCGGTGTCCGGCGCGGCGCAGTTCATCGCCTCGGGGGCCAGCATCGGGGAGCGGCCGGACAGCTCGGCCAGCGGGGCGTACTCCAGGTTGCCCAGCCCCGCGCCGCGCTCGCCGGGCAGGAAGAGGTTCCACAGCCCTCGCCGTTGCGCCTCGGCCTTGAGCTCGGCCATGACCGGCGGACGGCCCCAGGGGTTGGTGTGCGCCTGCGCCGCGACCTGCTCGTGGAAGGTCGCCTCGGCCGGGTAGACCACCTCGTCGAGGAAGGCCTGCACGCGCTCGCGCCACTGCTCCATGACCGGGGTGTAGCCGAAGTCCATGGCCCGACCCTAGGACACCGCGGTATGCCGCGCTCCTCGCCGTCCGGGTCAGCCCCGGGGGTCGTCCCCGCGCGGGGCCTCGGGCATCTGCTGGGCGATGAGGCGCATGAACAGCCAGATGAGCGCGGTCTGCCACGCCAGGATGACCAGGATCAGCAGCGGCCACCAGTGCGTGACGGCCTCGGCCCGGGCGGCGCGGGGCACGGCCCCGAGGCTGAACACGGCCAGCAGGAACGAGGCCCACAGCGCCACCACCGCCGCCCGGTAGCCGCGGCTGGGGTCGCGCGGCGGGTCGATGCCCAGCGCCCGGACGTCGTGCGGCGGGTGGTCGCGCAGCATCCGCCGCGTCGAGCGGTAGACCCGCGTGCGGGGGTAGTCCCGCGCCAGCATCGCGCGCACCCGCGCCGCCGCCCGGGGCCGCCACAGCAGCGAGGCCGGCAGGGTCACCGCCTCGATGCGGGCGCTCTCGGCGCGGAACCCGCGGTCGCCCAGCACGCACCGCCCGCGCGCCGCGACGACGGC
>NZ_DASVZH010000266.1:0-8592 GCF_036391795.1 Oryzihumus sp.
GTCGGGCTGATCCTGTTCTTCACGTTCTTCTACGTGTCCATCACGTTCAACCCCGATGAAGTCGCCGACAACATGAAGAAGTACGGTGGTTTCATCCCGGGTATCCGGGCCGGGCGACCCACGGCCGAGTACCTCGACTACGTCCTCACCCGGATCACCGTGCCGGGCGCCCTCTACCTGGGGCTCATCTCCCTGATCCCGCTCATCGCCTTCGTCCTCGTCGGCGCTGACCAGAACTTCCCCTTCGGGGGCACCTCGATCCTGATCATCGTGGGTGTCGGCCTGGAGACGGTGAAGCAGATCGAGTCCCAGCTGCAGCAGCGTCACTACGAAGGGTTCCTCCGCTGATGCGTCTCATCATCCTCGGCCCGCCCGGAGCCGGTAAGGGCACCCAGGCTGCCCGGATCGCCGAGCGCCTGGGCATCCCGGCGATCTCGACCGGCGACATCTTCCGCGCCAACATCAAGAACGGCACCGCGCTCGGCAAGCAGGTCCAGGAGATCCTGGCTGCCGGCAAGTACGTGCCCGACGAGGTGACCAACGCGATCGTGCGCGACCGGCTGCTGCAGGACGACGCGAGCAAGGGCTTCCTGCTCGACGGCTACCCGCGCACCCAGGCCCAGGTGGCCGAGCTTGACGCCATGCTGGCCGAGGGCGGGCACCAGCTCGACGCCGTGCTCGAGCTGACCGCCGACACCGACGAGGTCGTCGCGCGGCTGCTGAAGCGGGCCGAGCTCGAGGGCCGCGCCGATGACACCGAACAGGTCATCCGCCACCGCCAGGAGGTCTACGTCGAGGAGACCGCGCCCCTGGCCGCGCTCTACCGCGAGCGTGGGCTGCTGCGCCAGGTGGACGGCATGGGTGACGTGGACACCGTCACCGCCCGCCTCGAGACCGCGCTGGGCGCCTGAGCCCGTGTTCGGACGCCACCGGCTCGACGTCAAGACCCCCGACCAGATCCGGCGCATGCGACGCGCCGGGCTGGTCGTGGGGGAGACCCTCGCCATGCTGCGGGACCAGGTCCGCGCCGGGATGACCACCGGTGACCTCGACCGGGTCGCCGAGGAGCACATCCGCGGCGCGGGGGCGACGCCCTCGTTCCTGGGCTACCACGGCTTCACCGGCACGCTGTGCGTCAGCGTCAACGACGAGGTCGTCCACGGCATCCCGGGCAGCCGCGAGCTGCGCGAGGGTGACCTGGTCTCGATCGACTGCGGCGCCATCGTCGACGGGTGGCACGGCGACGCCGCCATCTCGCTGGTCGTCGGCGGCCGAGGGGCCGCCAGCCCCGCTGACCTGGCCCTCATCGAGGCCACCGAGGCGTCCATGTGGGCCGGCATCGCCGCCCTGAAGGTCGGCTCCCCGCTGTATGCCGTGGGCGCGGCCGTCGAGGACGCGGTCACCAAGGCGGCCGCCGGCGACGGCGTCACCTACGGGATCGTCGAGGACTACGTCGGGCACGGCATCGGCACCGAGATGCACCAGGACCCGCAGGTGCCCAACTACCGGGTGCGGGACAAGGGCCCCACCGTGCGCTCGGGCCTGACCGTCGCGATCGAGCCGATGGTCACGCTCGGCTCCGCCGACACCGCCGTCCTGGAGGACGACTGGACGGTCGTCACGAGCGACGGCTCGCGCGCGGCGCACTGGGAGAACTCCGTGGCGGTCACCGACGAGGGCCTGTGGGTGCTCACCGAGCTCGACGGCGGCAAGGCGCGGCTGGAAGCCCTCGGGGCGGCATACGCCCCCCTGGACTGAGCGCCGACCCTCCTGACCTGCCGCGATCCGCGCCCCGCCGATTTCTCCTCCTGTGGGGGATGGCGTAGGCTAGTGCGTCGGCTCACGAATGTCTCGTTCCACGTCTGTGCGGGTCCGCCCGGAGAGGCGCCGGGACGTGCCTTTCGTCGTGCCGGATGAAACATCAGTGGCCACACTGACCGGTCCCACCCGGGACCGGCCCGTTTAACGGATTGCGGAGGATATGGCCAAGAAGGACGGTGTCATCGAGATCGAGGGCACGATCGTCGAGGCTCTGCCGAACGCGATGTTCCGCGTGGAGCTGACCAACGGTCACAAGGTTCTCGCCCACATCTCGGGCAAGATGCGCCAGCACTACATCCGGATCCTCCCCGAGGACCGCGTGGTGGTGGAGCTGTCCCCGTATGACCTGACCCGCGGCCGCATCGTCTTCCGTTACCGCTGAGCGGGAGCTTCATCACTCCCGATCCCAACCAACTCCTCGGGGCTCGGTCGCGCACGCGGCCGGGACGCGAGGGGACCGATCTACAGACAGCAGGCAGATGAAGGTTCAGCCGAGCGTCAAGAAGATCTGCGACAAGTGCAAGGTGATCCGCCGTCACGGCCGGGTCATGGTGATCTGCGAGAACCTGCGCCACAAGCAGCGCCAGGGCTGAGCACCACCCACCGAGCACGACCCGCGGTCTCTCGAGAACGCACAGACACATCGCAGCGCCCGACCCCAGGACCCGTCCTGGACGTCACCCCCGGCACGGAGGCCGGGGACCGTGGGCCCGGGACCATTCCCGGGTCGGAAGCGGACCGGCGTTGCTCCAGACCTCCGTGTTGATCAGGAGAACTGACACAAGATGGCACGTCTTGTTGGTGTTGACCTCCCGCGCGAGAAGCGCGTCGAGATCGCACTCACCTACATCTTCGGCGTGGGTCGCACCCGCGCGAAGGAGACCCTGGCGGCGACGGGGGTCAACCCCGACACCCGCGTCCGTGACCTCGGCGACGAGGAGCTGGTGAAGCTCCGCGACTACCTCGAGGGCAACTTCAAGGTCGAGGGTGACCTCCGCCGTGAGGTCGCCGCCGACATCCGTCGCAAGGTCGAGATCGGCAGCTACGAGGGTCTTCGTCACCGTCGTGGCCTGCCTGTCCGCGGTCAGCGCACGAAGACCAACGCGCGTACCCGCAAGGGCCCGAAGCGCACTGTGGCCGGCAAGAAGAAGGCCGGCAAGAAGTAAGTCCGCTCGTGATCCGATCGCCGGGCTGCGCACATCGCGGCCGGCGAACCGAGTCGGACCACACTTCAACCACGTAGGAGATCTACCGCATGCCTCCCAAGAGCCGTACGGCTGCGGGCGCCAAGAAGGTGCGCCGCAAGGAGAAGAAGAACGTCGCCCACGGGCACGCTCACATCAAGAGCACGTTCAACAACACCATCATCTCGATCACCGACCCGACCGGGGCCGTGATCTCGTGGGCCTCTGCCGGCCAGGTCGGCTTCAAGGGCTCGCGCAAGTCCACCCCGTTCGCCGCGCAGATGGCCGCCGAGGCGGCCGCACGTCGTGCCATGGAGCACGGCATGCGCAAGGTCGACGTCTTCGTCAAGGGCCCGGGCTCCGGTCGTGAGACCGCGATCCGCTCGCTGACCGCCACCGGCCTCGAGGTCGGCGCGATCAGCGACGTCACGCCCTCGCCGCACAACGGCGTCCGTCCGCCCAAGCGTCGTCGCGTCTGAGACCGGGAGAGAGATAAGACATGGCTCGTTACACCGGCCCCATCACCAAGAAGTCGCGTCGTCTCAAGGTCGACCTCGTCGGCGGCGACAAGAACTTCGAGCTCCGTCCCTTCCCGCCCGGCCAGCACGGCCGTCGCCGGATCCAGGAGAAGGAGTACCTCACCCAGCTGCAGGAGAAGCAGAAGGCCCGCTTCACCTACGGCGTCATGGAGAAGCAGTTCCGCGGTTACTACGAGGAGGCCTCGCGCCGCCCCGGCAAGACCGGTGAGAACCTGCTGCAGATCCTCGAGTCCCGCCTGGACAACGTGATCTACCGCGCCGGCCTGGCCCGGACCCGTCGCGCCGCCCGCCAGCTGGTGACCCACGGTCACTTCCTGGTCAACGGCGTCCGCGTCGACGTCCCGTCCTACCGCGTCGCGCAGTACGACATCATCGACGTCCGCCCGAAGTCGGCCGAGACCTTCCCGATCGAGCTGGCCCGCCAGACGTTCGGCGAGCGTCCCGTCCCGGCATGGATGCAGGTCGTCCCGGGCTCCCTGCGGGTCCTCATCCACCAGCTGCCCGTGCGTGAGCAGATCGACACGATCCTCACCGAGCAGCTGATCGTGGAGCTCTACTCGAAGAACTGACGTTCTTCACCCGGTGTGCCGGGTGGCCACCTCCCCCGGGAGGCAACCACCCGGCATACCCAGGGCTCGCGGCACGGACAGAGGTGCCACGGGTCGCGGACCATCACGGGTCCGCCGTTTCACGAGGCGTCAAATAGCGGTCGCCCGTGGGAAGGAAAGTCCAGTGCTCATCGCGCAGCGCCCCACCCTCAGCGAGGACGTCGTCTCCGACGCCCGCTCGCGGTTCGTCATCGAGCCGCTCGAGCCGGGATTCGGCTACACCCTCGGCAACTCCCTCCGCCGCACCCTGCTCTCGAGCATCCCGGGTGCCGCGGTCACCAGCATCCGCATCGACGGCGTGCTCCACGAGTTCTCGACGGTCCCCGGTGTCAAGGAGGACGTCACCGAGATCATCCTGAACATCAAGGGCCTGGTCGTCTCCAGCGAGCACGACGAGCCGGTCGTCATGTACCTGCGCAAGCAGGGCCCCGGCGCCGTCACCGCCGCTGACATCGCCCCGCCGGCCGGTGTCGAGGTCCACAACCCGGACCTGCACATCGCCACCCTGAACGGCAAGGGCAAGCTCGAGATGGAGCTGACCGTCGAGCGTGGCCGTGGCTACGTCTCCGCCGCGCAGAACAAGACCGGCGACGCCGAGATCGGCCGGATCCCGGTCGACTCGATCTACAGCCCGGTGCTGGCCGTGACCTACAAGGTCGAGGCCACCCGTGTCGAGCAGCGCACCGACTTCGACAAGCTGATCGTCGACGTCGAGACCAAGAACAGCATCGCCCCGCGCGACGCGATGGCCTCGGCCGGCAAGACCCTGGTCGAGCTGTTCGGCCTGGCCCGTGAGCTCAACGTCGAGGCCGAGGGCATCGACATGGGCCCGAGCCCGACCGACGCCGCCCTGGCTGCCGACCTGGCGCTGCCGATCGAGGACCTGGACCTGACCGTCCGCTCCTACAACTGCCTCAAGCGCGAGGGCATCCACACCGTGGGTGAGCTCGTGGCCCGCAGCGAGGCCGACCTGCTCGACATCCGCAACTTCGGTGCGAAGTCGATCGACGAGGTCAAGGCCAAGCTCGTCGGCATGGGGCTGCAGCTCAAGGACAGCCCGCCCGGGTTCGACCCGAGCGCTGTCGTGGGCAGCTTCGACGACGACTTCGACGAGGACCAGTCCTTCGCCGAGGACGAGCAGTACTGACCGCCTGACCGATTTCTGTGACCAACCCGCACACAGCGGTTCGGTCAGAACTCTGAGGAGAACAACCCATGCCCACGCCCACCAAGGGTCCCCGCCTCGGCGGCGGTCCGGCGCACGAGCGGCTGATCCTGGCCAACCTGGCCACCTCGCTGTTCGAGCACGACCAGATCACGACCACCGAGGCCAAGGCCAAGCGCCTGCGCCCGCTGGCCGAGCGTCTCGTCACGTTCGCCAAGCGCGGTGACCTGCACGCCCGTCGCCGGGTGCTCACGGTCGTCCGTGACAAGGGCGTCGTGCACCGCCTCTTCACCGAGATCGCTCCCGACATGGAGCAGCGCCCCGGTGGCTACACCCGCATCACCAAGATCGGCAACCGCAAGGGCGACAACGCCCCCATGGCCGTGATCGAGCTGGTGCGCGAGCCGCTGTCCCCGAAGAAGGCCACCGTCGCCGAGGCCGAGGCTGCGACCAAGCGCGCCGCCAAGGCCAAGAAGGCCGACGAGGCACCGGCCGAGGCCCCTGTCGAGGCTGAGGTCGAGGACACCGTCGAGGCTCCCGCCGAGACCGCCGAGACCACGGAGGCTCCGGCCGCCGAGGCCACGGACGAGTCCGGCAAGGCCGACGCCTGAGCCGGGCGGCTCACGCGGGCGCACTAGGCTGCGCTGCATGAACACCGACGAGCCCGTCGTCCCCACACCCGGGGGCGGCGGGCTCGTCCGTGTCCGGCTCGACTTCGCCTACGACGGCACCGACTTCTCCGGCTGGGCCGCCCAGCCGGGGCTGCGGACGGTCGAGCAGGAGCTGTCCGCGGCGCTGACCACGGTGCTGCGCGCCCCGGAGCCGGTCCGGCTCACGGTGGCCGGCCGCACCGACGCCGGGGTCCACGCGCGGGGCCAGGTGGCCCACGCGGACGTCGACCCCGAGGCGTTCGGGCGGCTGCCCGGTCGTTCCGACCGCACCCCGGAGCAGGCGGCCGTGAGCCGGCTCGGCGGGGTGCTGCCGCCGGACGTCGTGGTGCGCCGCGTCAGCCTGGCGCCCGAGGGCTTCGACGCCCGCTTCTCGGCGGTCCGGCGCCGCTACCTCTACCGGGTGTGCGACCGGCCCGCGCAGGCCGACCCGCTGCGCCGGCGCGACACGGTCACGGTGCGCCACGAGCTGGACGTCGCGGCGATGCACGCGGCCGCCCAGCAGCTGCTGGGGCTGAAGGACTTCGCCGCCTTCTGCAAGAAGCGCGAGGGGGCCACGACCATCCGCACCCTCCTGGACTACGCGTGGGCCCGTGACGAGGACGGCACGCTGCTCGGCCGGGTCGAGGCCGACGCGTTCTGCCACTCCATGGTGCGATCACTGGTCGGTGCGGTGCTGCCGGTCGGAGAGGGGCGCCAGCCGGCGGAGTGGCCGGCTCAGGTCCTCTCGGCCAGGCGGCGGGACCCGCGCGTGGTGGTCATGCCGCCGCACGGGCTGTCGCTGGAGGAGGTCAGCTACCCGGCCGAGGCCGAGCTGGCCGATCGCGCCCGGGAGGCCAGGGCGGTGCGCACCGCCGAGGGGGATCAGGGCGCCATGGCCGCCCAGCCGCGGTAGTCCTCGACCGCGATACCGGCGTAGGTGGCGCTGCCCGTCAGGGCGGCGTCGATGGCCGCGAGCTCGGCCTCCATCTGGGTGCAGGTCATCCCGAAGAAGGTCTGTTTGACCTCCTCCGGGTCGCTGCCGAGGTCGTTCGTCTCCTGGCCGATGCGGATCGGCTTGCCGGTCGCCGCGGCGCTGGCGAGCGCGGCCGCCGCGATGTCCAGGGTGCCGTCGGTGCCGGCCGCGTGGTTGCGGTAGGCCATCACCGTCGTCCCGGCGACCCGGGCCATCACCGCCCGGTCCAGCGAGGTCCTGCCGTAGCTGAGCGTGTTGAACCAGAACGGGATGTCGGCCTCGAGCGGGTGGGAGGCGCCGGCGCTGGAGGCGAGCGTCGACAGCAGGCTGAGGTAGCGCTTGACCGTCCCGGACTGGTCGGTGGACCACGACGCCAGCAGGTAGGGCTCGACGTCGACGTGGACACCCGTGAACAGCCCGGTGGCCAGGGCGGGCGTCAGCCAGCTGGAGACCACCCAGGAGGGCGAGTCCACCCAGCCGGGGTCACCGCCGAGGGCGTCCACCTGCATCCCGGCGGCACGGGCCTGGGCGCTGAGCTGCTGGAGGCGGGGGAGGTCCGGGGAGGAGGTGACCTGCGGCGGCACCGCGACGAAGAGCCGGGTGACCCCCCGCTCCTGCGCGAAGGCGACGACGCCGGCGGGGTCGTCGGCGGTCCACACCCACATGGCGCGGGTCGGGGCGGTGGGCGGGGGAGTGCTGGCGTGCCTGCCGCCGACGGCCAGGGCCGGGGTGGCGGCTGTGACGGCCAGGATGCCGGACAACGCGGCAGCCAGGGAGAGGGTGAGAGCGCGAACCGGGGTCAGGCGGCGAGCCATGGAGCCTCCACTCCGGCGGGTGACCGGCGGCGGGGGCGCCGGGAGGCTCAGGATGGGGCCGGGTGCGCCGGCCCGCGGGCCGATTTGACGAACCCCTGACCTTCGACCATGCCCCTGCGGCGGTCATCGCCGGCGAAACCGGGATGACTCGGCACCCCCCGGTGGGACACAGTTGGCGGTTGTGGGCCACGTCGACATCAACGCCATCAGCTACTCCCTGCCCGACGGGCGCCCCCTGCTCGGGGAGGTCAGCCTGCGCGTGGGCGAGGGCGCCAAGGTCGCGCTGATCGGTCCGAACGGCACCGGCAAGACCACTCTCCTGCGCATCGTCAGCGGCGACCTCGACGCCCACGAGGGCGCGGTCACCCGCTCCGGAGGGCTCGGCGTGATGCGCCAGTTCATCGGCAAGGTCCGCGACGACACCACCGTGCGCGACCTGCTCGTCAGCGTCGCCCCGCCCGCGGTCCGCGCCGCCGCGCAGACCGTCGACGCCGCCGAGCTGGCCATGATGGAGCAGGACGACGAGAAGACCCAGATGGCCTACGCCCAGGCGCTCGCCGACTGGGCCGACGCCGGCGGCTACGAGCACGAGACGCTCTGGGACGTGTGCACGGTGGCCGCGCTCGGCGTGCCGTACGAGAAGGCCCAGTGGCGGGCCGTGCGCACGCTCTCCGGCGGTGAGCAGAAGCGGCTCGTCCTCGAGGCGTTGCTGCGCGGACCCGAGGAGGTCCTGCTCCTGGACGAGCCGGACAACTACCTCGACGTGCCGACCAAGCGGTGGCTGGAGGAGCAGCTCATCGGCTCGCCCAAGACCGTCCTGTTCGTCAGCCACGACCG
>NZ_DASVZH010000267.1:0-10346 GCF_036391795.1 Oryzihumus sp.
CCAGGCGCGCATATGACACAGCGCCACCGTCCCCAGTCTGGGGGCCTCGTTCGGTCGCGGCGGCGCCACGACGTTCCAGCAGGACCTGCAGAACTCTGACTGCATCGTCATCCAGGGCTCGAACATGGCCGAGTGCCACCCCGTCGGGTTCCAGTGGGTGATGGAGGCCAAGGCGCGTGGCGCCAAGGTCATCCACATCGACCCGCGGTTCACCCGCACCTCGGCGGTGGCCGACAGCCACGTCCCGCTGCGCGCCGGCAGCGACATCGTGTTCCTGGGCGGGATCGTCAACTACATCCTGAGCAACGAGAAGTACTTCCACGACTACGTCGTCGCCTACACCAACGCCGCGACGATCCTGCGGGAGGACTTCCAGGACACCGAGGACCTCGACGGCGTCTTCTCCGGCTACGACTCGGAGACCGGCACCTACGACACCGAGACGTGGGGCTACGAGGGCGCGGCCGAGTACGCCGCCGCCGGCAACGCGAGGGAGCCCGCTCAGGAGGAGGAGGGCGAGGCGCAGGGGCCCAGCCATGCCACCGGCACCGAGCACGAGGGCTCGCAGGCCTCGCGCGCCGCCGGCCACGAGATGGGCGGCCACGGCGCCAGCCTGGAGCACGGCCGGGTTCACCGTGACGAGACGCTGCAGCACCCGCGGTGCGTCTTCCAGGTGCTCAAGCGGCACTACGCGCGATACACCCCCGAGATGGTCCAGGACGTGTGCGGCGTCCCGCCTGAGCTGTTCCTCGAGGTGTGCGAGGCGGTCACCGCCAACAGCGGCCGCGACCGCACCACCTGCTGGGTCTACTCGGTGGGCTGGACGCACCACTCCGTGGGAGTGCAGTACATCCGGGGTGCGGCGATCATCCAGCTGCTGCTGGGCAACATGGGCCGTCCCGGCGGCGGCATCCTCGCGCTGCGGGGCCACGCCAGCATCCAGGGCTCGACCGACATCCCGACGCTGTTCAACATCCTGCCGGGCTACCTGCCGATGCCCAAGGCCGACGAGCACCCGGGCCTCGACGGCTACCTGCAGGCCACGTTCAGCAAGGAGCAGAAGGGGTTCTGGGCCGACGCCGACGCCTACATGGTCAGCCTGCTCAAGGCGTACTGGGGGGAGGCGGCCACTGCCGAGAACGACTTCTGCTTCGACTACCTCCCGCGGCTGACCGGCGACCACGGCACCTACCAGACCGTGATGGACATGCTCGAGGACAAGGTCGAGGGCTACATGCTGCTCGGCCAGAACCCCGCGGTCGGCTCGGCGCACGGGCGCATGCAGCGGCTGGCGATGGCCCACCTGAAGTGGCTGGTGGTGCGCGACCTGGCGATGATCGACTCGGCGACGTTCTGGAAGGACAGCCCCGAGATCGAGACCGGCGAGCTGCGCACCGAGGACATCGCCACCGAGGTGTTCTTCTTCCCCGCCGCCGCGCACGTGGAGAAGGACGGGTCGTTCACGCAGACCCAGCGCATGCTGCAGTGGCACCACAAGGCGGTCGAGCCCCCGGGCGACGCACGCAGCGAGCTGCACTTCTTCTTCCACCTCGGCCGCAAGATCCGCGAGCGCCTGGCCGACTCCACGCTCGAGCGCGACCGCCCGCTGCGCGACCTCGTCTGGGACTACCCCGTCAACGACCGGGGCGAGCCGTCGGCCGAGGCGGTGCTCCGGGAGATCAACGGCGTCCACCTCGACGGGGACAAGGCCGGACAGCCGCTGTCGAGCTACACCGAGATGAAGGCTGACGGCTCGACCACCGGTGGCTGCTGGATCTACACCGGCGTCTACGCCGACGGCGTCAACCAGGCCGCCCGGCGCAAGCCCGGTCAGGAGCAGTCCTGGGTGGCCCCCGAGTGGGGCTGGGCGTGGCCGTCCAACCGGCGCATCATCTACAACCGCGCCTCGGCCGACCCCGAGGGCAAGCCGTGGAGCGAGCGCAAGGCCTACGTCTGGTGGGACGCCGACGCCGGGAAGTGGACCGGTCACGACGTCCCCGACTTCCAGGTCGACAAGGCCCCGTCATACCGCCCCCCGGAGGGGACAGGAGGGCCGGACGGGCTGGCCGGCGACGACCCGTTCATCATGCAGGCCGACGGCAAGGGCTGGCTCTACGCCCCCACCGGGCTGCTCGATGGCCCCCTCCCGGCGCACTACGAGCCGCAGGAGTCGCCGGTGAGCAACCCGCTGTACTCCCAGCAGTCGAGCCCGACGCGGCAGGTGTTCAAACGCAAGGACAACCCTCAGAACCCATCAGGCCCGGAGGCCGGGGCGGAGGTCTTCCCCTACGTGTTCACGACCTACCGTCTCACCGAGCACCACACCGCCGGCGGCATGAGCCGGTGGCTGCCCTACCTGTCCGAGCTGCAGCCGGAGTTCTTCTGCGAGGTCTCCCCCGAGCTCGCCCGGGAGCGGCGCCTGGAGCACCTCGGCTGGGCCACCATCGTCACCGCCCGCACGGCGATCGAGGCACGCGTCCTGGTCACCGACCGGATCGCCCCGCTCACGGTCGGCGGGCGCACCATCCACCAGATCGGCCTGCCCTATCACTGGGGCGTCGGTGGCGACGCAGTGGTCAGCGGTGACTCGGCCAACGACCTGTTCGGCGTGACGCTGGACCCCAACGTCCACATCCAGGAGACCAAGGTGGCCTCCTGCGACATCCAGCCCGGCCGGCGGCCGACCGGCCCGGCGTTGCTGCAGCTGGTCGCGAGCTACCGCAGCCGGGCCGGCATCACGATCGAGACCGGCAACACCCAGCGCACGCCGCGCCAGCCGACGGCGCACGGTGTCCATGAGGGAGACGACGACTGATGAGCAACCGGCTCCACGGCCCGCTCGACCCGGCCCCCGACGCCGGCTGGGAGCAGGCGCCGCCACGCAAGGGCTTCTTCACGGACACGACCGTGTGCATCGGCTGCAAGGCGTGCGAGGTCGCCTGCAAGGAGTGGAACGCCATCCCGATGGACGGCGACCTCGACCTTCTCGGCTCTTCCTATGACAACACCGGCGCGCTCGGGGCCAGCACGTGGCGCCACGTCGCCTTCATCGAGCAGCCCAAGCCGCTGGGGCACCAGGAGCCCGGCCTGCTGCGCGAGCGCAGCAGCGTCGACCTCGGTATGCCGTCCGTGCGGCCGGCGGTGGACGGCGACGCGGCCGAGGGTGCGGAGTCCGCAGACGGCGCCGGGCGCATGGACTTCCGCTGGTTGATGTCCTCGGACGTGTGCAAGCACTGCACCCACGCCGCCTGCCTCGACGTGTGCCCGACCGGCTCGCTGTTCCGCACCGAGTTCGGCACGGTGGTGGTGCAGGACGACATCTGCAACGGCTGCGGCTACTGCGTGCCGGCGTGCCCCTTCGGGGTCATCGAGCGACGCAAGGGTGACGCCGGGACCAGGAACGTGGGCATCGCCCAGAAGTGCACGCTCTGCTATGACCGCATCGGCGTGGGCGACATGCCGGCCTGCGCCAAGGCCTGCCCCACCGAGTCGATCCAGTACGGCGACCTCGACGAGCTGCGGGAGCGGGCGCAGACCCGGGTCGAGACGCTGCACGAGCAGGGCGTCGCCGACGCCCGGCTCTACGGCGAGGACCCCGAGGACGGCATCGGTGGTGCCGGGGCGATGTTCCTGCTGCTCGACGAGCCCGAGGTCTACGGCCTGCCGCCGGACCCGGTGGTCACCACCCGCGACCTGCCGGAGATGTGGCGCAAGGCTGGGCTCGCGGCGGGCGCCCTGCTCGCCGGCGCCGTCCTGTCCTTCCTGGGCGGTCGCTCATGAGCCCGGGTGTGGACCGTCAGGGTCCGCTGGACCAGGCCCCCGGGCGTGACGCGGTGCCGGGCACCCGGGCCGGGCGGGCTCGCGGCCGGGGCGGTCGCGGCGGTGAGCGCCGGATGGTGCCCGAGGCCACGTTCACCTCCTACTACGGACGCCCCGTCGTCAAGCCCTCACCGTGGGAAGCCGACATCCCGGCCTACCTGTTCCTCGGCGGGCTCGCGGCCGGTTCCTCGCTGCTGGGCGCCGGCGCCGACCTGACCGGACGTCCGGCGCTGCGGCGGGCGGGCCGGATCGGGGCGCTGGTCGGCATCATCCTCAGCTTCGCCGCCCTGGTGCACGACCTGGGCAAGCCGTCGCGCTTCGTCAACATGCTCCGCGTGGCCAAGCCGACGTCGCCGATGTCGGTGGGCACCTGGGTCTTGTCGGCCTACGGCCCCATGGCCGGTCTGGCCGGCGTGTCCGAGCTCAGCGGACTGCTCCCCCATCGTCTGCGCTGGGCGGCAACGGTGCTCGGCGCCACCGGGCGTCCGGCCGGGCTGGTCGCCGGCGTCGTGGCGCCGGCCGTCGCGTCCTACACGGCCGTGCTGCTGACCGACACGGCGACGCCGTCGTGGCACGAGGCGCACCGAGAGCTGCCGTTCGTGTTCGTCGGCTCCGCGGCCAGCGCCTCCGGCGGGCTGGGCATGCTGGCCTCGCCCCCGGCCCAGGCCGGTCCGGCCCGTCGGCTGGCCATCGGCGGCGCCGCGCTGGAGCTGGTCGCCGCCCAGCGGATGGAGCAGTCGATGGGCCTGACCGCCGAGCCACTGCACGCCGGCCGCGCCGGACAGCTCCTGCGCGCCAGCAAGGCGCTCACCGCCGCCGGGGCGGTCGGCACGGCCCTGTTCGCCGGACGCAGCCGGCTCGCGGCTGCCCTGTCCGGTGCGGCACTGCTCGCCGGCTCGGCCTGCACGCGGTTCGGCATCTTCGAGGCCGGGCAGGCCTCGGCGTTGGACCCGCGCTACACCGTGGTTCCCCAGCGCGAGCGTCTCGACGCCCGCCGCCGCGACCAGCCCTGAGCCCCCGAGCCCCCACCTCCCGGCGGCGCCCCGCTCCTCCTGCCGACCCGCACTTCCATCGAGAGGGACGTTTCTGGGGCTTCAGGTGACCTGAAAGCCCGAGGAACGTCCCTCTCGGCGCGTGTCCTGGCGCCGGTGCGTCGCCTACGCTGGCGCGTGGCCGGTCAGCGGACCGTCAGCACGTGCTCGCCGGCCGGGACCACCTCGCCGACGACGGGCGCGCCCGGCACCTCCCCGACGACCAGGAGGCCACCGCTCGTCTGGGCGTCGGCCAGCAGCAGCAGCTCGTCCTCGGACACCGTGGCGGACAGGTGCGGCCGCACCCAGTCCAGGTTGCGCCGGGTGCCGCCACTGACGAAGCCGTCACGCAGCGCCTCACGGGCCCCTTCGAGGTAGGGCACCGCGGCCGCGTCGACGACGGCGCTGACACCCGAGGCCCGCGCCATGGTGAACAGGTGGCCGAGCAGCCCGAAGCCGGTGACGTCCGTGGCGGCCCGCACCCCCGCGGCGAGGGCGGCCCGCGAGGCCTCGGCGTTGAGGGTGGTCATCGCGGCCACAGCGTGGGGAAACACCTCGCCCGTCGCCTTGTGCCGGTTGTTGAGGACCCCGACCCCGAGCGGCTTGGTGAGGCTGAGCGGCATACCCGCTTGTGCTGCGTCGTTGCGCATCAACCGCTCGGGGTCGGCGACCCCGGTGACGGCCATGCCGTACTTCGGCTCCGGGTCGTCGATGCTGTGGCCTCCCGCGACGTGGCACCCGGCCAGGCGGCCGACGTCCGCCCCTCCGCGCAGGACCTCGGCGAGCAGCTCCGCCGGCAGCACCTCGCGCGGCCAGCCGACGAGGTTGACGGCGACGACCGGGCGGCCGCCCATCGCGTAGACGTCGGACAGCGCGTTGGTGGCCGCGATCCGGCCGAAGTCGTAGGCGTCGTCGACGACCGGCGTGAAGAAGTCGGCGGTGACGACGACGGCGACTCCGGCCTCGATGCGCACCACGGCTGCGTCGTCGCCGCTCTCGAGGCCGACGACCAGGTCCGGGTGGGCCGGCCCGGCCAGTCCGCGCACGACCGACTCGAGCTCACCGGGAGGGATCTTGCAGGCACAGCCGCCGCCGCGGGCGTACTGCGTCAGGCGGGTCACTGAGCTCACACTGGTCATGCCCCGACTCAACCACGACCCATCAGCGTCGGCGAGGCGTCTGGCCTTGCCGGTTCCGGGGTACTGCTCAGTCATGGTGCAGGACAACCTGGAGATCGAGCGCAAGTACGACGTCGGCGAGTCCACGGCGGTGCCTCCTGTCGAGGCGCTCACGGGCCTGCCCGGTGTCGTCGGTGTGGAGTCCCCCGAGCCGTGGACGCTGCACGCCACCTACTACGACACCCCGGGCCTCGCGCTCGCCACCCAGGGGGTGACGCTGCGCCGCCGGTCCGGCGGTGAGGACCCGGGGTGGACGCTGAAGCTGCCCGTTGGCGAGTCGGCCAGGCAGGAGCTGACCGCCCCCCTCGGCCCCGAGGGCGAGCCGGTGCCCGAGGAGCTGCTGCAGCCCGTGCGGGTCCACGTCCGACGAGAACCGGTGGTGCCGGTGGTGGAGCTGCGCACCGAGCGCCGGGCGCGACGCCTGGTGGGCCCCGACCACGAGGTCCTCGCCACGGTCACCGACGACCAGGTCACCGCGCGGCCGCGCACCCGCGGGCTGCGCCGCTCCTCATGGCGCGAGTGGGAGGTCGAGCTCGGCGACGGTGGCCGCGACGGCCTGCTCGAGGCCGCAGAGGAGGTGCTCGTCGCCGCCGGCGCCACTGCCTCGTCGAGCAGCTCCAAGCTCGCCCGCGCGCTCGGCAACCGCCCGGCACCCCTCCTGCACGTGCCCGAGCCGCGGCGCCAGGACCCGGCCGGTCACCTCCTGCGGTATGCCGTTCACGTCCACCTCACGCACCTGAAGGAACAGGACCAGCGACTGCGTCGCGGCCTGGACGACTCGGTGCACCAGCTCCGGATCGCAGCCCGTCGGGTGCGCGCTGCCCTGACGAGCTACCGGGAGGAGCTCGACGGTGACCTGCGCCGGTTCGTGAGGGACGAGCTGCGCTGGCTCGGCAGGGAGCTGGGCGGGGCGCGGGATGCGCAGGTCATGCGAGAGCGCCTCGACCGGCACCTCGAGGTGCTGCCGCCGGACCTGGTCCGGGGGCCGGTCCGCGACAGGGTCCGGCACGAGCTGCAGGAGCAGCACGCCGAGGGGTGCGCGCAGGCGATGCAGGCCCTGGACAGCGGCCGCTACTTCGCCCTGCTTGACCACCTGGACCAGCTCGTCGCGGACCTGCCCGGTGACGGCGTCGCAGCGGAACAGACTGCGAGAGAGGCTGCGGCCGCCGCGGTCGAGCGGGAGCGCAGGCGGGTGCGGAAGGCGGCGAAGGCGGTTCGCCGGGCGGACGCACCGCCCGAGACGGACCTGGCGTTGCACGAGCTGCGCAAGGCGACCAAGCGGCTGCGCTACGCCGCCGAGTCGGCCCGTCCGGTGACCGGAAAGTCGATGCGGCGCTATGCGAAGGCCGTCAAGGCCGTCCAGGACCGGCTCGGCGAGCACCAGGACAGCGTCGTGGCACGCGCGACGCTGGTCGAGCTGAGCGAGCAGGCCCGCAGGCACGGGGAGGACGGGTTCACCTACGGGGTCCTCCATGCCGGGGAGCGGGAGCAGGCGGCCCCGCCCAGGAGGCTGCGACAGCATGCCCGCAGCCTCCTGTGAACGGAACGGTGCCGGCGTCAGCCGCCTTGGCCGGTCGGATCGGGCTCCTCGGACTCATCCTGGCCCGACGCGCCCTGGCCAGGCCACGGCGGCGCCTCTGTCGACGCCTCCTGCAGCGCGGTCTGCAGCTCGGCATCCTCAGCGATCTGCTCGCGGGCGTCGTCGACCGCGCTCAGCCGGTCGGCCCCTTCGGGCTGACCCTCCTGCCCGCGTGCCGGTGTGCTCTCGTCGCTCATCTGCGCTCTCCCGTCGTCGGGTCGTGGACCTCGTGACCGTACCCGGCGGACGGCGACCACACACCTGTTCCGCCCCGGTCGCCCCGGGCCGCATGACCTGCTTGACTGGCCACCTCGTCCTCCGGCCCTGCCGGTGCGCGAGGGAGGCGTGAAGGTGCCTGGTGGCCCTCCCGGTCTTCAAAACCGGTGTGACCCGGCATCCGGGTCAGGCGGGTTCGATTCCCGTCCGCCTCCGCCACGCCAGAGGTGTTCGCGAAATAACCGCTCTCGGGTTCGCGAAAATCAGTGAGCGTTTGGTCTTGCCGTCCTCGGCGCCAACTGAGCCCCCTCGGCGACGAAGGTCGGAGGGGGTCAGGGGCCCGACCTGATCTGCCGATGTCCGGATGTGCCGATGGGCGGGGTGAACTGCAGTGGACGCTCATAGAGTGCTCGGCCGTGTCGAGGCGTTTCGGGATGCATCTGATCCATGTCCGTAGTCGTTGTCGAGTTCTGCGCCCCGGTTCCGACGTTCGGGTATGAAGGTGGCCGATCGGCCGCCGCCAGTAGAAGGAGAGCCCCAATGAAGTACGTCATTCTGATCCACTCCAACCCGCAGCCGTGGGGTCACCCGACGAGCGCCCACACCAGCGAGTATCAGGCGTTGCCGGCCCAGCAGCAGGCGGATCTCGGGGCTCGGTGGGAGAAGGTGTTCGGCGACGCCGATGCCAAGGGCGAGATCATCTACGGGTGCGCGCTGGGCGACCCGACATCCTCGCGGGTGTTCCACTTCCAGGGCGAGCCGCTTCCAATCGACGGTCCCTACGCCGAGAGCAAGGAGCACCTGGCCGGCTTCTTCGTGATCGAGGTGGAATCCCAGGAGCGCGCCGAGGAGCTCGCCGCTGCATTCTCGTGCCCGGGTGACACGGTCGAGCTCCGACCGACGATGCGACCGGGCTGCGAGTCCTGACTCCTGTGCCCACCGAGATCGAGGACGTGTGGCGCCGCGAGGCGCCACACGTCCTCGCGGCGCTGCTGCGACGCGGATCCGTCCTGGAGGACTGCGAGGACGCAGCTCAGGAGGCGTTGCTCGCCGCCGCCGAGCAGTGGCCCCGTGACGGCGTGCCACAGAACCCGCGCGGATGGTTGATCCGGGTCGCCTCCCGCCGCCTGATCGACGCCCACAGGGCGAACGCCGCCCGCACCAACCGGGAGGTCCACGAGGAGACGTCGAGGGCCGTGCTGTGGAGCGAGCGCACCGTGGATCACGACGACTCCCTCCAGATGCTCGTGCTGTGCTGCCACCCCAGCCTCAGCACCCCCTCGGCCGTCGCACTCACGCTGCGAGCAGTCGCCGGATTGACCACCCGAGAGATCGCGGCAGGGCTTCTGGTGCCCGAGACCACGGCCGCCCAGCGGATCAGCCGTGCCAAGGCCACCCTTCGCGCACAAGGTGCCCGCTTCGGCACCGTCGAGGCAGCAGAACTGCCCCAACGCCTGCACGCTGTCCGACACGTGCTGCACCTGATCTTCACCACCGGAGCCGCTCCACCTTCCGGCGGTGCGGTCATCAACCATGACTTGGTCACCGAGGCCATACGGCTCACCGGACGGCTGCACCGGGCGCTGCCTCGCGACCCCGAGACCATGGGACTGCTCGCCCTGATGCTGCTGGTGCAAGCGCGCGCCGCGGCGCGCACGCGAGACGGGATCCTGATCCCCCTGGCCGAGCAGGACCGGGAGGCGTGGGACCAGGAGAAGATCGCGCGCGGGGTCTCCCTGCTCGAGGTAGCGCTCCCGAACGGCCCGGTCGGACCCTTCCAGCTTCAGGCCGCAATCGCGGCCGTGCACGCCACGGCCGCAACGCTCCAAGCCACTGACTGGACGCAGATCCACGAGCTCTACCGGATGCTGCTCACCGTGGCACCCAGTCCCGCCGCTGAGCTCGGGGCTGCCATCGCCCTCAGTGAGCTGGACGGACCCGCTGCCGGGCTGGAGGCGCTACGGCCCCTCCTGACAGCACGCCCGCGAGACCACCGCATCCTCGCCGCTGTGGCGCACCTGCTTGACGCACTGGAAAGCCCGGAAGCCGCGGACGCCTATCACCGGGCGACCACACTCACCGATTCCATCCCCGAACAGCGCTACCTCAACGCCAAAGCCCAACAGGCTCGAAACCGACCACTGCCACACCCAAGCCATGCGAGCGTTCATGCCGCGGAGAATGCGCGGAACTGCCGATGAGCGGGAGATGCTCCTGCGTCCAACAACGGCAGAGTTTGTGCAGCAGACCCGTGATCACCATTGCCCCCTCCGTCGAGGCCGTGAATGCCAAAATGCACCTATGTCGAGCTCATCGCGGAGCAGCGCGTGGTCCCGAAGCAGTCGTAGACGGCGCTTGGTCATCGTCTTGGTGGCCGTAGTCGGCTTGGCGCTGAGCTTGATCTTCCTGTCCATGGACAAGATGCCTCTGGCAGGGGTGACCCTTGGCGTGGCGGGGTTGGTTCTGGGCGGCCTTAGTCTGTCAACGCCCCTATGAAGCCGACGCAACTTCCGCATCTGCCGC
>NZ_DASVZH010000268.1:0-16340 GCF_036391795.1 Oryzihumus sp.
ACCAAGCCCGCTGGACTTGATATCTATCAATCAACCAAAGGAAATTCGTCCAACATCCGAAGATGCCGGGACGAGGTAATTGGCATCGATTTTTGGCACGCTGTTGAGTTCTCAAGGACCGGACGCGCACCATCACCAGACTCAACGCCTGGATCCGGGGCTACCGTTCGTTTGGTGTCGGCCTCCGCGCCCTGCGGCGTCCGGGCCAACTTCTCCACTGTATCAGGCTCTCGAGCCGATCCCGAACCCCGTTCCGGGCTCCGGGCAGCTCCGGCGAACCGGAGCCTTGCGGTGGAGTGTCATCCCCGGGACCGGCCTACTTCGCGCGGTGCTTGCGCTCCGCTGCGGTGGTGTCCGTTCCTCCCTGTCGGGCTGACGTCGAGAACTTTACGGGCCCCCTTGCCGGATCAACAAATCCGCTGGTCAACGCGCTGACGCCCCCTCCGGCGGTGCCGGAGGGGGCGTCAACATGGGCCGTCAGCGCGGAGCATCAGCACGCGGCGTCACCGGACCGTCAGCGCCGGCCGCCGGCCACACCGGGGGGTCAGCGCGCAAGCCGCGCCGCGGCGAGGGACTTGCGGCCTCGCCGCAGGAGCGCGACCTGGCCGTGCAGGAAGTCGCCCTCCCCCAGCACCGCGTCCTCGTCGGTCACCTTGACGTTGTTGACCGAGGCACCCCCCTCACCGATCACCCGGCGCGCCGCCTTGCGACCGTCGACCAGACCGGTCGCCACGAGGGCGTCCACCACCGAGTCCCCGACGGCGACCGTGCCACCGGGCAGCTCGGCGGTCGCGTCGGCGAGGGTCCGGGCATCGAGCGCCGTGAGGTCGCCCTTGCCGAAGAGCGCCTCGCTGGCCGCCCTGACCGCAGCCGTCGCCTCGGCGCCGTGCACGAGCGTGGTCACGTCGGCGGCCAGCGTCCTCTGCGCCTCGCGCGCGAAGGGCCGCTCGGCCACCGCCTTCTCGAGCTCGTCGATCTCCTCCCGGGTCCGGTCGGTGAAGACCTTCAGGTAGCTGATCACCGAGGCGTCGTCGGCGTTGATCCAGAACTGGTAGAAGGCGTACGGCGAGGTCATTTCCGGGTCGAGCCACACCGTGCCGCCCTCGGTCTTGCCGAACTTGGTGCCGTCGGCCTTGGTGACCAGCGGCGTCGTGAGCAGGTGCACCGAGGCGTGCTCGGCCCGGTGGATCAGGTCCACCCCCGCGGTGAGGTTGCCCCACTGGTCGATGCCGCCGGTCTGCAGCGTGCACCCGTGGTCGCGGTACAGGTGCAGGAAGTCCATCCCCTGCAGGATCTGGTAGCTGAACTCGGTGTAGCTGATCCCGTCCTGGCTGTTCAGGCGCGCCGAGACCGCGTCCTTCTTGATCATCGCGTTGACCCGGAAGTGCTTGCCGATGTCGCGCAGGAAGTCGATCGCCGACATCGGGGCGGTCCAGTCGAGGTTGTTGACCATGATTGCCGGGTTGTCACCGTCGAAGTCGAGGAACGGGCGCACCTGGACGTTGATCCGCTCAACCCACTCGGCCACCGTCTCGCGCGGGTTCAGCTGGCGCTCGGCGGTCGGCTTCGGGTCACCGACCAGGCCGGTCGAGCCGCCCACGAGGCAGAGCGCCCTGTGGCCGGCCCGCTGCAGGTGCCGCATGACGATCAGCTGCACGAGGTTGCCCATGTGCAGGCTCGGCGCGGTCGGGTCGAAGCCGCAATAGAACGTGATCGGCCCGTCGGCGAGTGCTTCGCGCAGCGAGGCCTCGTCGGTGGTCTGCGCCACCAACCCTCGCCACTGCAGCTCGTCGAGGATGTCGCTCACGGTGCTTCGTTCCCTTCTGTGGTCCGACCCGGCCGGACGCCGGTCAGGTCACAGCCTGCCCTACGACGCGTCGGGCCGGCGACGCGGTTTGCCCGGACGGTATGCCGAGACGCTCGCCTCGCCCTCCACCCAGAACCTCCACGGGTATGCCGTGCCGTCGCCGCCGGCCCCGCTCACGCCCACCCGCGGGCCGGTCCGCACCTGGTGCACCTCGACCGCGCCAACGCGTGGACCGACGACCACGGGAGAGTCCGGGGCGCACACGTCGAGGCCGTCCTGGTCGCCGGACAGCCCCAGCGTCATGGCCAGCCGGGCCGGGCCGCGGGCCCAGTCCCGGCGGGCTATGCCGGCGCGCCGGGCGGCGGCCACGTCCTCGCCGCCGACGACCTCGCCGGCCCGTATCAGCACCGCGCTGGCGTGGCCCTCGGGGCCGCAGACGAGGTTGGCGCACCAGTGCATGCCGTAGGTGAAGTAGACGTAGAGGCCACCGGGGTGGCCGAACATCACCTGCGTGCGCGGGGTGGGGCCCCGGAAGGCGTGCGAGCCGGGATCCTGCTCCCCGGCATACGCCTCGACCTCGGTGAGCCGCACGGTGACGCCGGCGTGCGTGACCGTGCACCCGAGCAGGTCGGGGGCCACCTCGAGCACCGGACGGTCGAAGAACTCCCGGGGCAGCCGCTCCCCCGCCGGCGCGGTCAGTCGCGCCGGCGCCGGATCTTCGAACCGAGCCACACCAAGGGATCGTACGAGTGGTCGACGACGCGCTCCTTGAGGGGGATCAGCGCGTTGTCGGTGATCTTGATGTGCTCCGGGCAGACCTCGGTGCAGCACTTGGTGATGTTGCACAGGCCGAGGCCGTGCTCGTGCTGCGCCGCCTCACGTCGGTCGGCCTGGTCGAGCGGGTGCATGTCGAGTTCGGCGATGCGCATGAGGAAGCGCGGACCGGCATACGCCGGCTTGTTGTCCTCGTGGTCGCGGATGACGTGGCAGACGTCCTGGCACAGGAAGCACTCGATGCACTTGCGGAACTCCTGCGAGCGCTCGACGTCGACCTGCTGCATCCGGTATTCGCCGGGGGCGAGGTCCGGCGGAGGCGCGAACGCCGGCACGGCGCGGGCCTTCTCGTAGTTGAAGGACACGTCGGTGACCAGGTCGCGCACCACCGGGAAGGCGCGCAGCGGCGTCACCGTGACCGTCTCGCCCTCCTCGAAGGTGCTCATGCGGGTCATGCACATCAGCCGCGGCCGGCCGTTGATCTCCGCACTGCACGAGCCGCACTTGCCCGCCTTGCAGTTCCAGCGCACCGCCAGGTCGGGGGCCTGCGTCGCCTGCAGCCGGTGGATGATGTCAAGGACCACCTCGCCCTCGTTGACCTCGACGGTGAAGTCGGCCAGGTCGCCGCCGTCGGCGTCGCCCCGCCAGACGCGAAAACGCCCGTCGTAGCTCATGACTCGCTCCCCTGCTCGGGAGAGGGCGCCGGGGTGTCGAGCACCGCCAGCTCCGCCTCGGTGAGGTACTTGGCCAGCTCCTTGCGGTCGAACAGCTCCAGCAGGTCGCGCCGGATCGCGGGCACCGGCTGGTGCGTGAGGTCGATCCCGCCGTCGACACGCTGGCTGCAGACGAGGTTGACCCCGCGCCAGGCCGGGTCCATCGACGGGTGGTCCTCGCGGGTGTGCCCGCCGCGGCTCTCGGTGCGCTCCAGTGCCGCGCGCGCGACGCACTCGCTGACCGCCAGCATGTTGCGCAGGTCCAGCGCCAGGTGCCAGCCGGGGTTGAACTGCCGGTGGCCCTCGACGCCGACGGTCGCCGCCCGGGAGCGCAGCTTCGCCAGCCGCTCGAGCGCCTCCCGGACCTCGTGCTCCCGCCGGATGATGCCGACGAGGTCGTTCATCGACTGCTGCAGCTCCTGGTGCAGCGTGTAGGGGTTCTCCCCGCCGTCGTTGCCGAACGGCGCCAGCGCCACCGTCGCAGCGGCGTCGAGGTCACCCTCGGAGACCGCGGGCCGCTTCTCGCCCAACGACTCCACGTATGCCGCGGCGCCGGCTCCCGCGCGCCGGCCGAAGACGAGCAGGTCGGACAGGGAGTTGCCGCCGAGGCGGTTGGAGCCGTGCATGCCGCCGGCCACCTCCCCCGCGGCGAACAGGCCGGGGACCCGCGTGGCGGCGGTGTCGGCGTCGACCTCGACGCCGCCCATGACGTAGTGGCACGTCGGGCCGACCTCCATCGGCTCGGCCGTGATGTCGACGTCGGCGAGCTCCTTGAACTGGTGGTGCATGGAGGGCAGCCGCCGGATGATCTCCTCGGCGGGCAGGCGGGTCGACACGTCGAGGTAGACGCCGCCGTGCGGGGTGCCGCGGCCCTCCTTGACCTCGCTGTTGATCGCCCGCGCGACCTCGTCACGGGGCAGCAGCTCCGGCGGGCGCAGGTTGTTGTCGGGGTCCTTGTACCACCGGTCCGCCTCCTCCTCGGTGTCGGCGTACTGGCCGCGGAAGACGTCGGGCACGTAGTCGAACATGAACCGCTTGCCCTCGGAGTTGCGCAGCACGCCGCCGTCGCCGCGCACCGACTCGGTGACGAGGATGCCCTTGACCGAGGGCGGCCAGACCATGCCGGTGGGGTGGAACTGGACGAACTCCATGTTGATCAGCGTGGCTCCGGCGCGCAGGGCCAGCGCATGCCCGTCGCCGGTGTACTCCCAGGAGTTGCTGGTGACCTTGAAGGACTTGCCGATGCCGCCGGTCGCGAGGATCACCGTCGGCGTCTCGAACAGCACGAACCGGCCGGACTCGCGCCAGTAGCCGAAGGCGCCCGAGACCGCCTCGCCGTCGAGCAGCAGGTCGGTGACCGTCAGCTCCGCGAACACCTTCAGCCGTGCCTCGGCGTCGCCGGACTCGCGCTCGTCCTCCTGCTGCAGCGACACGATCTTCTGCTGCAGGGTGCGGATGAGCTCCAGGCCGGTGCGGTCGCCGACGTGGGCCAGGCGGGGGTACTCGTGGCCGCCGAAGTTGCGCTGGCTGATCCGGCCGTCGGCGGTGCGGTCGAACAGCGCGCCGTAGGTCTCCAGCTCCCAGACCCGCTGCGGCGCCTCCTTGGCGTGCAGCTCGGCCATGCGGGGGTTGTTGAGGAACTTGCCGCCGCGCAGGGTGTCACGGAAGTGCACCTGCCAGCTGTCCTTGCTGTTGACGTTGCCCATCGACGCGGCGATGCCGCCCTCGGCCATGACGGTGTGGGCCTTGCCGAACAACGACTTGCAGATGATCGCCGTGCGCAGCCCGTGCTCGCGGGCCTCGATGGCCGCGCGGAGCCCGGCGCCACCGGCACCGATCACCACGACGTCGTAGCTGTGGCGTTCCAGGTCCGTCACGTGCAGCCCCTCTGGTTGTGAGCGTGCGTCGGCGTGGTGGCCGGCGTCAGTTGATGAAGCGCAGGTCCGACAGCGAGCCCGAGGCGACCAGCGCGATGTAGGCGTCGGTCACCACCAGCGAGGCCAGCGTCGTCCAGGCCAGACCCATGTGGTGGCGGTTGAGCCGCGACACCTGGCCCCACAGCCGGTAGCGCAGCGGGTGCCTGCTGAAGTGGTTGAGGCGGCCCCCGATGATGCTGCGGCAGCTGTGGCAGGACAGCGTGTAGGCCCACAGCAGCACGACGTTGGCGAGCAGGACCACGTTGCCCAGGCCGAACCCGAACCCGCCGTCCTTGCCGTGGAAGGCGACCAGCGCGTCATACGTGTTGATCAGCGAGATGAGCACCGCGGCGTAGAAGAAGTAGCGGTGCAGGTTCTGGCCCAGGAGCGGAAAGCGCGTCTCGCCGGAGTAGCGCGCGTGCGGTTCCGCGACGGCGCAGGCCGGCGGCGAGAGCCAGAACGAGCGGTAGTAGGCCTTGCGGTAGTAGTAGCAGGTGAGCCGGAACAGCAGCAGGAACGGCAGCGTGAGGATCGCGTAGGGCACCAGCGGGGGGAAGTCGCCGAACGGGGTGCCGAAGTGGCTCGAGCCCGGGGCGCACGAGGTGGACAGGCACGGCGAGGCGAACGGCGTGAGGTAGTGGTAGTCGGCCACCCAGTAGTTGACCTGGGACGCGGCGCGGACCGTGGCGTAGGCCAGCCAGGCGACGAGCCCGATCACGGTCAGGGTCGGCTGCACCCACCACCGGTCGACGCGCAGCGTGCGCTGGTCGATCCGGGCCCGGCCCGGCGCACCCACACCGGGGCGCAGGTCTGCCCCCGCCACGTCTCAGCGCCCCGGCCGGGGGCCGGCGGCCTCGTCGTCGGCCTCGGCCCACAGCGAGGGGTCGTACTCCTCGTCGGGGATGTAGATGATCTCCCCGGGCTGGCCCTGCGGGAGCCGCTCGTGGCTGGCCTGGGCGATGAGGTTGAGGTCGGCGATGACCCGTCCGACGTCGTCCTTGAGCCGGCGCACGTCGATCGTGTCGCCCAGCCGGCCGGCGAGGACCACCACCGACTGCCTCAGTGCCGCCGCGCGGTTGCCCGCTGCTGCCAGATCGTCGTGGACCGTCATGCGCACCTCTCCCTGAAGAGGGCCCGCTGTGTCGCGGGTCACAGGACCGCAGTCTGTCGCGCCGTCAGGCGCAGGTAAAGCAACTCCGGGTAAAGGGTGTGTCCGGGCGCGGCTCGCAGGCCGAAGGCAGGACCTTGGGCACCCCCTACGGCCGGCCGTCCAGACCACGCTCACGGGGTCGGGGCCGGCGAACCGGAGGGATGGGTATGGCCTGGGTCGAGGGAGAGACGGTCATTCGCCGTCCGGTGGAGGAGGTCTTCGACTACGTCGCGGACGAACGCCACGAACCGGCATACAACCCGCGGATGGCGCGGTCGGCGAAGGTGACCGACGGGCCGGTCGGGGTGGGCACGCGGTTCGAGGCCCACATGGCGACGCGGCCGCGGCCGATGCGCATGGTCAGCGAGCTGACCGCGTTCGAGCGGCCGCACCGGCTGGAGCTGAGGACGACGTCGGCCTTCGCCGAGGTGAGCGGCAGGATGACGTTCGACGCGGTCGACGGCGGGACGCGGATGCGCTGGTCCTGGCAGCTGCACCCCCATGGCGCGCTGCGGCTGGCGGGGCCGGCGCTCGGCTGGGTCGGCCGCCGGCAGGAGGCGGCCATCTGGGCGGGGCTCAAGGAGCTCCTGGAGTCCGGCCAGCCCTCACGACCCTGACCGGACGCACGAAACGGCCCGTGTCGCGCTGGCGGAGGGGGCGCGATACGGGCCGTTCCGTGCGTCCGGTGGGGACTGTGGGGATCAGGGCGTCCCGAGGACCGAGCCGGTGCCCAGGGCCGTCCGGGCGGCGGCGACCTGGGCGCGGACGAGCTCGAGCTGCTCGGCCACCCGGGCCGGGGCGGTGCCGCCCTTGGCGTCGCGGGAGGCCAGCGAGCCCTCGACGGACAGGACGCTGCGCACGTCCGCGGTCAGGTGCACCGAGATGGCCTGCAGGTCGGTGTCGGACAGGTCCCACAGCTCGATCCCGCGCAGCTCGCACGCCCGCACGCACTCCCCCGCGACCTCGTGGGCCACGCGGAACGGCACGCCCTGGCGGACCAGCCACTCGGCGACGTCGGTGGCCAGGGAGAACCCCTGCGGCGCCAGCGACTCCAGCCGCTCGGTGTTGAAGCGCATCGTGGCCACCATGCCCGCGAACGCCGGGAGCAGGACCTCGAGGGTGTCGACGGCGTCGAACACCGGCTCCTTGTCCTCCTGCAGGTCCCGGTTGTAGGCCAGCGGCAGCGACTTCAACGTCGTGAGCAGCCCGGCGAGGTCGCCGACCAGCCGGCCCGCCTTGCCACGCGCCAGCTCGGCCACGTCCGGGTTCTTCTTCTGCGGCATGATGCTCGACCCGGTGGAGTAGGCGTCGTCGAGGGTGATGAAGGAGAACTCCTTCGTCGCCCACAGCACGACCTCCTCGGCCAGCCGGGAGATGTCGACCGCCGCCATCGCCGAGACGAAGGCGAACTCGGCGACGAAGTCCCGGCTCGCCGTGCCGTCGATGGAGTTCTCCACCGCGGCGGTGAAGCCGAGGTCGGTCGCCACCGCGTCGGGGTCGAGGCCGAGGCTGCTCCCGGCCAGGGCGCCGGAGCCGTACGGCGACAACGCCGTGCGGCGGTCCCAGTCCTGCCAGCGGTCGACATCGCGCAGCAGCGCCCAGGCGTGCGCCAGCAGGTGGTGCGCCAGCAGGACCGGCTGGGCGTGCTGCAGGTGGGTGCGCCCGGGCATGGCCACGTCGAGGTGCTCGGCGGACTGGGCGACGAGGGCGTCGACGACGTCGAGCACCAGGTTGGCGCAGGTCCGGGCGTGGTCACGCAGGTACATCCGGAACAGCGTGGCGACCTGGTCGTTGCGGGACCGCCCGGCGCGCAGCCGCCCGCCGACGTCGGCCCCGGCCCGCTCGATCAGGCCGCGCTCGAGCGCCGTGTGCACGTCCTCGTCGGCCTCGGCCGGGGCGAACTCCCCCGAGAGCACGTCGGCCTCGAGCCGGTCCAGCGCGTCGAGCATCGCGGCGAGCGTCGGCTCGTCGAGCAGCCCGGCCTTGGCCAGCACCCGGGCGTGGGCCCGGGAGCCGGCGATGTCGTAGGGCGCCAGGCGCCAGTCGAAGTGGGTCGACTTCGACAGGGCGGCCAGCGCGTCCGCCGGGCCGCCGGCGAACCGGCCGCCCCACAGGCTGAGCCGGTCGCCGTTCGAGGGAGTCGCGGGCACCGGCTCAGGCATGGCCGAGACGCTGGTCGCGACCCGAGGCGATCTTGCTCGACAGCCCGTGGATCTCGATGAAGCCCTTGGCCAGCGACTGGTCGAAGGTGTCGCCCTCGTCGTAGGTCGCCAGGTTGTAGTCGTACAGGCTGGTGTCCGAGCGACGGCCGGTGACCACCGCGCGGCCGCCGTGCAGCGTCATCCGGATGTCGCCGCTGACGTGCTCCTGGGTGGAGGCGATGAACGCGTCCAGCGAGCGCTTGAGCGGGCTGAACCACAGGCCGTCGTAGGTCAGCTCGCCCCACTTCTGCTCGACGCCGCGCTTGTAGCGGCCGAGCTCGCGCTCGAGCGTGACGTTCTCCAGCTCCTGGTGGGCGGTGATCAGCGCGATCGCGCCCGGCGCCTCGTAGACCTCGCGGCTCTTGATGCCGACGAGACGGTCCTCGACCATGTCGAGGCGACCTACGCCGGCGTTGCCCGCGCGCTCGTTGAGCGTCTGGATCGCCTGCAGGACGGTGACCTTCTCGCCGTCGATGGCGACCGGCACGCCGCCCTCGAAGGTGATGACGACCTCGTCCTTGTCGTGCTGGCGCGAGGGGTCCTTGGTGTAGGAGTACAGGTCCTCGATCGGGGCGTTCCAGATGTCCTCGAGGAAGCCAGTCTCCACCGCGCGACCGAAGACGTTCTGGTCGATGGAGTACGGGTTCTTCTTGGTCGTCTCGATCGGCAGGTCGTGCTTCTCGGCGTAGTCGATCGCCTTGTCGCGGGTCAGCGCGAGGTCGCGCACCGGGGCGATGCACTTCAGATCGGGGGCGAGGCCGGAGATGCCCACCTCGAAGCGGACCTGGTCGTTGCCCTTGCCGGTGCAGCCGTGGGCGACCGTGGTGGCGCCGTGCTGCTTCGCGGCGGCGACGAGGTGCTTGACGATCACCGGGCGGGACAGCGCCGACACCAGCGGGTAGCGGTCCATGTAGAGGGCGTTGGCCTGCAGCGCGGGCAGGCAGTACTCGTCGGCGAACTCGTCGCGGGCGTCGGCGACGTAGGCCTCAACCGCGCCGCAGTCCAGGGCGCGCCGGCGGATGACCTCGAGGTCCTCCCCGCCCTGGCCCACGTCGACGGCCACGGCCACGACCTCGGCCTGGGTGGCGTCGGCGATCCAGCCGATGGCGACGGAGGTGTCGAGGCCTCCGGAGTAGGCAAGGACAACGCGGTCGGTCACGGGGTGCTCCTCAGTGCTCAGATGTCTTGTCGTGCAACAGGTATGTCGGGTGGCCCCGGTCCGGGGCCCGGTGGCGGTCAGGCGAGGCGCAGCAACGCTCAATCCTCCCGCGTGCCGGCCAGGGACAACAGGCGGCCCGCGACGGCCGGGCCGTCCTCGGGGCCGGCGGTGATGACCAGGATCGTGTCGTCGCCGGCGATCGTGCCGATGATGGTCGCCTCGTCGGCGTGGTCGATGGCCGAGGCGAGGTACTGCGCGGCCCCCGGCGGGGTGCGGACCACGACGAGGTTGGCCGAGGCCTCGGCGGTGACGAGCAGTTCCTCGCAGAGCCTCTTGAGCCGGGCGTTGACGGCGTCGGTGGCCTCGGCCGCGCGGGGGGTGCGGTCGCCGCCCTCCCCCGGCACGGCATACACCAGGGTCCGCCCCTGGCGGACCTTGACCGCGCCGAGCTCGACCAGGTCCCGGGAGAGCGTCGCCTGGGTGACCTCGAGGCCGTCCTGGGCCAGGTGGGTCAGCAGCTCACCCTGGGAGCGGATGCTGTGCCGGCCGAGGATCTCCACGATCCGCTGGTGCCGGGCGGCGCGGGTGTGGGCGATCATGCCGTCAGCTCCCGCACCGGCGCCGAGGCCTCGAGCAGGAAGCACAGCAGCGCCTTCTGCGCGTGCAGCCGGTTCTCGGCCTCGTCCCAGACGACCGACTGCGGGCCGTCGATGACCGAGGCGCTGATCTCCAGGCCCCGGTAGGCCGGCAGGCAGTGCAGCACGATGGCGTCGGGCGCGGCCTGGGCGAGGGCGGCGTCGTCGAGGCTGAACGGCGCGAACGGGTTGTCCGCGCCCGAGCGAGCCGCCTTCTCGGCCTCCTGCCCCATGGACACCCAGGTGTCGGTGGCGAGGACGTCGGCGCCGGCGAACGCCTCGGCTGCGTCGGTGGTGACGAGCACCGAGCCGCCCTGCTCGGCGGCGAGCTGGGTGGCCCGCTCGACCACGGCCGGGTCCGGCTGGTGCGAGGCCGGGCCCGCGACGCGGACGTGCATGCCGGCGAGGGCGCCGCCGAGCAGGTATGAGTGGGCCATGTTGTTGGCCGCGTCCCCGACGTAGGCCAGGGTCAGGCCGGCCAGGCGCCCCTTGTGCTCCGTGACCGTCATGAGGTCGGCCAGGATCTGGCAGGGGTGGAACTCGTCGGTGAGGGCGTTGACGACCGGCACGGTGCTCACCGCGGCCATCGCCTCGATCCGCTCCTGGCCGAAGGTGCGCCACACGATCGCCGCGGCCTGGCGCTCGAGCACCCGCGTGGTGTCCTCGATCGGCTCGCCCCGGCCGAGCTGGCTGGAGGCGGCGTCGATGACCAGCGGGTAGCCGCCGAGCTGGGCCACGCCCACCGAGAACGACACCCGCGTGCGGGTCGAGGGCTTGTCGAAGACGACCGCGACGGCCCGGGGGCCGGCCAGGACGGGCTCACTGAACGGGCGCGCCTTCAGGGCGATGGCCCGGTCGATCACGGCGGACTGCTCGGCCGCAGTGAGGTCGTCGTCGCGCAGGAAGTGGCGGGGCATCAGGAGGTCTCCAGTCCGTCGAGGAAGGCGGGCAGGGCGGCCACGAAGGTGTCGAGCTGCCCGGTCGTGACGACTAGCGGCGGGGCCAGGCGCAGCACGCTGGGGGTGACCGGGTTGACGATGAAGCCGTTCGCGAGCGCCCGCTCGGCCACCTGGGGCGCGACGTCGGCGGTGAGCTGGATCGCCCGCAGCAGGCCGGCGCCGCGGACCTCGGCCACCAGCGGGTGCCCGAGGGCGAGGACGGCTGCGGCGACGTGGTCGCCGGCGACGCGGGCGTGCTCGACCAGGCCCTCCCCCTCGATGGTGTCGAGGACCGCCAGGGCGGCGGCCACGGCCAGCGGGTTGCCGCCGAAGGTCGTGCCGTGCTGCCCGGCGGTGAGCAGCCCGGTGACCTCGGGCCCGAAGGTCACCAGGGCGCCGATCGGCACGCCGCCGCCCAGGCCCTTGGCCAGGGTGATGGCGTCGGGGGTGACCCCGGCCTGCTGGAAGGCGAACCAGCTGCCGGTGCGGGCGACCCCGGTCTGCACCTCGTCCAGGACGAGCAGCGCGCCGTGGGCGGTGGTCAGCTCGCGGGCCAGCTGCAGGTATGCCGGGTCGGCGGGTCGCACGCCCGCCTCACCCTGGATCGGCTCGAGGACCACGGCGGCGACGTCCTCCGTGACGGCCGCACGCAGCGCGTCCTGGTCGTTCCAGGGGACGTGGACGACCTCGGGGATGAGCGGCTCGAACGGCTCGCGGTAGGCCGGCTTGTGGGTCAGCGCCAGCGCGCCGGTGGTGCGCCCGTGGAAGGCGCCCTCCGCGGCCACGATCCGGGTCCGGCCGGTGCGCCGGCTCAGCTTCACCGCCGCCTCGAGCGCCTCGGTCCCGGAGTTGGCGAAGAAGACCGCCGAGCCCTCGGGCGCCCCGGCGAGGGCGAGCAGGCGCTCGGCGAGCTCGACCTGGCCCGGGGTGGTGAAGAAGTTGGAGACGTGGACCAGCGAGGCGGCCTGCTCCGCGATGGCGCGCACCAGGGCCGGGTGCCCGTGGCCGAGGGTGTTGACGGCGATGCCGCCGAGCAGGTCGAGGTAGCGGGTGCCCTCGACGTCCTCGACGAACGCGCCCTCCCCCCGGACCAGCACGCTGCGCGGCTGCCCGAAGACGCCGAGCAGCGCGTGGTCGTAGCGCTCGAGCCAGTCCTTGACGGTGGTCCCGCTCATGAGTCCGCTCCATCCGGGACGACCATGGTCCCGATTCCCTCGCTGGTGAAGACCTCCAGCAGCAGCGAGTGCGGCTGCCGGCCGTCGATGACGTGGGCCTGCGGCACGCCCTGGCGCACGGCCCGGATGCACGCCTCGAGCTTGGGCACCATGCCCGTGTCCACCCGGCTCAGCAGCGTGTCGGCGTCGCTGACCGCCAGGCTCGACAGCAGCGAGTCGCGGTCGGGCCAGCTGGCGTAGATGCCCTCGACGTCGGTGAGCACGACGAGCTTGTGCGCGCGCAGCGCCACCGCGAGCGCCGCGGCGGCGGTGTCGGCGTTGACGTTGAGCACCTGCCCGTCCTCGTCGAGGTCGGGGGCGATGGTGGAGACGACGGGGATGCGGCCGGCCTCGAGCAGGTCGGTGACGGCGGTGGGGTTGACCGTCTCGACGTCGCCGACCAGGCCCACATCGACCGGCTGGCCGTTGACGGTGGCGGGCCGGCGGCGGGCCCCGAACAGGGCGGCGTCCTCGCCGGAGAGGCCGACAGCGAGCGGGCCGTGCCGGTTGATCAGGCCGACGAGCTCGCGGCCCACCTGGCCGGTGAGGACCATGCGCACCACGTCCATGACCTCCGGGGTGGTGACCCGCAGGCCCCCCCGGAACTCGCTGGGCAGCCCGAGCCGGCCGAGCATGCTGGCGATCTGCGGTCCGCCGCCGTGCACGACGACGGGGCGCAGCCCGGCATACCGCAGGAACACGATGTCCTGGGCGAAGGCGGCCTTGAGCTCCTCGTCGAGCATGGCGTTGCCGCCGTACTTGATGACGACGAGCGCGCCGCGGAACCGCTCGAGCCACGGCAGGGCCTCGACCAGGGTCTGGGCCTTGCCGGCGGCCCGGGACAGGGCGTCGGTGTCGATGGTCCCGCGCAGGGTGGTGGTCGTCATGTGCTGTAGGCCGAGTTCTCGTGGACGTAGTCGTGCGTGAGGTCGTTGGTCCAGACGGTGGCGGTCTCGGCGCCGGCGTGCAGGTCGACCAGCACGTGCACCTCGCGACCGGACAGGTCCACCAGCGAGCGGTCCTGCCCCACCCCGCCGGCGCGGCAGACCTGCACGCCGTTGATCGAGACGTCGAGCCGGTCGGGCTCGAACGCGGCGGCCGTGGTGCCGACGGCGGCCAGGACCCGGCCCCAGTTGGGGTCGCCGCCGAAGACCGCGCACTTGAACAGGTTGTTGCGCGCGACCGCGCGGGCCACCTCGAGGGCGTCCGCGACGCTGGCGGCCGAGCGGACCTCGACGGCGATGTCGTGCCGGGCGCCCTCGGCGTCGGCGACCAGCTGCCGGGCCAGGTCGGCGCACACGGCGGTGACCGCGTCGGTGAGCTCGCCCTCCGTCGGGGTGACCCCGGAGGCGCCGGAGGCCAGCAGCAGCACCGTGTCGTTGGTGGACATGCACCCGTCGGAGTCGACCCGGTCGAACGTCTGCGCGGTCGCGGCCCGCAGCGCGGCGTCGAGGGTGGCCGGGTCGGCGGCCGCGTCGGTGGTCACCACGACGAGCATGGTGGCCAGTGCCGGCGCGAGCATGCCCGCGCCCTTGGCCATGCCACCGACCAGCCAGCCGTCCCCGGCGGCGACGGCCTGCTTGCTCACCGTGTCGGTGGTCAGGATCGCCGTGGCGGCGGCCTCGCCCCCGTCGCCGGTCAGCGCGGCCACGCCGGCGTCGATGCCCGCGGTGAGCCGGTCCATCGGCAGCAGCTCGCCGATGAGGCCGGTGGAGCACACCACGACGTCGCCGGCCGAGAGCCCCAGGGCGGTGGCGAGGTGCTCGGCGCTGGCGTGGGTGTCGGCGAAGCCCTGCGGCCCGGTGCAGGCGTTGGCGCCACCGGAGTTGAGCACCACGGCGTCCGCCCGCCCGTCGGTGAGGACCTGCCGGCTCCACGTCACCGGGGCGGCGACCACCCGGTTGCTCGTGAACACGGCGGCGGCGTCGTGACGCGGCCCGTCGTTGACGACGACGGCCACGTCGGGCCGGCCGCTGGCCTTGAGCCCGGCGACCACGCCGCTGGCGCGGAAGCCCTGGGGGACGGTGATGCTCACGGGGCGACTCCGGTGAGGGGAAGGCCGGTGGTCTCCGGCAGGCCGAGGGCGAGGTTGGCGCACTGCACGGCGGCGCCGGCGGTGCCCTTGGTCAGGTTGTCGACGGCCGCGACGGCGACGACGCGGCCGGCCCGCTCGTCGAGGGTGACCTGCACGTGCACGCAGTTGCTGCCGAGCACGTCCGCGGTCCGCGGCCACTGCCCTTCGGGCAGCAGGTGCACGAACGGCTCGTCCGCGTATGCCGTGTGCCACGCCTCGCGCACGGACCCGGCGGTCGCTTCCGGGGTGGCCTTGGCGGTCGCGGTGGCGAGGATGCCCCGCGGCATGGGGGCCAGCGTGGGGGTGAACGAGACGGTGACCGCGGCCCCGGCGGCACGGGAGAGGTTCTGCTCGACCTCGGGGGTGTGCCGGTGCACGCCGCCGACGCCGTAGGGCGACATGGAGCCCATGACCTCGGCGCCGAGCAGGTGCGCCTTGAGCCCCTTGCCCGCCCCGGAGGTGCCGCTGGCGGCGACGATGACCACGTCCTGCGGCTCGAGCAGCCCGGCCACGAAGCCGGGGGCGAGGGCGAGGCTGCACGCGGTCGGGTAGCAGCCGGGGACGGCGACCCGCCGCGCGCCGGACAGCTCCTCGCGGTGCCGCGCGCCGTCACGGCCGGAGAGCTCGGGCAGGCCGTAGGGCCACGTGCCGGCATGCTCGCTGCCGTAGAAGTGCCCCCAGGCCTGCGCGTCGGCGAGCCGGAAGTCGGCGCCGCAGTCGATGACGACCACGTCGTCGGGCAGCTGGGCGGCCAGGGCCGCGGAGGCACCGTGCGGGAGGGCGAGGAAGACCACGTCGTGGCCGGCGAGGGTCTGTGCCGAGGTCTCGACCAGGACGCGGTCGGCCAGCGGCGTCAGGTGCGGGTGGACCTCACCGAGCCGGCAGCCGGCGTTGGACGCAGCGGTGAGCGAGCCGACCTCGATCACGGGATGCGCCAGGAGAAGCCTGACGATCTCGCCACCGGCATAGCCGCTCGCGCCTGCCACCGCTGCCGTCACCATGCCGCATGACTATACACCCCAGCGCAGTTCTATGCATCGCGGCCACGGCCCGCCCGGGGGACACCCCTCAGGTGGCCACCCCGGGCGCGACACGTCGGCTCAGGCCCCACGCTGGACGGCGCCGAGGCGCTCGGCGGCGCGGGCGATGGCGCGGTCCCGCAGCCCGTTGACCTCCTCGGTGGTCAGCGTGCGGTCGGGAGCGCGGAAGTACATCCGGTAGGCCAGTGACCGGTGCCCCTCCCCCACCTGCTCGCCGCGGTAGACGTCGAACAGCCACACCGACTCCAGCAGCTCGCCGGCCGCCTCGCGGATGACCGCCTCGACCTCCCCGGCCGGGACGGCGTCCTCGACCGTGAGCGCAACGTCGCTGTGCGCGACCGGGTAGGTCGACAGCGCCGTCGCCTGCACGTTGCCCTCGCTGGCGGCGGAGAGCACGTCGACGTCCAGCTCGGCGGCGCAGGTGCGCGCGGGCAGCTCGAGGGCCGCGACCGCCTTGGGGTGCAGCTCGCCGGCGTGGCCCACGAGCGTGCCGTCGGCCAGGCTCAGTCGGGCACAGCGCCCGGGGTGCCAGGGGGCGTGGTCGTCGGCGGTGACGTGCAGCTCGACCCCGAGGGCGTCGGCGACGGCCCGGGCGGCCGTCACCGCGTCGGACCAGTCGGCCGGTCGACCCTGGCCCCACCACCCACCACGTTCGGCCTCACCGGCCAGCGCGAGTGTCACCCGCCGGGGCTGCGCCGGGACGGCCGCCTCGATCCGCG
>NZ_DASVZH010000269.1:0-1906 GCF_036391795.1 Oryzihumus sp.
GCGGGTAGACGAGCACGCGGGACGGGTCCGCCGTCAGCTCGACCGTGCTGCCGACGGCCGGCGCGTGGTCGGACCGCACGTGCAGCAGCTGGCCGCCGGGCGTGGTCACCCCGACCGCGAACTCGCGGCCGTGGTACTCCACCACCGAGACGGTCGCCTTGGCGGAGTTGCCGCCGCGCACCGGCAGCGACGGCGAGACCACCACGAGGTCCTCGGGCCGGATCGCCGCCCGCACCGCCGCCCCCGGCGCCACCGATCCCACCGCGGTGCCGTGCAGCACGACCCCGTTGCCGGCCACGGTCACGGCCGGACCCGCGACCGAGACGACGTCGAGGTCCAGCAGGTTGCGGTAGCCCATGAAGTCGGCCACGTGCCAGTTCGCCGGGTGGTTGTGCAGCTCCTCGGGCGTGCCGATCTGCTGCACGCGCCCCTCGCGGAGCACCACCAGGCGGTCGGCCATCGACAGGGCCTCCTCCTGGTCGTGCGTGACGTAGATCGTCGTCAGCCCCAGCGACTGGTGCAGGCGGCGGATCTCGGTGCGCATCTCCAGCCGGAGCTTGGCGTCGAGGTTGGACAGCGGCTCGTCCATGAGCACCAGCCGCGGCTCCATCACCACCGCGCGGGCGATCGCCACCCGCTGCTGCTGGCCGCCGGACAGCTGGCCCGGCAGCTTGGTGGCGTGCTGCTCGAGCTTGACCAGGGCGATCGCCTCGGCCACGCGCCGCTTCAGCTCCGCCTTGGGCACCTTGCGCATCTGCAGCCCGAAGGCGACGTTCTTCTCGACCGTCAGGTGCGGGAACAGCGCGTAGTTCTGGAACACCATGCCGAAGTCGCGGTTCTCCGCGGCGACGGTGTCCACCCGCGTGCCGTCCACCAGGATCTGGCCGTGGGTGAGCGGGAGCAGCCCCGCGAGGCAGTTCAGCGCCGTGGACTTCCCGCAGCCCGACGGCCCGAGCAGGGCGATGAACTCGCCCGCCCGGACCGTCAGGTCGAGGCCCACCAGCGCGTCCACGCCACCGAAGCTGCGACCGACACCTCGGAGCTCGAGGGACTGGAACTTGCTGGCAGTGATCGTCATGGTTACTTCGCCTTGAACTTCCCGGAGCCGACCTCGCGGTCCCAGATGTCGAACGCCTTGACCATCTGGTCCGGGGTGAGCGGCACGGCCTTGGGCATCTTGTCGATCAGGGCGTCGTACCAGTCACGGCCGAAGTCCTTGATCGTCTGCTGGCTCTTGGCGGGGGCCTTGTCGAGGGTGGCGCCCTTCACGGCGGGGCCGGGGTAGAAGTAGCCGGTGTCGTAGGCCATCGCGTTGACCTCGGGCGTCAGCATGTACTGCAGCAGGTTGAGGATCGCGGACACCTTGTCGGCGCTCTGGCCCTTGGGGATCACGGCGTAGTGCGCGTCCGTCACCCACGTGAAGCTGTCGAACGGCGCCGCGGCGATCGTCTTCGGCTCCTGGCCCAGGGCGCGGGGGTTGATGTCCCAGCCCGTGGTGGTGGGCACCATCGCCCACGTGCCGTCGGCCATGTTGGAGATCACCTGTCCGGTGCCGGTCGGGTAGGTGCTGATCGTCGAGCCGAGGTCCTTCAGGTAGGCCCACGTCTTGTCCCAGCCGTTGACCGGGTCCGTCGGGTCCTTGTCGCCGAGCATGTACGGCAGGCCCAACAGGAAGGTGCGGCCCGGGCCGGAGTTGGCCGGGCGGGCGTAGCCGAACTTGCCGGGGTGCGCCTTGGCCCACGCGAGCAGCGCCTCCGGCGTCTTCGGGACGTCGGTGACGACGGCGGGGTCGTACTGCAGCAGCGGGCCCGACGGGTAGTACGTGGTGACCACGCCGAAGCCCTGCGCCAGCTCCTGCATCTTGGCGGCCGGGTCGAGGTAGTTCTTCATGTTCGACAGCTGGGCC
>NZ_DASVZH010000270.1:0-14316 GCF_036391795.1 Oryzihumus sp.
GGCGCGTGGGAGCTCGGCGTGGTCCACGACACGTGGCGCCGTGGCGGCCTGGCCGCCGTCGCCGCGCTCCTCGACGCCGACACCGGCACCCTCCTCGACGGCGACGACGGTGCGATCGCCGGGAGGGCGCAGAGCCGGCAGGCCGTCCTCGCCGGGGTGGGGACGGGTGCCGGTCCCGACGTGCGGGCGCTGGCCGCCACCCAGTCCCGGGCGGCCGGTGCCGCCGTCCCCGCCGCGGCCCAGGCGACCCAGCTGACCCTCGACCTCGGTGACGACCCCGAGCTGACCACCTCGACCGGCCTGCCCGAGATGACCGGACCGGAGCGGGTGCGGGCCGAGCTCGACATCCTCGGCCTGGACGCCAGCGCCCACGTGGTCGACTTCTACGCCCCGATGCTCGACGCGCTCGGGGTGACCCGCTCCCGTGACCTGCTCGGCCGTCGCAGCCGCGCCGAGCTGCTCGTCGCCGGGGTCAAGGTCGCCACCCAGACCCCGCCGATCCGCTCCGGCCGCCGGGTGGTGTTCCTCACCCTCGACGACGCCACCGGCCCGGTCGACGCGACCTTCTTCGAGGACGTCCAGGGGCCCTACGCCGCCACAGTCTTCCACTCCTGGATGCTGCTGGTGCGCGGAGAGCTGCGCCGCACCGGCCCCAAGGGGGTCTCCCTGCGGGCCACCGGGGCGTGGGAGCTGTCGGCGCTGTGGGACGCGTGGACCGCCGGCGGGGTCGAGGCGGTGCACGTCGCGCTCGCCGAAGCGGACGAGCGGGCCCACTTCCTGGCCGGGGCCACCGCCGCCTACGGCGAGGCGGCCGTGGCAGGGGCGGCGGCGTCCCGGTCCAGTCGGCCGGTCATGGCGCCGGCCTCCGGGCCCAGTGCCGGGCCGGGCGGGCCGCTGGGTGACGGGACACCCGCCGGCGGGTTCAGCGGCCCGGACGGCGGGTTCGGCGTGGGCCACCCCGGCGGGTTCGGGGGGCCGGACGCGGGGGACGGCACGGAGCAGGGGGAGCGGGCCGGTGGCATGGGCGGCGGCCGGCGGCGCCGGGTGCTGGTGCACGCCTCGGGCTTCCGTCAGTCGCCCTACGCCGACATCCGGCCGGCAGGTGGCGACGTGCGCGACGCCCGCAAGCTCTCCGACAGCCGGATCGTCCCCGACGGCGACACCCCGCCGGGGGCTGCGCCCCGCAAGCTGTGGCACGCCAGCCCCGGAAGCTCGGGGCACTAGGGTGAGGCGCGTCCCCGTGCCACCGCAGCCGCCGCGGCCGGCGGCTGCCACCGAAGGAGTGCCACCGTGCCCGAAGACCTCCGACGTTCCCGCCGCGGTGGGGTCGAGACCTCGGTGCGCACCTTTGCCGTGTGGGAGTCGGTGCGCTCGCTCGTGGAGCACCGCACCAGCGAGCTCGGCCGGCCGCTGCGGGTGGTCGACCTCGGCGGCGGCACCGGCGGGCTGGCCGTGCCGATCGCCGCGCTCGGCCACCACGTCACCGTCGTCGACCCCAGCCCCGACGCCCTGGCCGCCCTCAACCGGCGCGCCGGTGACGCCGGGGTCGCCGACCGGGTCGTCGCGGTCCAGGGGGACGCCGGCACCCTGCTCGACGTCCACCCTGCCGGCGAGGCCGACCTGGTCTGCTGCCACGGGGTGCTGGAGTTCGTCGACGACCCGCAGACCAGCCTGCAGTCCGTCGCCGCCGTCCTGGCCGACGGCGGCCACCTCAGCCTGCTCGTCGCCCAGCGCCTCGCCGTGGTCATGGCCAAGGCCCTCGCCGGCCAGTTCACCCAGGCCCGGCACGCGCTCACCAGCGCCGACGGCCGCTGGGGGGCCACCGACCCGCTGCCGCGCCGCTTCGACGCGGGGGGAGTGGAGGAGCTGCTGCGCAGCGCCGGGATGGAGGTCCAGGACTCCCACGGCGTGCGCATCTTCAGCGACCTGGTCCCGGCCGCCTTCACCGACTCCGATGCCGACCGCACCGCCCTGCTCGAGCTCGAGCAGGCCGCTGCGCGGCACCCCGACTTCGGCTTCCTGGGCCAGCTCGGCGCGACCCTGCACGTGCTCGCCCGCAAGGCCTGACCGACCCTCCGGACGGCCTGACCGCTCACCAGGACGGCCTGACGGCCCGCCCGCGAGGCGAGACCTCCTGCTCGCGGGTTGGGGTCGGCCGCCCGCGAGGCTGGGCACCTCCCACGGGAGGCGACCGGCACGGCATACCGGTGGAGTGGGCACCGGGGCAGGTGCCGGGGTGGGCGCTGCGGTGCCCGTCTCCGGGCCGGGTAGCCGGCGATGAGCCGGCGGCAGTTCAGCGTGCCGGCCCGCAGCAATGGGGAGCCCGATGACACCGGCTGCTCGATCCTGCACGTCGACATGGACGCCTTCTACGCCTCGGTGTCGCTGCTGGCCCGTCCCGAGCTGGCCGGCACCCCGGTCATCATCGGCGGGGGCGGCAACCGCGGGGTGGTGCTCTCGGCAACCTACGAGGCGCGTGCGTTCGGGGTCGCCGCCGCCATGCCCATGGCCCGGGCCCGGCGGCTGTGCCCGCAGGCCACGGTCGTGGCGCCCGACTACACCCGCTACTCGCAGGTGTCTCAGGCGGTGATGGCGGTGTTCGGCACGGTCACCCCGATCGTGGAGCCGCTGTCGATGGACGAGGCGTTCCTCGACGTCTCCGGGGCGGGTCGCCGGCTCGGGTCGCCGTCCCGGATCGCCCGGATGGTCCGCGACACCATCGCCGACGAGCAGGGCGTCACCTGCTCGGTGGGCGTCGCCCCCACCAAGTTCGTCGCCAAGCTCGCCTCCGGGCTGGCCAAGCCCGACGGGCTGCTCGTCGTCCCCCGAGCCGAGGTCGTGCCGTTCCTGCACCAGCTGCCGGTGGGTGCCCTCTGGGGGGTGGGTGAGCGCACCGAGGAGTCGCTGCACCGGCTCGGGCTGCGCACCGTGGCCGACATCGCGCACACCCCGGTGCAGACCCTGCGCCGCGGGCTGGGCGAGACCACGGGGGCACACCTGCACGACCTGGCGTGGGGACGCGACCCCCGCCCGGTCGTGCCGGCACGGCGCGAGCGCAGCATCAGCTCCGATGAGACGTTCGCCCACGACGTCGACGACCCGGCGGTCATCCACCGCCAGCTGCTCAAGCTCAGCGACCGCACCGCGGCCAGGATGCGCGCCGCCGGCCTGGTCGGGCGCACGGTGACCCTCAAGGTGCGCTTCGCCGACTTCACCACGATCACCCGGTCACGGACCCTGCGCGACCCCACCGACGTCAGCCGCGACCTCTACGCGACGGCGCGGGACCTGTTCGACGCGCTCGGCCTGCAGCGGGCCCGGCTGCGTCTGGTCGGGGTCAAGGTCGAGGGGCTGCTCCAGGCCGAGACCGCGCCGGTGCAGGGGCGGCTCGACGAGCCCGCGCACGGCTGGCGCGACGCCGACCGGGCGGTCGACCGGGCCAGTGCCCGGTTCGGGGCGGGCGCGGTCCGTCCGGCCAGCCTGGTCCGGGACTCCCGGCCCGGGGCGACAGGTGCCCGCCCCGACGGCCGCAGCCCCCGGGCGCCGGTGCGGGGACGACCGTCTCCCGGCCCGTGACACAGGTCCCTCAGCCCGGGACTGAAGGCCGGGTACCACAACGCTGCGCGGGGACATATCCTGAACCACAGCGAGAAGAACAAGCCCGTCCGGATCCCGCCCGGAGGAAACGTTTTCGGATCGCCAAGCGTCTTCCTCATCGAAGCGAGCGCACGGGAGGTTGAAGGTGCCGCTCTCAGAGCACGAGCAGCATCTGCTGCAGCAGATGGAGCAAGCGCTGTATGCCGAGGACCCGAAGTTCGCCTCGCAGATGCAGGGCTCCATCGCCCGCGCCCGCATACGTCGGCGCATCATCCTCGGGGTCGCGGCGGTGGTCGTCGGCCTCGGCCTGGTCGTGCTCGGGGTCATGCAGGCGGTGTGGATCGGCGCGATCGGCTTCGCGCTGATGATCGGCGGGGCGGTCTACGCCAGCACCCCGCCACGGACCAAGGCCACCTTGGGCTCGGTCGCCCCGGACGGCAGCATCCGCCCGGCCGCGACGTCGTCCAAGGCCCGCAAGGCCCGCTCCGGCCAGACGTTCATGCAGCGCCTCGAGCAGCGCTGGGACAAGCGCCGCAACGACTGGAGCTGACCCGGCCGACGGGGTCGCCACGGCCCTCGGCCCAACGAGGCCGGTGCGTCGCGTCCCGGTGGGGTCGTCCCCCGACGGGGTCCTCACCCGACCGTGAGCAGGCCGACCACCCAGGTCCCCGCCATCGCGAACCCGGCCGCGAGCTCGACCAGCATGCCCAGCCCGACCGCCTTGAGCGCGGTGACCGTGGACGGCCACGCCGCCGTCGCCGAGCGCAGCCGCAGCAGCTCGGCCAGGAAGATCCCCAGCACGAAGCCGAGCACTCCGCCGACCACGGGGACCACGAAGAAGCCCACCACGCCCACGGCGACGCCGGCGAGCATGGTGGGCGTGCCCACGGTGCTGGACTGCAGGTGCCGGCCCGGCAGGACGTACTTGAGCACGAGGCCGAGCACACCCAGGGCGGTCACCAGGCCGAGCACCAGCCATGCGCCAGTCGTGTGCACCGAGACCGCCCACAACAGCGCTCCTGCCCAGACCAGGGGCAGTCCGGGCAGGAGCGGTACGACGATGCCGACCAGCCCCACCAGCACCAAAGCGCCCGCGAGCAGGGTCACGGGCTCCATGGGCCGGGGGTCTGTCGGCCGGGGTCAGCGCTCGTCGGGCGCAGGGGTCGAGGGGGTCTCGACGAGGCGGTCGCTCTCGTCCTGGATCTCGATGGAGATGTCCTTCAGCTTGGCCAGGTGCTCCCGCCCGTGGTGGGCGCAGAAGAGCAGCTCGCCGCCAGCGGTGAGGCGGGCGCGAATGTAGGCCTGGGCGCCACAGCGGTCGCAGCGGTCGGCCGCGGTCAGAGTCGGTGCCAGTGCAGTGGTCACGTCTGCCTTCCTTACGTCGTAGTGGGCGCCCGGTGCGGTGTCGGCGTCCGTTGGTCCTCCGCACCCACTGGTGGTTCGGAGCCCCGCGGCTGCCGGCCTGCCTCCGGGTCATCCCGTCTGCGCCGGTTCCAACAGTGAAGCACGTCAGTTCGTTCCCGCCGGGCAGGGGCGCGCCGGTGTGGGTCATCTCATGGGCCGGTTCCGCTGTCAGCGCACGAGGACCGGAACAAGCCGGTGTGCCGCGTGCCTGACGTGGGTGCGTCGGTGGAGGAGGCTAGCCTGCAGCCAAGCAGAAACCCGGCCCGGGGCCGGGGGACACGCACCATCGAAGGGAATCCCGCCCCGTGGCCACCGCCACCAAGACCGTGACCAAGACCGCCGTCAAGAGCGCCGCCAGCGACTACACCGCCCGCCACCTGCAGGTCCTCGAGGGGCTGGAGGCGGTGCGCAAGCGCCCCGGCATGTACATCGGGTCGACCGACTCCCGCGGTCTCATGCACTGTCTGTGGGAGATCATCGACAACTCCGTCGACGAGGCGCTGGGCGGTTTCGGCGACCAGATCGAGGTCATCCTCCTGGCCGACGGCTCGGTGGAGGTCCGCGACAACGGCCGTGGCATCCCCGTCGACGTCGAGCCCCGCACCGGCCTGACGGGTGTCGAGGTGGTCTTCACCAAGCTGCACGCCGGCGGCAAGTTCGGCGGGGGCTCCTACACCGCCTCCGGTGGCCTCCACGGCGTGGGTGCCTCAGTGGTCAACGCCCTGTCCGAGCGCCTCGACGTCGAGGTGGACCGGGGCGGCAAGACCTACGCGATGAGCTTCCACAGGGGCGAGCCGGGCGTGTTCGCCGACCGCAACGGCGACAAGTCGGCCTCGGCCGAGTTCACGCCGTTCGTCGACAACAGCGAGCTGCGCATCGTCGGCAAGGCGGCGCGCGGGCGCACCGGCTGCCGCATCCGCTACTGGGCCGACCGACAGATCTTCCTCAAGGACGCCGCCTTCGTCTACGACGAGCTGATCGGCCGGGCCCGCCAGACCTCCTACCTCATCCCCGGCCTGGCCATCGTCATCCGCGACGAGCGCCGCCTGCCCGGCACGCCGGGGGAGCACGGCCCCCACGAGGAGCGGTTCCAGCACGACGGCGGCATCAGCGAGTTCACCGACTTCCTGGCCGCCGACCCAGCGGTGACCGACGTGTGGCGCCTGCAGGGCTCGGGCCACTTCAAGGAGACCGTGCCCGTCCTCGACGACAAGGGGCACATGACCCCGACCGAGGTCGAGCGTGAGTGCGGTGTCGACATCGCGCTGCGCTGGGGCACCGGCTACGACACCAAGGTCGTCTCCTTCGTCAACATCATCAGCACGCCCAAGGGCGGCACCCACATGGCCGGCTTCGAGCAGGCCCTGATGAAGGTCTTCCGCAAGCAGCTCGAGGTCAACGCCCGTCGGCTCAAGGTCGGTCAGGACAAGCCCGAGAAGGACGACATCCTCGCCGGGCTGACCGCCGTGGTGACGGTGCGCCTGGCCGAGCCGCAGTTCGAGGGCCAGACCAAGGAGGTCCTCGGCACCTCGGCGGTGCGGGCGATCGTGACCAAGGTCGTCGAGAAGGAGCTGACGGCCCTGCTCACCTCGACCAAGCGCGGCGAGAAGGCCCAGGCGGCGCTGCTGCTCGAGAAGGTCGTCGCCGAGATGAAGTCGCGCATCAGCGCGCGGCTGCACAAGGAGACCCAGCGGCGCAAGAACGCGCTGGAGACCTCCTCGCTGCCGGCCAAGCTGGCCGACTGCCGCACCTCCGACGTGGACCGCTCCGAGCTGTTCATCGTCGAGGGTGACAGCGCGCTGGGCACGGCCAAGCTGGCCCGGTCCTCCGACCACCAGGCGCTGCTGCCGATCCGGGGCAAGATCCTCAACGTCCAGAAGGCCTCGGTCGCGGACATGCTCAAGAACGCCGAGTGTGCCGCGATCATCCAGGTCATCGGTGCCGGGTCGGGACGCTCGTTCGACCTCGACGCGGCCCGCTACGGCAAGGTCATCATCATGACCGACGCCGACGTCGACGGCGCCCACATCCGCACCCTGCTGCTGACGCTGTTCTTCCGCTACATGCGACCGCTCGTCGAGGCGGGCCGGGTCTACGCGGCCGTGCCGCCGCTGCACCGCATCGAGGTCGTCAACCCCGGCGGCAAGAAGAACGAGCTCATCTACACCTACAACGAGGGTGAGATGCGCCGGACGGTCACGGCCCTGGAGAAGAAGGGCCGCAAGATCAAGCAGCCGATGCAGCGCTACAAGGGCCTCGGCGAGATGGACGCCGACCAGCTGGCCGAGACCACGATGGACCCGCGCCACCGCACCCTGCGCCGGGTGACGCTCAAGGACGCCGAGATGGCCGAGCGGGTCTTCGACCTGCTCATGGGCAACGACGTCGCGCCGCGCAAGGACTTCATCATCGACTCGGCCACGGCACTGGACCGCGAGCGCATCGACGTCTGACCTGGCGTGGGCGGCCGGACACCTCCGGCCGCCAACGACCGGTGAGGTATGCCGCTCCGGCGCCGGCACGGCATACCTCACCAGCGGTGGCCGGGCCGGGATGGAGCCCGCAGACTGGGCGCATGTGCTTCTCCAGTGACCAGCGTCCCCCGGCACCCCCGAAGTCCAGCGAGATCGGCGAGCACGGCCCGGTCGAGCTCACCTCGGCCGACGGCACCCGCTTCGCGGCGTTCGACGCCCAGCCGGTGACCCGCCGCGGCGCCAGCCTCGTGCTGCTGCCGGACATCCGCGGGCTGCACCCGTACTACACCGACCTCGCGCTGCGCTGCGCCGAGGCCGGCCTGGACACCGTCGCCATCGACCCCTACGCCCGCAGCGCCGGGCTGAGCCCCCGCGACGACGACTTCGAATACCTCCCGCACGCCAAGGCCCTGCACCCCGAGCAGGTCCTGGCGGACGCCTCGGCTGCCGCTGCACGGCTCCGGGAGCGCAGCTCGGACCCGATCTTCACCCTGGGCTTCTGCCTGTTCGGCGGCCACTCCTGGCGGCTGGCGGGCACGGCGCTGCACCCGGCCGGCTCGATCGGCTTCTACGGGCGGCCGTCCACGGCCATGGAGGTGCTGCACGCCATCGACTCCCCGCTGCTCCTGCTCGTCGCCGGTGCGGACAAGGGCATCCCGCTGGAGGAGTCGATGGCCTTCGACGACGCGCTGACCCGGGCCGGCAAGGAGCACACCACGAAGGTCTACGAGGGGGCGCCCCACTCGTTCTTCGACCGTTCCTTCGAGGAGTGGGCTGACGCCTGCGCTGACGCGTGGACGCAGATCCTGGGCTTCATCGACGCCCACCGCTGACTGCCGAGGGGCGGTCCTCAGGCGCTGGCGACGCGTGAGGTGCCGCCCCGGCGGGCAGCCCGGACCGGCGCGGCGGTGGACCCGCGCACCACGAGCTGGACCGGGACCACCTCCACACCAGGGCGGGAGACCGAGCCGTCGAGCAGCTGGCCGAGCAGCAGCTCGGCGGCGCGCTGCCCCTGGTGCGGCACGTCCTGGCGCACCGTCGTCAGGTCGAGGACCTCGGAGAGCACGTGGTCGTCGATACCGACGACGGACAGGTCCCCGGGCACCGACAACCCGGCCCGCCGTGCGGCCGCCATGACCCCGAAGGCCATCTCGTCCGAAGCGGCGACCACGGCCGTGGGCCGGGAGCGGGCGCGCAGCAGGCCGGCGACGTCGCGGGCCGCGCCCGCCGCCGTCCAGTCCGAGCCCACCACCCACGTGGGCGGGCACCGCAGCCCGCGCTCGGCGAGGGTGGTCAGGAAGGTCTCCGCGCGCTCGCGGGGGGTCTGCAGGGCGGAGGTGCCCTGCTCCACCGCCCCGACGTAGGCGATCCGGGTGTGACCGAGGTCGAGGACGTGGCGGACCGCGACGCCCATCGCAGCCCGGTCGTCGATGCGCACGCAGGGCCAGTCCCGGATGCGGTTGCCGATGGTGATCACGGGCAGGCCCAGGCCGTCGATGAGGGCCTGCTCCTGCTCGTCCAGCGGGGTGCTGAGCACGATGACGCCGTCGACCCGCTTCCAGAGCATGTCCTGGCTCAGGCGCAGCCTGCTGTCGAAGGAGTCGCCCTCGAGGTCCACGAGCAGCACGTGGTGGCCTTGGCGGCGCAGGGCCTTCTCGATGCCGCTGATCAGGGTGGCGAAGAACCACCGGGTGAGGAACGGCACCACGACCGCGACGACCCGGGTGCGTCCCGAGGCCAGGGACGACGCGGTCGGCGAGGCGATGTAACGCAGGTCGAGGGCCGCCTTGGCGACCCGGTCCCGGGTCTGCGGGCTCACCCGGTCCAGGCCGCGCAGCGCGCGCGACACCGTGGAGACGGACACCCCGGCGGCCCTGGCGACGTCGTGGATGGTGCTCATGGCGCCCCCTGCCTAGAGCTTGACTTTGCGCCGCGCCCGCCAGGCCAGGTAGAGCGCCGCGACGAGGCCGGCGAGGAGGAGAGCCGCGCCGACCGCGTTCTTGCCGCGCAGCTCCAGCACCAGGGTCTGGATGAAGGCCATGACCGTGAAGAAGCCGAGGAAGCCCATGAGCAGCTCGAGCCGCTCGGCCCTGGCCCGGGGGTGGCTGCCCGTGCCACCCCCGGGGTTGAAGATCCCCATGCCGGCGGCCTCAGCCCTAGCCCTTGACGCCTCCGGCGGTCAGGCCGGAGACGATCGCGCGCTGGAAGAACAGCACCATGATGATGAGGGGGACCGTGACGATGGTGCCCGCCGCCATGACGGTGGTGTACGGCTCCTGGTGCGGCTGGGCCCCGGAGAAGTTCGCGATGGCGACGGTGACCGGCTGGGTCGTCGACGTGGCGAACTGTGAGGCGAGCAGGAACTCGTTCCACGCGCTGATGAAGGCCAGGATCGCCGTGGTGAACAGACCCGGCGCTGCGAGCGGCAGCATGATCTTGCGGAAGGCCTGCCCCTGGGTGCAGCCGTCCATGCGGGCCGACTCCTCGAGCTCCCACGGCATCTCCGAGAAGAACGCCGTCAGGGTGTAGACCGTGAGCGGCAGGGCGAAGGAGATGTCGGGGATGATCAGGGCCTGGTAGTTCGCGCCGGTCAGCCAGCCGAGCGAGGAGAACAGCTGGAACAGCGGCGAGACGAGCGCCACGCCGGGGAACATCGAGGCACCCAGGATGAACCCGAGGACGAGGTACTTGCCGCGGAAGTGCAGCCGTGACAGGGCGTAGGCGGCGAACACGCCGACCAGCATCGCCAGCGCGGTGGTCACCACGCCGATGATGACGCTGTTGCCCAGCGCCTGCGCGAAGTGGTTGCCGCGGTCCGTCGAGAACGCCGTCTTGAAGTTGTCCAGCGTGACGTGGGTCGGCCAGGGCGTGGTGTCGAAGGTGTAGCCCACGTCGCGGAACGCCGTGACGATCATCCAGTAGAAGGGCGCCAGGCCCCAGATGACGATGAGCGCCAGGCCGGCGTAGGCCCGGGTGTTCTTCCACCGCTCGCTCTTGATGTGGTGCTCGTGGGCGACGCCGGAGGTGGTGGTGCCGGGCGCGGTGCCCGTGGTGGCAGTCATGGCGTCAGTTCCCTTCGACGATCGACTCGCCCACGCTGGCGAGCTGCGGCGGCTCTTCCTTGGCGCCCTTGCTGGGCTTGGGCGGGCGCTGGACCACGTCCGCGCCGCCGAACCGGATGAACAGGAACGCGACGAACGCGATGATCAGGAAGACGATGGTCGACAGGGCGGACGCACTGTGGAAGCCCTCGCGGATCTGCTTGATCACCAGGATCGACAACGTCGTCGTCGCGTGGCCGTCGCCGCCGCCACCTCCGGTGAGGATGTAGGGGAGGTCGAAGATGCGCAGGACGTCGAGGGTGCGGAAGAGCACGGCCACCATGAGCGGGACCTTGATCATCGGCAACGTGATCCGGGTGAAGGTCTGCCAGCGGGAGGCGCCGTCGATCTGGGCCGCCTCGTAGACGTCGGAGCCGATCAGCTGCAGGCCGGCCAGGATCAGCAGGGCCATGAACGGGGTGGTCTTCCAGACGTCGGCGATGACGACCGCGAAGCGGGCCGGCCAGGCGTCACCGGTCCACAGCAGGGGGGATACCCCGACGAAGCCGAGCAGGTGGTTGGCGATCCCGTCGTAGGCGAAGATGAACAGCCACAGCTTGGCGGTCACGGCGGTGGGGATCGCCCACGGGACAAGGATGGCGGCGCGGACCAGGCCACGGCCGCGGAACTCGCGGTTCATGATCGTGGCGAACCACAGGCCGAGAATGACCTCGATCGACACCGAGACCACGGTGAAGAAGAGCGTGACGAACAGGGCCGGCCAGAACAGCGAGCCGATGCTGCCCGGGGGGCAGCTGCCCTTGCCGGTGCCACAGTCGGCCAGCAGCCAGTGGGTGTAGTTCGACAGGCCGGCGGGGCCGCCCTCGACGAACAGGCCGGTGGCCTTGTCCAGACCCGAGTCCTTCTGGAAGGACAGGATCACCGCGCTGATCAGCGGGTAGACGATCACGACCGTCAGCACGACGATCGTCGGGAGGACCAGGAAGACTCCCCGGCGGCCTTGCCCGGCGTTCAGCCCCCCGCGCTTTCGCTTGCTCGGCGGTGTGCTGGAGCGGGTCGCCGTCTCAACAGTCGTGCTCATGCGGGGCCTCCTTGCCCAGACGTGGCACCCAGGCACCGTTCGCGGTACCTGCCCAGGAGTGTGGTGCCTGGGGCGGGGCCGGGTCCAGAGACCCGACCCCACCCCAGGGCGATGTCGATCAGCCGCCGCTGGTGGCCGACTTGATGGCCGCCTGCATGTCCTTGATGGCCTGGTCCACGGACTTGTCACCCTTGATCGCGGGGTAGGCGTTGTCCTGGATGGCCGTGGTGACCGCCGGGTAGAACGGCGTCACCGGGCGCGGGACGGCGTTGGAGATGGAGGTCTTCAGCGTGGGCAGGTAGGGGTACTTCGCGACCAGCGCCGGGTCGTCGTAGATCGACGCCACGACCGGGGCCAGCGAGCCCTGCTCCATGAAGAACTTCTGCTGCGCGTCGTCCTCGATGAACTTGAGGAAGTCGAACGCCGTCGCCTTGTGCTTGGAGTAGACGCTGATGCCCTCGCTGTGGCCACCGAGGCTGGAGGCGCCCGGTCCGCTCATGCCGGGCAGCGGCGCGACGCCGAACTTGGTCTTGACGACGGAGGAGCCGTCGGTCTTGGCCAGGTTGTAGACGTAGGGCCAGTTGCGCAGGAACAGCAGCTTGCCGGCCTCGAACGCCTGGCGGCCCTGCTCCTCCTGGAAGGTGATGGCCTCCTTGGGGATGTCACCGTTCTTGTAGTGGTCGGCGAGCATCTGCAGGCCCTTGCGCGCCTCGGGGGAGTCGACGGTGGGCTTGCCCTGGTCGTCGACGATCTTGCCGCCCGCGGTGTTGATCGCCTCGGCCGCGTTGACGGTCAGGCCCTCGTACTTGGAGAACTGGCCGGCGTAGCAGCCCATGTTGTTCTTCTTGGCGATGCCGCACATGCCCCACATCTCGTCCAGCGTCTTGGGAGGCGTCGGCACGAGGTCCTTGCGGTAGTACAGCAGTCCGCCGTCACTGGCGAACGGCGCCGCGTAGAGCGTGTTGTTGTAGGTCGCCGCGACCACGGTCGGCTTGAGCAGCTTGCTCGTGTCCATGGCGAACTGGCCCTTGAGCGGGACCAGCCAGCCCTTGGCCGCGAACTCGGCGGTCCAGACGACGTCGACGGTGACGATGTCGTAGCTGGGGTCCTTGGCCTGCATGTGCTGCACGATGTCGTCGTGCTGCTGGTCGGCCTGGTCGGTCTGCTCCTTGAGCGTGACCTTCTCGTTGGGGTGGGCCGCGTTCCACTTCGAGATCGTGGGCGCCCAGACACCGCTGTTGTCCTTGCCGGTGACGAAGGTGATCGGCCCGCGAGAGCTCGCGCCTGCCTGCGCCGAGCTGCTCGAGGAAGAACTGCCGCTGCTGCACCCCGCAGTCACCAGGGCGACTGTGGCGGCCGCTGCGAACGCCACGCGTGCGCGGCGCCTTCTTGTGTCGTGGGCCATCCGCCCGCCTCCGAATCAATGGCGTGTCGGGGGCTGAGCACCTCGACACTGAGGGATATCAGACACCTGAGTAAAAACGCTTGCACACGACCTCGCAACCGCAGGTGGGGTCTGCACCGATAACGATCAGGTAACCGAAGCCTCACGCGCGCCCACGACGCGATAACGGACGAGGCGTATGCCGGCCGGCCCCCACCGCGGTCGCTGTCCCTGGCCGGGCCCGGCGTCGCTCGTGTCGCGAGCCACGCGGGTGTCTCTCGCTGGAACGGTTCAGGTTGAAGGGTTTCCGGGTCTGGCACCGGATGCCGGGAGGGCTGGACTCGATGGAGGGCTCACTCGCTCGATGCTGCGGCGGGCGTGACCGGTCTCCGGAGAATCGTGCGACGCGTGCCGGGGAATCGGGGGAGTCAGACCACCGAGGCCGGGCCCACCCGCCAGGACCAGGTGGCCACGGGGGCCTTGCCGCACGACTCCGGCAGGTAGTCGCCCATGAGCCGCTCGACCCGCACCGACCAGCAGCGACCGTCCCGGTGGCTCACCGTGCACCGCCACGCGGTGGAGTCCTCGGGGTCGGGCTCGGCGGTGGTCGACAACGCGATGAGGTCCGGCTCGCCGAGCTGCTCGCGCAGGGCCGCCTCCACCGCCTGGGCCGGGGGTTCGAGGACGCTGCGGCCGCGGTCGTGCCAGGACCCGAGCACGGCGGCGGGCAGCTCGCCCCGCTCCGCCGCGTCGAGCACCTCGACGGCCAGGTCGCCGTCGAGCCGGGCGAGCATCTGGCCCCAGGGCAGCAGCACGCCGGTGGGGGCGAAACGGTGCCCGCCGGTGTGGGAGCACTCCCACACGCGCCCGGGGTGGGCCTGCGCAGCAGCGAGCGCGACCGGACGACCCCTGACCGCGCAGCACACGTCCCGGCGGGAGTTGGTGCACACCAGCAGCACCGGGTCGTGTGCCTCCTCCAGCTCGGGCACCGCGTCGAGGACGACGTCGATGTCCCCGGCCGCCAGGGCCGGCCAGGGCAGCCGGCCGAGCTGGGAGGGCAGGTCGAGGTCCGCCTCCAGCAGCCACGGCCGGTCCGTGAGGCCACCGGCGACGTAGACACGTTGCCCCTGGCTGCCACGCCGGTCGGCGTGCGCGCCCGGACGGCGGATGAGCAGCAGCCGCCCGCCGTGCTCGGCGCAGAGCCGATCGAGGCCGGCCCCCACGTCGGGGTCGAGGTGGGACTGGGTCGCCGCCTCACGGCCCCAGGGCCCGGGCTGCTCCAGCGCCACCCAGAACCGCGCCTGCGCGGCAGTG
>NZ_DASVZH010000271.1:0-19149 GCF_036391795.1 Oryzihumus sp.
ACTCCCGCCACGTCGCCCCCGCACGGCCCACCGATCCCGCGGTGGACGGGCCCGGCGGCAGCGTCGAGCGGGTTGACGAGCTGGTGCGGTTGCTGCAGCTGCTGCCCTCACGGCAGCGCCAGGTGGTGGTGCTGCTCCACGGCAGCGGCCTTACCGAGCAGGCCGCCGCCGACCTGCTCGACCTCTCGGTGGGAGCGGTGGGCCATGCCGCCTCGCGTGGCGTGGCCACGCTGCAGGCGAAGCTGGCGGTCACGTCCCCGACCGGCGGGAGGGCCGTGGTGGCCGGCCACGTTGTGGAGGAGCTCGAGGCGGCCCTGGCCGAGGCACCGGCCCCGCCGATGACGGTCGACCCGGACGACGTCCTGCACCGGAGCCGTCGGGCGACCCGGGTCCGGCGTGTCTCCCTGTCCGGCCTCGTCGCCGTCATGGCGCTTCTCGCCGTGGTGGTGGCTCTGCTGGGGCCGCGGGGGCGCAGCCATGGTGGGCTGGACCTGCAGCGAACACTGCGACGTCCCGTCTCGGCCGTCCTGGTGCTGGGCGGCGACCGGTTCGCCGCGACGATCAGCTCCGTGGGGCAGGACACCCAGCTCGACTTCTACCGCGTCGACGCCGACGGGCACCGCGAGCGGGTGTGGGGGCGCAGCACCGAGGGGCTGGGCACAGGGGCAAGCTTCGGCAACGCGGGGACCAGCGGCGCCATCCTCGGCGTCGTGCCCGCGGACGCCGTCTCGGTGAGCGCCGACTTCCTCGGCCGGGCGCTGTCGGCCGGCTACGTCACCACCGCCCCGCTGCCGGGCACCGGCTACCGGGCGGTCGGCGTCCTGCCGCAGGACGCCTCCCTGGCCTCGCGGTTCCTGGGCGTCGGGTGGGTCGACCACCGGGGCGTCCGATCCACCTCGGTGCCCACGAGCGACACGGTGGCCACGTTCACCCTGTCGGGCAGCGGCAACCAGGTCAGCGTCTGGACCGACCCGCAGGAGGGGAGCTGGGGCGTCTACCTCGGCGACGCGACCGAGACCGCCGGACTGCCGTTGGGCATCGGCCGCAGGGAGGTCGTCTGGCCCAGCCAGCCCCAGTCGGTCCGCAACGACCCCAGCCACCCGGACTACGGCTTCGCCTACGGCCTGCTGCCCGAGGGTGCCCGGGACATCTGGTTCACCCTGGCCGACGGGGCCCACGCCAGCAGCACGGTGCAGGCCGTCAGCCTCGCCGGGGTCCACCTGACGGCCTTCGTCCTGGAGCTGGACCACCCGAGCGGGAACGCCGGCGTGGGGCACCAGCTGCGGGCCCTGTCGTGGACCAACCCCGACGGCAGCCGGGGCCGCCACGTCTTCCCCTGACCGGCTGGGGTCAGCCCTTGGGAGCGGGCTCCACCAGCTCGGGGCGGCCGGGCTGCTCGCCGCCACGCGCCTCGAGGTAGTTCTCCTTGGGCACCATGACCTTGCGGCGGAAGACGCACACCAGCGTGCCGTCCTGCTTGTAGCCCTTGGTCTCCACGTGCACGACGCCGCGGTCGTCCTTGGAGCTGGACTCCCACTTGTCGAGGACCGTGGTCTCGCCGTAGATGGTGTCCCCATGGAAGGTCGGCGCGACGTGGCGCAGCGACTCGATCTCGAGGTTGGCGATCGCCTTGCCGCTGACGTCCGGCACGGACATGCCCAGCAGCAGCGAGTAGATGTAGTTGCCGACGACCACGTTCTGCCCGAACTGCGTCGTCTTCTCGGCGTAGTTGGTGTCGAGGTGCAGCGGGTGGTGGTTCATCGTCAGCAGGCAGAAGAGGTGGTCGTCGTACTCGGTGACCGTCTTCCCGGGCCAGTGCTTGTAGACCGCGCCGACCTCGAACTCCTCGTAGCTGCGCCCGAACTGCATGCCCTGCTCCTCCTGCTGACGGTCCACGGATCGCCCGCCATGCTGCCGGACCGCCCCGCCGGCGGGACAGGGCCGGGCGGCGTGCGCTTGCTCACGTGTTGCGTACCCGCGACCCCGGCGGTGTCATGACCGGGTGAGCCCGCACCCGCGATACGAGCCCGGTGACGCCGCCCTGCTCGTCCGGGTGCACGAGCTGCTTGCGCACCTGCCCGAGGTCGAGGAGCACTTCGGGGTCGGGCACCCGCAGTTCCAGGTGCGGGCGAAGTCGCTGGCCATGTTCATGCCCGAGCACCACGGGGTGGCCTGGGACGCGGTGTGGGTCAAGGCCACCACCGAGGTCCAGCAGGACCTCATCGCCCGCGACGGACAGCGGTGGTTCAAGCCGCCGTATGTCGGTCCGCGGGGCTGGGTGGGCGCCCGCCTCACCTCCTTCGACGGGGACGGGGACCCGGCATGGGACGACCTCGGTGAGCTGCTCGAGTCGGCGTGGAGGGCCGTTGCACCCCGGCGCGTCGTCGCCGCTCACGACGGCTGAGCGGCGCGCACGATGACCACCACCGTGGTGTTCGAGACGCATGCGACCACCGAGGACAACGAGTCGGGGCGCTCCACCGGCTGGCTGCCCGGCCGGTTGTCGGCGGCGGGGCGGCAGCAGGCGGTCCTGCTCGGCGAGCGCCGCCGCGACGACGGCCTGGCGGCGGTGTTCACCTCCGACCTGGCCCGGGCGGTGCAGACGGTGTCGACCGCCTTCGCCGAGGTCGACGACCTGCCCGTGCTGCACGACTGGCGGCTGCGTGAGTGTGACTACGGCACCTGGAACGGAGCCCCCTCGACGCTGGTGCAGGGCACTCGGGTGGCCCACCTCGACGTGCCCTATCCAGGAGGGGAGAGCTGGCGGCAGGCGGTGGGCCGGGTCATCGGGGCCCTGCGGGACATCGCGACAGGGTGGGCTGGTCAACGCGTCCTGGTGGTCGGCCATGTCGCCACCCGGTGGGCCCTCGACCATGGCGCCGCGGGGACCGCGTTGGAGACGCTGACCCGCGAGGACTTCGCCTGGCGGCCGGGGTGGGACTACGACGTCACCCACCTCGCCCGGCCCGCCGCCCACGACGGCTCCGGGTGAAGGGTTGACCACACCGGAGCGTGGACAACCCTTCACCCGGAGCCGGAGCCGGAGCCGGAGTGGAGCGCCGGAGGCCGGGGCCGCGGCTACTCGCGCGCAGCCTCACCGGTGGACCGGCGCAGCGCCCGCCGCTGGCCCCGGTCGAGCTCGGTGCGCAGCGGTCGGGCGACGAACGTGCCGAAGGAGACGCCGGCCGCCAGGGCCATGCCGATTCCCGCGGCCATGAACAGTGAGGACGCCCCGTCGAGAGGGCCCACGCCGGAGCTGCGGCCGAGGATCTCGAACAGGCCGCGGTAGACCGCCAGGCCGGGCAGCAGCGGGGCGATGCCCGCGGTCGTCACCGCCAGGGAGGGCACCCGCAGCCGGGAGGAGACGACCTGCGCGACGACGCCGACGACGGCGGCGGCGATCCCCGAGGCGACCGGCGTGCCGAAGCTGAGGCCGCTCGCGCCGAGGAACGCCAGCCAGCCCAGGCCGCCGGTGCCCATCGCGACGAAGGCGGCCCGGCCCCCTGCGTAGGCGGAGATGGCGAACGCCCCGGCCACGAGCATGGCCGCGACGACCTGGACGACCTCGTTGGGCGCCAGGTGCGCCTGGGCGCTGATGTCCAGGGGCACCCCGATCCGTCGCCCCACGGCCAGCACGGCACCGACGCCGACGACGACGCCGAACGTCAGCATGAGAACCTCGAAGCCGCGCGCCCCGGCAGTCACGTAGTAGCCGTCGATGGCGTCCTGGGCGGCACCGACCACGGACAGGCCGGCCAGCAGCACCACGATGCCGGTGGCGACCACCAGCGACGGGGGAAGTGCCTTGGCCAGCGCCGGACTGCGTGACCCGCCGGCGATGAGCAGCACCGCCACCATGGTCGGGATCGCGGCACCGACGGCCTGGGTGAAGAAGGCGGCCAGGCCCCGGTGGGCCAGCCGCCGCTGCACCCGGTCCACCAGGGCGGTCGTGCCGGCGCTGAGCAGCACCGCGAGCGGCCCGCCGCCGAGGAACAGGCCGACTGCGCCACCCATGACCGCCAGGGAGAAGGTGACCAGCCAGCGCCGGTAGGGGTGCGGGGCGCCGGAGATGTCGTCGAGCCGGGCCCGCGCCGAGGCCACGTCGAGGTCGCCGTTGACGACCTCGCGGACGAGGGTCTGCAGGTTCTCCAGTCGGCTGAAGTCGGCCGAGCGGACCTTGACGATGCGCAGCACCGTCATCGGGTCGGCGCCCTCGCCGCGGTGGTAGCTGATCGAGATCGAGGTGTAGGTGACGTCGACGTGGCAGGAGGCGCCGAGCTGGAACCGGTCGGTCAGGCGCAGCGCGGTCGCCACGACGTCGGAGGCCGAGGCCCCGGTCGAGAGCAGCGCCTCACCGACCCGCAGGGCCAGGTCGATGACCGCCCGCGCGTGCGCCTGGTCGATGCCGTCGACGATGCCGCGACCGGGCACGAACCAGGTCGGCGGGGAGTCCGAGCGCACCACCCGCGCCGCCCGCTCGCGCAGCGCGCGGCCGCGCACGGCCGAGACCGGCGTCGTGCGCGACGGAGGAGGAGGGGTGGTGCTGCTGGACACCACGCAAGGGTGGCCAATGCCGCGGAGGCGACGCAAACCGGAGCCGCCACCACGCCCGCAAAGGTGTCGGACACCACCTCCGGCCCCGTGGCACGATGGCCCCGTGAGCGAAGAACAGCACAAGGCCGAGCACCGCAGCCGCCCCGACAGCCCCGCCTTCCGCGCCTTCGTCGCGGCCGACTGGGCGCCGCGCCGCGCGGGCACCACCGAGCCCTCCCCCGTCACCCCGTATGCCGCGCAGCGCCGTGCCGCGGTCTCCGCCGCCTTCCCGGGTGAGCGCCTGGTCATCCCCGCCGGTGGGCTGAAGGTCCGCAGCAACGACTGCGACTACGTCTTCCGCCCGCACAGTGCCTTCGCGCACCTGACCGGCCTGGGCGCCGACCGCGAGCCGGACGCCGTCCTGGTCCTGGAGCCCATCGAGGGCGGCGGCCACGAGGCCGTGCTGTTCTTCCGACCCCTGGCCGGGCGCGACACCGAGGAGTTCTTCGGCGACTCCCGCTACGGCGAGTTCTGGGTCGGCGCGCGCCCGTCGCTGGCCGACCTCGAGGCCGAGCTGGGCCTGACCGCACGCCACATCGACGAGTTCAAGGACGCCGTCGCCAAGGACGCCGGGCACATCGGCATCCGCATCGTGCGCGACGCCGACCGTGACCTGACCGCCGACCTCGACGAGGTGCGCGCCGACGTGCGCGAGACCGACGAGGCCAGCGAGAGCGCCGCGCAGGCCGAGGCCGACGAGGAGCTGGCCCGCTTCCTGTCCGTGATGCGCATGGTCAAGGACGAGTGGGAGGTCGAGGAGATGCGCAAGGCGGTCAACGCGACCGCCGTCGGCTTCGAGGCCGTCATCGCCGACCTGCCCGAGGCGGTCGCCCGCGGACGCGGCGAGCGCTGGGTCGAGGGCGTCTTCGGCCTGCACGCCCGCCACCAGGGCAACGGCGTGGGCTACGACTCCATCTGCGCCTCCGGCGACCACGCCAACACGCTGCACTGGATCAAGAACACCGGCGACGTCAAGGACGGCGACCTGATCCTGCTCGACGCCGGCGTCGAGGTCGACTCCCTGTTCACCGCCGACATCACCCGCACCTTGCCGGTCGGCGGCGAGTTCAGCGAGGCCCAGCGCAAGGTCTACGACGCCGTGCACGCGGCCGCCGACGCCGGCATGGCCGCGGTCAAGCCGGGCAACAAGTTCTCCGACGTCCACGACGCCGCGATCCGGGTGATCGCCGAGCACCTGCACGAGTGGGGCCTGCTGCCCGAGGGCGTCGACGTCGAGGCCACCCTCGACAAGGAGACCGGCCAGTACCACCGCCGCTGGATGGTCCACGGCACCAGCCACCACCTCGGCATCGACGTCCACGACTGCGCGCTCGCCCGCCGCGAGGAGTACATGGACGCCGAGCTCAAGCCGGGCATGATCCTGACCGTGGAGCCGGGCCTGTACTTCAAGGCCGATGACCTCCTGGTCCCCGAGGAGATGCGCGGCATCGGCGTGCGCATCGAGGACGACGTGCTCGTCACCGAGGACGGCCACGAGAACCTCTCCGCCGGGATGCCCCGCAGCTCGGCCGACGTCGAGGCCTGGATCGCGCGGGTCCAGCAGCGCTGAGCCACCCGCCGACGGCCGCCCCTCACGTGAGGGGCGGCCGTCGTCGTGTGTTGTGACGGGCGGCCGTCGTCGTGTGTTGTGAGGGGCGGCCGTCGTCGTGTGCCGGGCCGCGAGCGGGCGCCGGCGGCGCGGTCAGAGCCGGTCGAGGAAGGGCGCCAGCCCGCGCAGCTCGGCCAGGTGCACCGCGGTGAGCCCGGTGATGACCTGCTGCCCGGCGTCGGTCAGCCGCAGCCGCACGACCCGGTGGTCGGCGTCGTCGCGGACCCGTTCGACCAGGCCCAGCTCGCTCGTGCGATCGGCCAGCTCGCCGGCCGTGTGGTGCTTGACCAGCAGGTAGTCGGCGACCTGGCCGATGGTGGGGCTGTCCTCGCCGCGGTGGCCGCGGATCGCGAGCAGCAGCTGGTGCTGCGCGTGGGTCAACCCGTGCTCGGCGGCGGCGGCACGGCTCCACTGGTCGAAGCGGCGCAGCTGCACCCGGAAGTCCAGCAGGCGGGCATAGTCGGCGTCGGTGGGCACATCGGCTAGCCTAATATGTCGTAACCCGATATTTCTTGCCGAGGTGACACGTGCCCGTTCCCCCGACGCCCCCTGCGACCTCCTCCCCCACCGACCGGACCGCCGTCCGCGACGTCGGGCACCTCGGGGACTTCACCGTCACCCGGCGGGTGCTGCTGCTGGTGGCCATCGCGGCGCCACTCGGAGCACTCAGCGCCGGGGTGTCCTGGTGCCTGCTCAGGCTCATCGGGCTGATCACCAACGCGGTGTTCTACCAACGGCTCGACACCCGCATCGTCGCCCCCGGCGCCCACCACCACAGCCCCGCACTGGTGCTGCTCGCCCCGGTCGTCGGCGGCCTGGTCATCGGGCTGATGGCCCGCTACGGCTCGGAGAAGATCCGCGGGCACGGCATGCCCGAGACGATCGAGGCGATCCTCATGGCCGGCAGCCGGGTCAAGCCGCGGGTCGCGATCCTCAAGCCCATCTCGGCGGCGGTGGCGATCGGCACGGGTGGGCCGTTCGGCGCCGAGGGTCCGATCATCATGACCGGCGGGGCGATCGGCTCCCTGTTCGCCCAGCTCGTGCGCTTCACGGCGGACGAGCGCAAGACCCTGCTCGTCGCCGGCGCCACGGCGGGCATGGCGGCGACGTTCAACGCCCCCCTGGCCTCCATCGTCCTCGGCGTCGAGCTGCTCCTGTTCGAGTGGCGCCCGCGCAGCCTCATCCCGGTGGCCACCGCGGTCTCGGTCGCCGCGCTCGTGCGGCAGCCGCTGCTGGGTGCCGCGCCCCTGTTCCCGGTGAGCGGGGCCCTGCACCTCACGCCCACGGCATACCTGCTCTGCGTCGTCTCCGGGCTGCTCTCCGGACTGCTCGCGGTCGCGGCGACCGCCCTCGTCTACGCCTCCGAGGACCTCTTCCACCGGCTGCCGATCCACTGGATGTGGTGGCCGGCGATCGGCGGCCTGGTCATCGGCATCGGCGGCCTGTTCGTGCCGCAGGCCCTGGGCGTGGGCTACAACGTCATCGGGGCCGAGCTCGACGGCTCGATCGGCCTCGGCCTGGTCGTCGGCATCCTCGTGGTCAAGACGCTGATCTGGTCGCTGTCGCTGGGCTCCGGCACCTCCGGCGGCGTGCTCGCGCCGATGTTCATGATCGGCGGGGCGCTCGGCGCGCTGGAGTCCCACCTCTTCCCGACCGTCGGGCCGGGCTTCTGGGCCCTGGTGGCCCTGGCCGGCGTCCTCGGCGGGGTCATGCGCTCCCCCCTCACCGGAATCGTGTTCGCCATCGAGCTCACCCACCGGCTCGAGGCGGTCACCCCGCTGGTGATCGGCGCCGGGTCGGCGTTCCTGGTCTCGGTGCTCCTGCTCAAGCGCTCGGTCCTCACCGAGAAGATCGCCCGCCGCGGCTACCACCTGTCGCGGGAGTACGACGTGGACCCCCTCGAGGTGCTGTTCGTCAGCGAGGTCATGTCCACGGACGTGCTCGAGCTCGGCTCCGACCTCACGGTGGCGGAGGCGGTGGCTGCCGTGGCCGATGCGGGCGCCGGCTGGGCGCAGCGGCTCTACCCCGTCGTCGACGGCGACTGCGCCCTTGTGGGCGTGCTCACCCGCCGCGAGCTGGGCCGACTGGCGCAGAGCCGCAGCGAGGCCCCGCTCGGGCAGGTGCTCGCGCCGCGCACGCTGGTCACGACCCACCCGGACCAGCCGCTGCGGCACGTGGCCGAGCTCATGGCCCGGCACGAGGTCAACCGCGTGCCCGTGGTCGAGCGCGACCGGCCCGACCGGGTGGTCGGGCTGGTGTCACTGACCCAGCTCCTCGCGGGCCGCCAGCGCGACCAGCAGGAGGCCCGCGAGCGTGAGCGCGTCCTGCGGGTGCGACTGGTGCGCCCGTGGGGCCAGAAGGAGCAGCCTCAGGCGGTGTAGGGCTGCTGGTGCCCCGGCATCCGGGCGAGCATCTCCCGGGCCTGCTGGGCAAGCTTGTGCTCGCACAGCACCTCGTACTTCGTGGCCACCACCTGGGTGACCGAGGTGAAGTCGCGGTGGCCGCCGGTCGCGGCGTAGCCGATGAGCGCCCAGATCAGGCCGAAGACGACGCCGAAGAGCACCGTCGAGATGACGGTGACCATCGTGGTGTTGGCCGAGAACAACGAGAACACCAGGCCGACGAACAGCCCCATCCACGCCCCCGACAGTGCCCCGCCGACGGCGACCTTCTGGCGGGTGAGCCGGCCGGTGACCCGCTCCACCTGCTTGAGCTCGGTGCCCACAATCATGCAGTTCTGCACCGGGAACTCGTGGTCGGAGAGGTAGTCCACGGCGCGCTGGGCGTCCTCGTACTTGTCGAAGGTTCCCAGGGACATGGGGTACTCGAGGTTCAACCCCGGCATCGGCATCGGCGAGCGACCCGGCATGTTCGGCTGTCCGGTCATGGCCCCATTCTCACGCAGAACGCGCCGGAGGGGACCGCACTTGGTCCCGTCCGGCGCGTCCGTGGCGCGGGGGCCCTCAGCCCTTGAGCGCGTAGTCCTCGAGCAGGCGGCGGCCGATGATCATCCGCTGGATGTCGGCGGTGCCCTCACCGATCAGCAGCATCGGAGCCTCGCGGTAGAGCCGCTCGATCTCGTACTCCTTGGAGTAGCCGTAGCCACCGTGGATCCGGAAGGAGTCCTCGACCACCTCGGCGCAGTACTCGCTGGCGAGGTACTTGGCCATGCCGGCCTCGAGGTCGTTGCGCTCGCCCTTGTCCTTGAGCCGGGCGGCCTTGACCATCATCTGGTGCGCGGCCTCGCACTTGGTGGCCATCTCCGCGAGGCGGAACATCACGGCCTGGTGCTGGGCGATCTTCTTGCCGAAGGTCTCCCGCTGCTGGGCGTAGCTGATGCCGAGCTCGAACGCCCGCATCGCCACGCCGCAGGCGCGGGCGGCGACGTTGACGCGGCCCACCTCGACGCCGTCCATCATCTGGTAGAAGCCCTTGCCGGGCACCCCGCCGAGGATCTGGTCCGTCGTGGTCGTGTAGCCGTCGAAGACCAGCTCGGTCGTGTCGACGCCCTTGTAGCCCATCTTGTCGATCTTGCCCGGCACGGTCAGGCCCGGCTCGACCTCGCCGAAGCCGGGGGTCTTCTCGACCAGGAAGGTCGTCATCTTCTTGTAGACCGAGGCGTCCTCGTCGGCCTCGGCGTCGGTCTTGGTGAGCACCGCCACGAGGTTCGCGGAGCCACCGTTGGTCAGCCACATCTTCTGGCCGTTGATGGTCCACTCGTCCGACCCGTCGCCGCTGCGCACCGCCTTCGTGCGGATGCCCGAGACGTCCGAGCCGCAGCCGGGCTCGCTCATCGAGAACGCGCCGCGCACCTCACCGGTGGCCATCCGCGGCAGGTACTTCTGCTTCTGCTCCTCGGTGCCGTGCTGCAGCAGCATCCAGGCCACGATGAAGTGGGTGTTGATGATGCCGCTGACGCTCATCCAGCCGCGGGCGATCTCCTCGACCGTCAGCGCGTAGGTCAGCAGCGACTCCCCCAGGCCGCCGTACTCCTCGGGGATCATCAGGCCGAAGATCCCCATCTCCTTCATGCCCTCGACGATCTCCGTCGGGTACTCGTCCTTGTGCTCGAGGTCGGTGGCGACGGGGATGATCTGCTCGTCGACGAACTCCCGCACCAGCTTGAGCAGCTCGCCCTGCTCCTCGGTGAGTCCGTCCGTGTGCTGCAGTCGTGCCATCGCTTCATGCCGCCTTCGCGTCGGGTGCGGGGCGCGCCGGGGGCGCGCGAAAACTACTCGCGAGTATGCCGAGTGCCTCCGCCGCGCCGACAGGCACCGACCGCGTGAGTTCCGACACCAGCCACGGGAGCGCACCGGCGGAAAACCCGTTGCCGGCGTGCCCGGGCGGGGGCCACGATCGGCAGGCAACGACACGGCATACCGGACCGTGTCCCGATCCAAGGAGGGCCGCGAGATGTCGACGACTGTCGTGAGCCGCACGTGCGCTCATCCCTTCGCTTCCTTGGAGTACCGCGTTGTCCGACAACACGCCCGGAGAGCTGACCGCTCTCCCGTCTGACCTCTTCCCCGGCACCGGCTTCGGCGTCGACACCACCTCTGACGACCCTCCCGAGGGTGACCGCTGGTCCACCTGGGACGTGGCCCTCCACGGGCCCCACCCGCGCCCGGACTGGGTGATCACCGCCCTCGCCGCGGTCGACGCCGACCTCGGCGTGCTCAAGACCGGCAAGGAGGCCGACGTCCACGTCGTGCGCCGCTGGGTGCCCGGCACCGACGAGGCCATCACCCTCGCGGCCAAGCGCTACCGCAGCCACGACCGCCGCATGTTCCACCGCGACGCGGGCTACCTCGAGGGGCGCCGGGTCCGGCGCAGCCGCGAGATGCGCGCCATGGCGCGGCGGACCAGCTTCGGCAAGGAGGTCATCAGCCAGCAGTGGGCGTCCGCCGAGTTCGGCGCGCTCGGCCGGCTGTGGACGCTCGGCCTGCCGGTGCCCTACCCCGTCCAGCTCACCGACGAGGAGCTGCTGATGGAGTTCGTCGGCCTGGGCGTCGAGGCAGCACCGCGCCTGGCGCAGGCCCGGCCCGCGCCGGACCTGCTCGCCGACCTGTTCGAGCAGTGCCGCGACGCGATGGCCACCCTGGCCGCCGAGGGCTGGGCCCACGGCGACCTCTCGCCCTACAACGTGCTGCTTCACGAGGACCGCCTGGTCATCATCGACTGGCCGCAGATCGTCGACGTCGTCGGCAACCCGCACGGCGCGGACTTCCTGCAACGGGACGTGCACAACATGTGCCGCTGGTTCACCAGCCGGGGGCTGGAGGTCGACGAGGAGGCGATGTTCGGCGACCTCATGGCCTGCGTGTACTCGCGTTGGTGAGCCCCGGAGGGCGCGCGGCGGCCTAGTCTCCCGACATGGACCGGGGGATCAGTCGCCGCACGCTGCTCGGCTCCGCCCTGTCGGCACCGCTGCTGGCAGCGTGCTCGGGCTCGTTCGAGGACGCTCCCACGGACTCCCCCGGCGTCCGCATCGCCGACGGCGAGCTGACGAGCCGGCACTGCCCGGGGCAGCGGGTGTCCTGGGTGGTCGCCCGGCCCACCGCCCGGCCGCAGGCCCCGCTGGTGGTCGCCCTCCATGGGCGGGGCGGCCACGCGACCAACGCGTTCACCGGGCTGCACCTGGACCGGCACGTCGCCGCGACCGGGCTGGCCGTGGCGGCGATCGACGGGGGTGACACCTACTGGCACGCCCGTCGCTCCGGCGTGGACACCGGGGCCATGGTCGTGGACGACTTCCTGCCGCTCCTGGCGTCGATGGGCCTGAGCACCGCCCGGGTCGGGTTGCTCGGCTGGTCGATGGGTGGCTACGGCGCCCTCTGGCTGGCCACCGGGCTGGGCCGTGCCCGGGTTGCCGGTGTCGCCGCCTCCAGCGCCGCGCTCTGGCTCTCCCCCGGTGACAGCGCGCCCGGCGCGTTCGACGACCGGGAGGACTTCGTCCGGCACGACGTGTTCCGGCTGCGGAGCCGGCTGCGCGGCATACCGGTGCGGCTGGACTGCGGGCTCGACGACCCGTTCCTGCGCGCCAACCGGGCCTTCGCCTCGGGGCTGCCCGGGACGACGACGCAGTTCGACCCCGGCGGTCACACGGACGCCTTCTGGAGCGCCCACGGCGGCCCCCAGATGACGTGGCTGGCCAGGCAGCTGACGGCCTGACCCTGGTCGACCCCTCGTCGTGCCCGCGCTCTGGGGCTGCGGACACGACGACGGGGTCGCGCTCAGGGGGCCTCGTCAGCGGACGAGGACGGTGGTGCCGATCGGCAGGGTCCCGGTGCTCCAGAACAGGTCCATCGCCGGGAGGCTCACCCGGACGCAGCCGTGGGAGGCGGGGTATGCCGGCACCGACGGGTAGCCGTGCAGCGCGATGCCGCCGTTGAAGTACTTCGGGCGGTAGAGCTGGCCGAGGGGTGAGGCGTCCCAGCCGTTGACCTGGCGGAACACGCGGAACGTGCCCGACGGGGTCACGGCCAGGTGCCACGCGCCGTTGCTCCAGTACCACTGACCCGACCCGGTGCTCGTGTTGAAGGTCCGGCTGACCCGACCCGAGTCCACCACCAGCAGCACCTGGTGCGCCTTGTCGACCTCGATGACGTGGCCGTAGCGGGACCGCGGCACCGGCCGCACCCCCCGGTCGAGGGCCGACCAGGTCAGCGGGCCGCAGATGCCGTCACGCGCCAGGCCGGCCACCTTCTGCACGGCCACGACGGCCTGCCGGGTCAGGTCGCCGAACATGCCGTCGACGGCACCGCACCAGTAGCCCAGCCAGGACAGCCGTTGCTGCAGCGAGACGACGGCCGGGCCGCGGGCCCCTGCCGACAGCGTGGGATGCGTTGCGGCACGCGCAGCTGTGGCACCCGGGACCAGCCCCAGCAGACCCGCCGTCGTGATGCCCACCGCCCCCCGGACCAACGATCGCCGACCGACGTCCACGTGCCCCTCCACCCGAGACCGGCGGTCGCTCCCGCGCCCTCCGCCGGGACCCTTCGGGCCTCCAGCGGCTCGCCGGGGTCCGTGGCCTCAGTCTCGGCCGGAGCCCCCGGTGCCACCTCCGCCATATGGCGGACGGAAGCGGCGTAGGGAGTGCGCATGGTGAGGGCCGGTGCCCCCCGACACCGGCCCTTCAGCACTCCAGACGCACCGACCGGGAGGAAGGTTGCGCCGTTCCCGGACTTTCTTCAGGCACGTCCCCGGACCTCAGAGGCCCGCGATCGCCTCGTGGGTGCTGAGCACCCTCTGCGCGGTCTCGACGTGCAGGTTCTCGATCATCCGTCCGTTGTAGGTGACCACGCCCGCGCCGGCGCCCTGCTCCCACGCGGCGAGGATCCCGCGGGCCTCCTCGACCTGAGCCTCGCTCGGGGCGAACGTCGCGTTGCACGTCTCGACCTGGCCGGGGTGGATCAGCGTCTTGCCGTCGAAGCCCAGCTGCCGGCCCTGGAGGCACTCCGCGGCGAACCCGTCGGCGTCCTTGACGTCGTTGAACACCCCGTCGAGGATCACCGTCCCGGTCGCCCGCGCGGCCAGCAGGCACAGGCCCAGGCCGGTCAGCAGCGGGGCGCGGCCGGGCACGTGCTCGGCGTGCAGCTCCTTGGCCAGGTCGTTGGTGCCCATGACGAGCACGGTCAGGCGCTCGGACGCCGCGGCGATCTCCTCGCAGTGCAGCATGGCGACCGGGGTCTCGACCATCGCCCAGAGCGCGGTGTGCTCGGGCGCGCCGGCGGCCTCCAGCGCCGCGACGAGCTGACGCACCTCGGCGGCCGAGCTCACCTTGGGCACCACGACGGCGTCCGGGCCGGCCGCGGCAGCGGCGGCGAGGTCGTCCTCGTGCCACTGGGTGCCGATGCCGTTGACCCGGATGGTCAGCTCGCGCCGGCCGTACTCCCCGGATCGCACTGCGGCACAGGCGTTCTCACGCGCCTGCTCCTTCGCGTCGGGTGCGACGGCGTCCTCGAGGTCGAGGATCAGCGCGTCGACCGGCAGCGTCTTGGCCTTCTCCAGCGCCCGCTCGTTGGAGCTGGGCATGTAGAGCACCGAGCGACGGGGACGGTATGCCGTGGTGGCGGTCATCGGGTCTCCTCCCCGGCCGCGGGCGCGGCATACAGCTCGGCGAGCTCGGGGTCGGTGGCCGCGAGCCGCTCGGCGAGCTCGACGATGACCAGGCACTGCTTGAGGCTGGCGTCGTCCTCCATCTTGCCGTCGAGCATGACCGCACCGGTGCCGTCGCCCATGGCCTCGACGACCCGTCGCGCATGCGCGACGTCCTCCGCGGACGGGCTGAACACCCGCTTGGCGATGGCCACCTGCACGGGGTGCAGGGACCAGGTGCCGACGCAGCCGAGCAGGAAGGCGTTGCGGAACTGGTCCTCGCAGGCGACGACGTCCTTGATGTCCCCGAACGGGCCGTAGTACGGCAGGATCCCGTGCATCGCGCAGGCGTCGACCATGCGAGAGATGGTGTAGTGCCACAGGTCCTGCTGGTAGGTCGCGCGGTCGGCGTGGACCGCGTCCTCGACCCCGTCCGGCGGGTCCTGGCGGACGAGGTAGCCGGGGTGGCCGCCGCCGACGCGGGTCGTCTTCATCCGCCGGTCCGCGGCCAGGTCGGCCGGGCCCAGGGACATGCCCTGCATGCGGGGGCTGGCGCCGGCGATGGCCTCGACGTTGGCGACACCGCGGGCGGTCTCGAGGATGGCGTGCACGAGGATCGGGCGGGTCAGCCCGGCCCGGGCCTCGAGCTGGGCCAGCAGCCGGTCGACGTAGTGGATGTCCTCGGGCCCCTGCACCTTCGGGACCATGATGACGTCGAGCTTGTCGCCGATCTCGGTGACCAGGGTGATGAGGTCGTCGAGCACCCACGGGCTGTCCAGGGCGTTGACCCGGGTCCACAGCTGCGTGTGCTCGCCGAAGTCGGTCGCCTTCGCGATGGCGACCAGGCCCTCGCGGGCGGCCACCTTGCGGTCGGCCTTGACCGCGTCCTCCAGGTTGCCGAGGAGGACGTCGACGGTCCCGACCATGTCGGGGACCTTGGCGGCCATCTTCTCGTTGCTCGGGTCGAAGAAGTGGATGACGCGGGACGGTCGGGCCGGCACCTCACGGATCGGGGTGGGGGCGCCCACCGCCAGCGGGGCGAAGAAGTCCTTGGGGCTGCGCACGCGGCGAAACTAGCAGCGCGACTCCGCCGGCGGTTATGACACAGTTCACGGTGTGACCGAGACCCCCGGCACCCCGGCCGACCAGACGCCCGAGAGCGAGCCGCCAACGGCCCCCCTGCCCACCGTCGAGGCGCCCAAGCCTGCACCCGGGTCCACCCTGGCCCTGGTCGCCGAGGCCGCCGCGAAGTCGGGCCTGCTGTGGGTCGACGTGCCGGGCGACCGGGCCTGGCCGGTGTGGCACGAGTGGCTGGACGGGACCGCCTGGGTGGTCAGCGGACCCGGCGAGCAGCCGATGCCGTGGCTGCCCGAGGAAGTGCCGATCATCTTGCGCAGCAAGGACTCCGGCGGACGGCTGGTCCGCGTCCTGGCCCGCGTCGAGCGGATCACCCCGGCCGACGAGCGGTGGGAGACCGCCACCGCAGCCCTGAAGGCCGCGCGGCTCAACAGCGTCGGCGACGACGTCGTGCAGCGCTGGGCCGAGCAGTGCACCGTCACCGGGCTGACTCCCTTCGGCGAGGCGCTGGAGGGGCCGGGGTCGTACGACGACGCGTCCGGCGCGGCACCGCCCGCGCCCACCCCCGCCACGACCCGGACGTGGCGCCCCTGGCACCTCGGCGGCCGGCCCAAGCGGCGGCGCGGCACCCGCTGACCGGTCGCGCGGGAGGCAGGCACACGGCATACCGGCGGTGTCGGCACGGACCTCGGTCGCGGCGTGAACTGCGCGGGCTAGCCTTGGCCCCGTGAACCCCATGACGCGCGTGTTCGTGGCACGCCTGGCCGGCCTGAGTGTGTTCGACCCGCTCGGCGACCAGGTGGGCCGGGTGCGCGACGTCGTGGTGACGTTCAGCGCCACCCGTCGTGCCCCGCGCGTCATCGGCCTCGTGGTCGAGGTGCCCGGGCGGCGGCGCGTGTTCGTGCCGATGACGCGGGTCACCAGCATCGACGCCGGGCAGGTCATCACCACCGGACTGGTCAACATGCGCCGGTTCGAGCAGCGTGCCAACGAGACGCTGGTCCTCGCCGAGCTGCTCGAGCGCGCGGTGCGGGTGACCACCCCGGAGGGGCCGTTCGAGGCGATCGTCGAGGACATCGCCATCGAGCAGGAGCGCAACCGCGACTGGGTCATCGTCAAGGTGTTCTGCCGCAAGCCGATCGGCGGCTCGCGCAGCCTGTCCCGGCTGGGGCGGCGTCGCGGCGAGACCGTCCTCGTCGACGTCTCCGACGTCACGGGCCTGCGCCGTTCGGGCAGCGCGCAGAGCGCGGCCAAGCTGCTGGAGACCTACGACGACCTCAAGGCCGCCGACCTCGCCGAGGTCATCCACGACCTGACGCCCAAGCGCCGCGCCGAGGTGGCCGCCGCGCTCGACGACGAGAAGCTCGCCGACGTGATGGAGGAGCTGCCCGAGGACGACCAGGTCGAGATCCTCACGACCCTGGGCTCCGACCGCGCCGCCGACGTCCTCGAGGCGATGCAGCCCGACGACGCCGCCGACCTGCTCTCCGAGCTGCCGCCCGACACCGCCGAGCAGCTGCTGCAGATGATGGAGCCCGACGAGGCGGCACCGCTGCGCCGGCTGCTGGCCTACGACGAGAACACCGCCGGTGGCCTGATGACCACCGAGCCGGTCATCCTCGGCCCGGAGGCCACCATCGCCGAGGCGCTGGCCGTGGTCCGCCGGGCCGAGCTGTCCCCCGCGCTGGCCGCGACGGTGTTCGTGTGCCGCTCGCCACTGGAGACCCCGACCGGCAAGTACCTCGGCGTGGTCCACATCCAGCGGCTGCTGCGCGAGCCCCCGCACGCGGCGATCGGCTCGATCCTCGACCGCGACCTCGAGCCGCTGACACCCAACGCCCCGCTGGGGCAGGTGACCCGGATGCTGGCCACCTACAACCTCGTCGGGGTGCCCGTGGTCGACGAGGACGGCCGGCTGCTCGGCGCGGTCACGGTCGACGACGTGCTCGACCACATCCTTCCCGATGACTGGCGCGAGGACCGTCACGAGGTGACCCATGGCCACTGACCGTTTCGACCGCAACGCACCCCGGCTGGACCAGCCGCGCGAGGTGCGCCGCACGCTCCTGCCCCGCCCGACGTTCAACCCCGAGACGTTCGGCCGGGCCAGCGAGGCCTTCGCCCGCTTCATGGGCACCGCGCGGTTCCTCGTCTACATGACCGCCTTCGTGGCGGTCTGGATCCTCTGGAACGCCGCCGGACCCAAGGACCTGCGGTTCGACCCCTACGCCTTCATCTTCCTGACCCTGATGCTCAGCCTGCAGGCGTCCTACGCCGCGCCGCTGATCCTGCTCGCGCAGAACCGGCAGGCCGACCGCGACCGGGTGGCCCTGGAGCAGGACCGGGCCCGCGACGAGCGCAACCTGGCCGACACCGAGTACCTCACCCGCGAGGTGGCGGCGCTGCGGATCGCGCTGCGGGACATGGCCACCCGGGACTTCCTGCGCTCCGAGCTGCGCAGCCTGCTCGAGGAGATGGAGGAGCGCGGCGTCAGCGTCGCATCCGGCTCCGAGCTCGGCGACGGCAGCGCTGACCAGCCCGCGGAACGCGACGGAGCGCGCCCGACCTAGCATGGGGGCATGCCCGCTCCCACGCAGGACGCCCTGCTCGCCGCGCTGTCGACGGTCAACGACCCCGAGATCCGCAAGCCGATCACCGAGCTCGGCATGGTCGAGTCGGTCGAGGTCGACGACGCCGGCCGCGTCGCCGTGACCATCCTGCTCACGGTGTCGGGCTGCCCGATGAAGGACACGCTCACCAAGGACTCGACCGCGGCGCTCTCCGCCGTCGACGGTGTCACCGGCGTGGACGTGACCCTCGGCGTGATGAGCCCGGAGCAGCGTGCCGGCCTGCGCGAGCAGCTGCGCGGCGGGGTCGCCGAGAAGGAGATCCCCTTCGCCAAGCCCAACAGCCTGACCCGGGTCTACGCCGTGGCCTCCGGCAAGGGCGGCGTCGGAAAGTCGTCGGTCACGGTCAACCTGGCGGCGTCGCTGGCCGAGCAGGGCCTGCGGGTCGGCGTGGTCGACGCCGACGTCTACGGCTTCTCCGTGCCGCGCATGCTCGGCGTGGAGCACCGCCCCACCCAGGTCGACGACATGATCCTGCCGCCGGTCAGCCACGACGTGAAGGTCATCTCGATCGGCATGTTCGTGCCCGGCAACCAGCCGGTGGTCTGGCGCGGGCCGATGCTGCACCGCGCGCTCCAGCAGTTCCTCGGCGACGTGTTCTGGGGCGACCTGGACGTGCTGCTGCTCGACCTGCCCCCGGGCACCGGCGACATCGCCATCTCGGTCGCCCAGCTCATCCCCAACGCCGAGATCCTCGTGGTCACCACGCCGCAGCAGGCCGCGGCCGAGGTGGCCGAGCGCGCCGGCTCCATCGCCCTGCAGACCCACCAGCGCATCGTCGGCGTGATCGAGAACATGTCCTGGCTCGAGCTGCCCGACGGCTCGCGCCAGGAGATCTTCGGCTCCGGAGGCGGTCAGACGGTGGCCGACTCGCTGACCCGCTCGGTCGGCGCCCAGGTGCCGCTGCTGGGCCAGATCCCGCTCGACACCACCCTGCGCGAGGGCGCCGACCAGGGCATGCCCGTGGTCCTCGGCTCCCCCACCAGCCCGGCGGCAGTGGCCCTGCGCGGTATCGCGCGCGGCCTCGCCACCCGGTCGCGCGGCCTGGCCGGCCGCTCGCTGGGCCTCACCCCCGCCGGTCGCTGACGCGACCCGACCCTCCCCCCAGGCCCGGCGCTTCCCGTCGAGCTGGACGTTGGTGCCCCT
>NZ_DASVZH010000272.1:0-18289 GCF_036391795.1 Oryzihumus sp.
ATCAACCAAAGGAAATTCGTCCAACATCCGAAGATGCCGGGACGAGGTAATTGGCATCGATTTTTGGCACGCTGTTGAGTTCTCAAGGACCGGACGCGCACCATCACCAGACACCCAAGCCTGGATCCGGGGCTACCGTTCTTGTGTGTTGTCCGAGCTACCTGGCGCTTCGTGCGAACCGCCTCGCTGGCAACCCTTCAAACTTACTCGCTCTGCGCTTCCGGGTCAAACCGGGCGGCTGGCCTCCGGGAGGGAGTCCGGGCCGCCCGAGGTGTCCCTCGCGCTGAACGCAGGGAAAACATTAGCAGTGATCTGAGGGTGCTCTGACCACCCCCGGTCCCACCCGCTGGACGGCGCAGGGCCGCCCAGGCCCTCGGCCCGGGCGGCCCTGCGGCACAACCGGATCGAGGTCAGCTGTTGACCGCGGCGGCCGCATCCAGGACGCCGTAGCCGTACAGCGGCGTGTAGGTCCCCCGTGTCCCGGTCAGCGGCGTCCGGGCCGTCGTCAGGATCGCGTTCTCCACCTGGTCGGCGGTGCGCCCCTGGGCGAACAACAACGCGGCGACACCGGCCACGTGCGGCGTGGCCATGGAGGTGCCGGCATACGCGTCGTAGTCCTTCTGGCCGCACCCGGCGGAACCGGTGCCGACCGGGACGGTGGACCAGATGTCCTCGTCGCACTGCCCCGGCAGCCCGAGCGCGGACAGGCCGGCGCCGCCCGGGGCGGACACCGACTTCAGGTCGAGCTTGTTCGGCAGCTCGGAGTACCAGCTGTGCAGGCCACGCTGGTCGGTCGCGCCGACGCAGATCGCGACGCTGTCGAAGGCCGGGTCGTTGCACAGGGCGGTCGAGGTGTTGCCGGCCGCGGCGACCGTCAGCACGCCCTTGGAGCGGGCGTAGGCGATGGCGTCCCGCATCGCGGTGTCGACCCCGGTGATCGACAGCAGCTGACCACCGGGGACCGAGCCCAGGCTCAGGTTGACGACGTTCGCCCCGTGATCGGCCGCCCAGCGGATGCCGTCGGCGATGTCCTCGCTGGAGCCGGAGCCGTTCTCGAGCACCTTGACCGGCAGGATCTTCGCGTTGGGCGCGACCCCCACGACGCCGATGCCGTTGCCGCGGACCGCGGCGATCGTGCCGGCCACGTGGGTGCCGTGCTCGTCGCCGTTGTCGACCCCGTCGGGACCGCGGAAGTCGCCGTTGCCGCAGGGCCGGGTGCTCTGGCAGCCGGTGAACGTGGCGCCCTGGAGGACCTGGCCCTGCAGGTCGGGCTGGCTGAAGTCGATGCCGGTGTCCACGACGGCCACCACGGCCCCCGCGCCGGTCGACCTCGACCAGGCCTGCTCGGCGTGGATCTGCTGGAGCCCCCACAGCTTGCCGTAGAGCGGGTCGTTGGTGGCCGCCTGCGCCGTCGGTCCGCCGACCAGGGCTGCACCCACGGCACACGCCCCCGCGACCGCGGCGACCGTCCTCGCTGTCCATCGCATCGCTGCTGTCATCCCTTCGTCCGCCGGGAGTGGCACGCCCCGGTCCGCGCTGCTCAACGGCACCACGCCGCCGAGGTCACGGCCCGGGCCCCGGCGCCCCGGGTGCGAGGATTCGAGGCGTGCATGCAGCCACGGTCGCGCTCGCCCTCGTCGCGACAGTCACCCTCGTCGCCGGACTGGCCCGCCGGTACGACGTGTCGGCACCACTGGTCCTCACGCTGGTCGGCGTCGGCGCGTCATACCTGCCGTTCCTGCCGCAGGTGCACCTGAGCGCGGAGGTGGTCCTCGTCGGGCTGCTGCCCCCGCTGCTCTACGCGGCGGCGATCCGCAGCTCACTGGTGGACTTCCGGGACAACCGCAGGGCGATCGGGTTCCTCTCGGTCGGGCTCGTCGTGTTCACGGCGCTCGGCGTCGGCCTGGTCACCTGGCTGCTGCTCCCGGTGCCGTTCGCCGCGGCGTTCGCGCTCGGCGCCGTCGTCGCCCCGCCGGACGCCGTGGCCGCCACGACGATCGCCCGGCGGATCGGGCTGCCGCGCCGGGTGGTCACGGTCCTCGAGGGCGAGTCGCTGGTCAACGACGCCACGGCCCTGGTCTGCTTGCGCACCGCCATCGCCGCCATTGCCGGCACCGTCAGCGTGGGAGGGGTCGCCGGGCAGTTCGCCCTCTCCGCGCTCGGCGGCCTGGCCGTCGGGGTCGCCGTCGCCGCCCTCGTCGGCCTGGTGCGCAAGCACGTCACCGACTCCGTGCTCGACACGTCGCTGTCGTTCATGACCCCGTTCGTCGCCTACCTGCCGGCCGAGGCCATCCACGCCTCCGGGGTGCTCGCCGTCGTCGTGGCCGGGCTGCTCCTGGGCCACAAGGCGCCGGTGCTGCAGAGCGCCTCCTCGCGGCTGAGCGAGCGGATCAACTGGACCACCATCCAGTTCATCCTCGAGAACGTCGTCTTCCTTGTCATCGGCCTCCAGGTGCGCTGGGTCCTGGAGGACGTGCGCCACTCCCCGCTCGGCCTGGGCCAGATCGCCGGGGTGTGCCTGGCCGTGCTCGCCGCGGTCATCGTGCTGCGGCCGCTGTGGGTCTTCCCCGCGCGCTACCTGGCCATCCGCCCCGGTCCGGACCGCCTCGGCCGCTCGACCCCGTGGACGCACACGGCGATCGTGTCGTGGGCCGGGATGCGCGGCGTCGTGACCCTGGCCGCGGCGTTCGTGCTGCCGGCGGCGACACCGCACCGGGAGGTGCTGGTGCTCGCCGCTCTGGTGGTGACCGGCGGGACCCTGATGATCCAGGGGTTCTCCCTGCCGTGGCTGGCGCGCCGGCTCCGGGTGCACGGGCCCGACCCGCGCGAGGACGCGCTGCAGGAGGCCACCGTGCTGCAGACCGCCGTCACGGCGGGACTGGCCGAGCTCGACCGCATCGCCGGGGAGGACGAGGCCAACGCCGCCCAGGCGCTGCGGGCCCGCGCCGAGTCCCGCACCAACATCGTCTGGGAGCGACTGGGCAGCCCCGACTCGGACCGGGAGACCCCCAGCGAGACCTACCGACGGCTGCGCCTGGCCATGCTGGCCGCCGAGCGCGAGGCGGTGCTTCAGATCCGCGACGACGGGCGCGCCGACCATGAGGTGCTCGAGCACGTCATGGCCGCCCTCGACCTCGAGGAGTCGATGCTCGACCGGGTGGAGCGACGCACCCAGGACCTGCGCGACGAGCCGCTGCTGCCCCCCGATCCGCTCGGCGGGCCGTGCGAGCACCTGGCCGGGGCCGGAGGGCACATCCAGCCCCTGACGCCGGGCGGCTGCGACGACTGCGAGCGTGAGGGGCTGACGCCCGTGCACCTGCGGCTGTGCCTCACCTGTGGCAAGGTCGGCTGCTGCGACTCGTCCGTCGGACGGCACGCCGAACGGCACTTCACCGAGACGGGGCACCCGGTGGTGCGCAGCTTCGAGCCGGGCGAGGCGTGGAGATGGTGCTACGTGGACGACCTCGTGGGCTGAGCCGCTGGGACGGTGACGCGGGGCAAGGGGCAGGGAGGACGGCCGGATGACCACCGCGACGACGCACGAGGGCGAGCTGGGGTCGGCGACCCGCAAGGTCGCCCGCCGGCTCACGCCGTACCTGGCGCTGCTCTACTTCGTGAACTACCTCGACCGCACCAACATCGCCTTTGCCGGCCCCAACGGCATGAACGCCGAGCTGGGCCTGAGCGCGACCGCGTTCGGCTTCGCGTCCGGGGTGTTCTTCATCGGCTACCTGCTGCTCGAGGTGCCCTCGAACATGGCGCTGCACCGGTTCGGCGCCCGGCGCTGGATCGCCCGCATCATGCTGACCTGGGGCCTGGTCGCCGGGGCGATCGCGTTCGTGCCCAACGCCGGAACGCTGGTGGCCCTGCGCTTCCTGCTCGGCATCGCCGAGGCCGGCTTCTTCCCCGGGATCATCCTCTACCTGACCTACTGGTTCCCCCAGCGCGACCGGGCCCGCGTCACCGCCCTGTTCATGGCCGCGATCCCGCTGTCCTCCGCGCTCGGCGCCCCGCTGTCCTCGCTGCTCATCGAGCACGGCGAGGGCCTGTTCGGGCTGAGCGGCTGGCGGTTCATGTTCCTGCTCGAGGGCGTGCCCGCGGTCCTGCTCGGGTTCGTCACGTGGTGGTTCCTCACCGACCGGCCGCGTGACGCGGCGTGGCTCGAGCCGGGCGAGCGCGAGGCGCTGGCCTCGGTGATGGACGCCGAGGACGCGGACAAGCAGCGCGAGTACCACGTCGGGCTGCGCGGCTCGCTGACCAGCGGCCGGGTCTGGGCGCTGGCGTTCGTCTACTTCGGCGTGGTCTACGGCCTCTACGCCCTTGGCTTCTTCCTGCCCACGATCATCAAGGGCTTCGAGACGCAGTTCGGCACGAGCTACTCGATCCTGGAGCGCGGGCTGATCAACTCGGTGCCCTACGTCGTCGGCGCCGTCGCCATGGTGCTGTGGGCCCGCCACGGCGACCGCACCCGCGAGCGGGTCTGGCACGTGGCCCTGCCGGCGTTCGTCGGCGGGGCGGCGATTCCCGTCGCGCTCTACCTGGGCAGCCCGCTGGCGGCCATGGTCGCGGTCACCGTCTGCGCGACCGGAGTGATGTGCGCGCTTCCCACCTTCTGGGCGCTGCCGACCACGTTCCTCACCGGGGCCGCAGCAGCCGGCGGGATCGCGCTGGTCAACTCGGTGGGCAACACGGCCGGGTTCGCCGCCCCCTACGTGACCGGGTGGCTGGCGGACCTGACCGGCAGCCAGAAGACCGGGCTCTGGGTGGTCGGCGCCGCCATGGTCCTTGCCGGCGCGGTGGCCGTCGCCCTGCGGGCCGCGCCGACCGGCCAGGCCGAGGCGACCGAGCCGGCTGTGACCGGGACCGGGGCCCGCGCCCGGTAGCCTCCGGGCATGCCCCGGAGCCTGCTGTCGTTCGTCCTCGGATCCTCCTCCCCCGCCCGGCTGACCACCCTGCGCCGGGCCGGGATCGACCCGTTCGTGCTGGTCAGCGACGTGGACGAGGACGCCGTGGTGGCACAGGCCCTGCAGACCTACGGCGAGCTGGCCCCCGACGACCTGGCGCTGCTGCTGGCCCGGGCGAAGTGCGAGGCGGTGTCCTCGGCACTGCTCGCCGGCGACGGCCTCGAGGAGGCCCCGGACTCCGCACTGGTCCTGGGCTGCGACTCGGTGCTCGAGCTCGACGGGCAGATGCACGGCAAGCCGTCCGATGCCGCGGAGGCGGTCGAGCGCTGGAGGCAGATGCGGGGCCGCTCCGGGGTGCTGCACACCGGCCACTGGCTCATCGACGACCGGGCCGACGACGAGGGCGGGACCGGCGCGACGCTGGGCGCGGTCGCCTCGACGACCGTGCACTTCGCCAAGCTGACCGACGAGGAGATCGACGCCTACGTCGCCACGGGTGAGCCCCTGCGCGTGGCCGGCGCGTTCACCCTCGACGGACTGGGCGGGCCGTTCGTCACCGGCATCGAGGGAGACCCCTCCAACGTCATCGGCCTGAGCCTGCCGCTGCTGCGCGAGCTGCTCGCCGAGGTCGGTGTGGCCTGGACGCAGGTCACCTCCTGAGCGCGCTGGCAGGGCCCCGGCAGCGCCCCTGCTGACGGGTCACCGCCACGTCGCCGAGCCGTCAACCGACGTACGCCTATTGCGGTTGTCCCTGTCAGGGGCGGCGGTTAGGTTCGTGCCGTCATGGTGATGCCGATGGAGAAGTCGGGGGGCTCACGGGCGGCCGTGGACGACGAGGTCCACGGCACGCCGGTGCTGTCACGTGACCAGGCTGAGGGCTACGTCGCGATGGTCTGCTTCAAGCACGGCCCCCCGCGGCTGCACGGTGTCGAGCTCGAGTGGACCCTCCACCACGAGGACGACCCGGCCCGCGCCGTCGAGCTGACCGACCTGGCGCGGGCCCTTGGCCCTCACGCGCCGACCACCGTCGACCCGCACAGCCCGCACCTGCCCCTGCCGGCCGGCTCCCTGGTCACCGTCGAACCCGGCGGCCAGGTCGAGATCTCCTCCGCGCCGACCCCGTCCGTCGCCTTCCTCCTCGAGGCCGCCGCCACCGACGCCGCCGCCCTGGGCGAGCTGCTCGCCCCGCACGGCCTGCGCCGCGGGGAGCACGGCCTCGACCCGCACCGGGCGCCCCGCCGCATCCTGCGTACCCCGCGCTACGACGCGATGGAGGACTTCTTCGCCGCGATCGGCCCGCACGGCCCCCGGATGATGTGCAGCACGGCCAGCCTCCAGGTCTGCGTCGACCTGGGCGAGGGCGCCGAGGCCGTGCACCGGTGGGACGCCGTGCACGCGCTCGGCCCGGTCCTGACCGCCCTCTTCGGCAACTCGGCCGTGATGGCCGGCAGCGACACCGGCTGGGCCTCGGCCCGGCTGCGGTCCACCCTCGCGACCGCGCCGCCGGCCACCTTCGCCCCCGTGCGCTGCGCGGACCCGGTGGCGCAGTACACCCGCATGGCCCTCGACGCGCCGCTGCTGTGCGTGCGACGGGCCCAGGGTCCGTGGACCGCGCCCCCCGGGCTGAGCTTCGCCGGCTGGGTGGCCGAGCCCCACCGGGTGGGCCGCGAGCCCACGACCGCGGACCTCGACTACCACCTGTCCACCCTCTTCCCCCCGGTGCGGCCGCACGGCTACCTCGAGGTGCGCTACCTCGACGCCCAGGCGGGGGACGGATGGGTGACCCCGGTGGCCCTGCTGACCGCGCTCCTGTCCCGGGGCACCACGGTCGAGCGGGTGCTGGAGGCGACCGAGGAGACCGCCGACCGGTGGCTCAGCGCCGCCCGCGTCGGTCTCGCGGACCCGGCACTGACCCGCGCCGCGGCGGCCGTGGTCGAGCTGGCCGTGTCCGCGCTGGCCGGGCTGGACCTGCCCGGCGCCGTGGCCGAGGAGGTCGCCCGGCAGCTGCAGGAACGGATCGACGACGCGACGAGCCGGAGGTGCTCGGCATGACCACGACCCCCGACGTGACCGCGATGGAGCAGGAGAAGCTGCGCGCGCACGTGGCCGAGGTGCTCACGCGGGCCCGCTCCCGCAGCACCGGGCTCACCGACGCGGTCGACGACCACGACCTGACCCGGCAGCACTCCCGGCTGATGTCGCCCCTGGTCTGGGACCTGGCGCACATCGGCAACCAGGAGGAGCTCTGGCTGGTCCGCGACGTCGGCGGCCGGGACCCGGTGCGCCAGGACATCGATGAGCTCTACGACGCGTTCAGGCACGCGCGGGTGGACCGCCCGGCGCTGCCGCTGCTCGGCCCGGCCGAGGCGCGCGGCTATGTCACCGAGGTCCGCGACAAGGTGCTCGACGTGCTCGACCACGCCGTCCTCGAGGGCCGGCCGCTGGTCGAGGGCGCGTTCGCCTTCGGCATGATCGCCCAGCACGAGCAGCAGCACGACGAGACGATGCTGGCCACGCACCAGCTGCGGTCCGGCGCCCCGGTGCTCGACGCGCCGCCCCCGCCGCGCGGGCGCCGGGTGCCGGCCGCCGAGGTCCTCGTGCCCGCGGGCCCGTTCACCATGGGCACCTCCACCGAGCCCTGGGCCCTGGACAACGAGCGCCCCGCCCACCAGGTGCACGTCGACGCGTTCGTCATCGACACGACGCCGGTGACCTGCGGCGACTACCTCGCCTTCGTCGAGGCACGCGGCTACCACGACCCCCAGTGGTGGTCCCCCACGGGCTGGGCGCACCGTCAGCAGGCGGGCATCACCGCACCCCGCTTCTGGGAGCGCGAGGACGGCCGCTGGGTGCGCACCCGGTTCGGCGTGCGCGAGCCGCTGCCGCTGGACGAGCCGGTCGTGCACGTCAGCTTCCACGAGGCCGAGGCGTATGCCGCGTGGGCCGGAAAGCGCCTGCCCACCGAGGCGGAGTGGGAGAAGGCCGCCCGGTACGACCCCGCCTCCGGCCGCTCCCGGCGCTACCCCTGGGGTGACGAGGACCCGACGTCCGAGCACGCCAACCTCGGCCAGCGCCACCTGCGGGCCGCGCCCGTGGGCGCCTACCCGGCGGGCGCCTCGCCACTGGGCGTCGAGCAGCTCATCGGGGACGTGTGGGAGTGGACCAGCAGCGACTTCGCGGGCTACCCCGGCTTCGCGGTGTTCCCCTACCCCGAGTACTCCCAGGTCTTCTTCGGGCCGAAGTTCAAGGTGCTCCGGGGCGGGTCGTTCGGCACCGACCCGGTCGCCTGCCGCGGCACCTTCCGCAACTGGGACTACCCGATCCGGCGGCAGATCTTCTCCGGCTTCCGCTGCGCCCGCGACCCCCGTCCCGAGGAGCTCGGCTAGGTCATGTGCCGGCACCTGGCCTACGTCGGCCCCGAGGTGGCGCTCGCCGACGTGCTGCTCGACCCGCCGCACTCGCTGCTGCGCCAGTCCTGGGCACCGCTGGACATGCGCCAGGGCGGGACGATCAACGCCGACGGCTTCGGCGTGGGGTGGTACCCCTCTCCCGGGGGTGACGGCGCGCGATACAGGCGGGCGTGCCCCATGTGGGCGGACGGGTCGCTGCGCGACCTGGCCACCACTATCCGCTCCACCGCCGTCCTGGCCGCGGTCCGCAGCGCGACGGTCGGCATGCCGGTGCAGGAGAGCGCGTGCGCGCCCTTCGGCGAGGGGCGCTGGCTGTTCAGCCACAACGGGGTGGTGCGGGGCTGGCCGGACTCGGTGGCCGAGCCCGCCGCCGGGCTGCCGGCGACCGACCTGATGACCCTGGACGCTCCGACCGACGCCGCCCTGCTGTGGGCGCTCGTCCGGCACCGCCTGCGCGCCGGCAAGCACCCCCTCGAGGCCCTCGGCGGGGTGGTCGCCGAGGTGGCCGCGGCGGCGCCGGACTCCCGGCTCAACCTGCTGCTCACCGACGGCGAGTCGGTCACCGCAACCGCGTGGTGGCACTCGCTGTGGGTGCGGCGCGGCGACGGCGAGCTCGCGGTGAGCTCGGAGCCATGGGACCCCGAGGACCCGTTGTGGGAGGCCGTGCCCGACCGGCAGGTGCTCCATGCGACGCGCACGACGTTCGAGCTGCATCCGATCGATGACAAGGGACGGCCATGACCCAGGTGGACACCTACCTCACCGCCGACGACGCCGCCTCGGCGTTGCGCGCCGACGCCGAGCACGGGCTGACCAGCGCGCCGAAGTGGCTGCCGCCCAAGTGGTTCTACGACGCCCGGGGCAGCGAGCTGTTCGAGGACATCACCCGCCTGCCGGAGTACTACCCCACCCGGGCCGAGCGGGAGATCCTCGGCGCGCGGGCCGCAACGATCGCCGCACACACGGGTGCGCAGACGCTGGTCGAGCTGGGCTCGGGCTCCTCGGAGAAGACCCGGCTGCTGCTGGATGCGTTGCGGGACAACGGTTCCCTGCGCACGTTCGTGCCGCTGGACGTCTCCGGGACCGCCCTGCGTGAGGCGGTCGAGGCGATCGACGCCGACTACCCCGGGCTGACCATCCACGGGGTCGTCGGCGACTTCACCGAGCACCTGAGCCGGCTGCCGGGCGAGCAGCCGCGCCTGGTCGCCTTCCTCGGCGGCACGATCGGCAACCTGCTCCCGGTCGAGCGCGCCAGGTTCCTGCACAGCGTGCGCGACGTGCTCCAGCCGGGCGAGTGGCTGCTGCTCGGCACCGACCTGGTCAAGGACGAGGCCACGCTGGTGGCGGCCTACGACGACGCGGCCGGCGTCACCGCCGAGTTCAACCGCAACGTGCTGCGGGTGCTCAACCGCGAGCTGGGCGCCGACTTCGACGTCGAGGCGTTCACCCACCGGGCGCTGTGGGACGCCGAGCACGAGTGGATCGAGATGCGCCTCGTCGCCACCCGGGCCATGCACGTCCGGGTGCCCGGGATCGGCCTCGAGGTCGACTTCGCCGAGGGCGAGCAGATGCGCACCGAGATCTCCGCGAAGTTCCGCCCAGAGAAGGTCGCCGCCGAGCTCCAGGCGACCGGCTTCGTCCTGGACCAGTGGTGGACCGACGAGGCCGGGCGGTTCGCGCTGTCCCTCGCCCGCGCGGTCTGAGCGGTGCCGGTCAGACCGGGGGGACGCCCCGTCGGCGCTGGCTGAAGGCGCGGTCGCGACGGGCGGCGTAGCGCAGCCGGTGCAGCAGCTCCTGGCGCAGCTCGTCGGCCTCGATGATGCCGTCGAGGACGAGGTCGGCGGCGAGGCGCTCGAGGTCAACGTCCTCTTCGTACTCCCGGCGCCTGTCCTGCACGAACTGCTCGCGCTCGGCGAGGTCCTCGATCTCGTTGATCTTGTTGGCGTAGACGGCGTTGACCGCTGCCTCCGGGCCCATGACGGCGATCCGGGCAGTCGGCAGGGCCAGCGTGGCGTCGGGGCCGAACCCGGGCCCCGCCATGGCGTAGAGCCCGGCGCCGTAGGCCTTGCGCACGATGACCGAGAACTGCGGCACGGTGGCCTCGGAGACCGCGGTGATCATCTTGGCGCCGTGGCGGATGATGCCGCCGCGCTCGACCTCGGAGCCGATCATGAAGCCGGGCACGTCGGCGAGGTAGACCAGCGGGACGTTGAAGGCGTCGCACAGCCAGATGAAGCGGGCGGCCTTGTCGGCGCTGTCGGAGAACAGCACCCCGCCCTTGACCGCCGAGTTGTTGGCGACGATGCCGACGGTCTCGCCGGCCATCCGGCCGAAGCCGGTGACCAGCTCGGCGGCGAAGAGCGGCTTGACCTCGAAGAAGGAGTCCTCGTCGACCAGGCCGTCGATGACCTCGTGGATGTCGAAGGGCTGGCTCTCCTTCTCGGGCACGGTGCTGCGGGTCAGCGGCCGCGACGGCTCCTCCGGGACGTACGACGGGGTCTCGCTGCGCCAGGACGAGGGCAGGTAGGAGAAGTACAGCTTGGCCAGCTCGATCGCCTCGGTGTCGTCGGCCGCGAGCAGGTCACCGCAGCCGGAGACGGTGCAGTGCATCCGCGCGCCGCCCATCTCCTCGAGGGAGACCTTCTCGCCGACGACCATCTCGGCCATGCGGGGGCTGCCGAGGTACATCGAGGCGTTGCCGTCGACCATGATGACGATGTCGGTGAACGCCGGGATGTAGGCACCACCGGCGGCCGAGGGCCCGAACAGGCAGCAGATCTGGGGCACCTTGCCCGACAGCGCGACCTGGTTGTGGAAGATGCGCCCGGCACCGCGGCGGCCGGGGAACAGCTCGACCTGGTCGGTGATCCGCGCCCCGGCGGAGTCGACGAACCAGAAGATCGGCAGCTCCTCGCGCAGCGCCATCTCGGTGGCCCGCACGATCTTCTCGACGGTGCGCGCACCCCACGAGCCGGCCTTGACCGTCGGGTCGTTGGCCACGACGATCGCCGGCCGGCCGTCGACGGTGCCCCGGCCGGTGACCACGCCGTCGGCCGGCAGGCCAGGGGCCATGGCGTTGGCGTAGCGCCCGTCCTCGACGAACGAGCCCTCGTCGAAGAGCAGGGCGATCCGCTCGCGGACGTAGAGCTTGTTCTGCGAGGCCAGCTTGGCCGCCGCCTTCTCCGGCGGCAGTGCCGACGCGTCGTAGGCCTTCGACAGGCGCGAGCGCACGTTCGCCACCCGCGGGTCTCCCCCGTCCGTGGGACCGGCGAAGGGGCGCTTGGGCTGGGAGCTCAGGCTCGTCATACCGACATCTTCCTTCAACGACAACGGTTCAGGCGTTGGGCAGGCCGAGGCCGCGCGCGATGACCATCCGCTGGACCTCGCTGGTGCCCTCGCCGATCTCGAGGATCTTGGCGTCGCGGTAGAAGCGGGCGACCGGGAACTCCTCCATGAAGCCGTTGCCGCCGAAGACCTGGGTGGCGATGCGTGTCGCGGAGACCGCGGCCTCGGTGGAGTAGAGCTTGGCGATCGCGGCGGCCTGCTTGACCTCACCGACCGAGCGGCGGCCGTGGTGCAGCTCGTCCTTGAGCCAGGCGGCCTTGTAGGTCAGCGTGCGGGCCGCCTCGACCATGACGGCGAGGTCGGCGACCTGGAACGAGACGCCCTGGTTGACGCCGATCGGGCGGCCGAACGCCATGCGGGTCCTGGCGTAGGAGGTCGAGGCCTCCAGGCAGGCCTGGGCCAGGCCGACGGCGAGCGCCGAGATGGCGATGCGGCCGTCGTCGAGGGTCTTGAGGAACTGCTTGAAGCCCGAGCCCTGCTCGCCGAGCAGGTTGCCGGCGGGGACGCGGCAGCCGTCGAAGGAGAGCCCGTGGGTGTCGGAGGCGTGCCAGCCGAGCTTGTCGTAGGCCGGCTCGACGGTGAAGCCGGGCGTGCCCGAGGGCACCATGATCGCGCTGAGCTGGGCCGAGCCGTCGGGGTTCTCCCCGGTGCGGGCGGTGACCGTGACGACCGAGGTGATGTCGGTGCCGGAGTTGGTGATGAACGCCTTGGCGCCGTTGATGACCCACTCGTCCCCATCGAGGCCGGCCCTGGTGCGGGTGGCGCCGGCGTCGGAGCCGGCCTCGGGCTCGGTCAGGCCGAACGCCGCGAGCGCGCGACCGGCGACCAGGTCGGGCAGCCAGCGCTCCTTCTGCTCCTGGGAGCCGTAGGTCAGGATCGGGTTGATGCCCAGGCCGACCCCGGCGGACAGGGTGATGCCGATCGACTGGTCGACCCGGCCGAGCTCCTCGATCGCGACGCACAGCGAGGTGAAGTCGGCGTCGGCGCCGCCGAACTCCTCCGGCGCGACGAGGCCGAACAGGCCCAGCTCGCCCATCTTGGGCACCAGATCGCTGGGGAAGTAGTGGTCGCGGTCCCACTGCGCGATGTGCGGGGCCACCTCGGCCTCGGCGAACTCGCGCACGACGGCGCGGAAGTCCTCATGGTCCTTGCTGAGCTCGAACATCGCTGGTGGTGCCCTTCGGTCGCGCCGGCAGGGGTGACCCGGCGACTGCTTGACGTTGACGTCAACGTAAAGCACGATCAGGCGCATGACAAGGCCTGCGTCCCCCACCTGGTCGATCGCGCAGATCGCCGAGGAGTTCGGCGTCACCCACCGCACGGTGCGTCACTACGAGGAGCTCGGCCTGATCGCCCCCGAGCGCCGCGGCACCACGCGCGTCTACCACCGCCGCGACCGCACCCGGCTCAACCTCATCCTGCGCGGCAAGCGGCTCGGCTTCCCCCTGGAGGAGATCCGCAAGATCGTCGACATGTATGACGAGCAGCCCGGTGAGGCCGGCCAGCTCACCTACCTGCTCGACCAGATCGGCGACCGGCGCCTGGAGCTCGAGCGCCGCCGCAAGGACATCGAGGACTCCCTGACCGAGCTCGACGACCTCGAGCGGCGCTGCCGCGAGGACCTGCGCCGGCTGGGGTGAGTTCGGCCACGCTCCCCGCCTGGCGGGGTGTTCTGCGCGGGGCGCGACGGGGCACCATCGGGGAACCGGCCGCCTCGGGGGGCGGCTTGGCCTGCCCCCGCACGGGAGGAGCCCGCATGAGCACCCGTCGCCCAGCCCTGGATGGGGTGCGCGCCCTCGCGGTGCTCGCCGTGGTCGTCTACCACCTCGGCGGCGGAGCCGGGTCGGCCCTGCCGGGCGGGTTCCTCGGCGTCGACGCCTTCTTCGTCCTCTCCGGCTACCTCATCACCTCGCTGCTGCTGGCCGAGCACCAGCGCTTCGGCCGAGTCGACCTCGCCGCCTTCTGGGTACGCCGCATCCGTCGCCTGTTCCCGGCCCTGGCCGTGGTCCTGCTGGCCTGCGCGGGGTGGGTCTGGTGGCACGGCCCGGTCGAGCAGTGGTCCGCCCGGCGGGGCGACCTGCTGGCCACGCTGGCCTACGTTGCCAACTGGCACTTCGCCGGCAGCGGCGAGGACTACTTCGCCGCCTACACCGGCGCCTCGCCGCTGCGGCACACCTGGTCGCTGGCCGTGGAGGAGCAGTTCTACCTGGTCTGGCCGGCGCTGGTCTGGGCCGTCCTGTCCCTGGCGCTGCGCCGGCGGGCCCGGCGCGACGAGCCGGCAGCCGGGGACCCCGTCCGGCGGCGGGAGCTGGGCCTGGGGGCGGTGGCGCTCGTCGCGCTGGTCGCCTCGAGCCTGGCCATGGGGCTGGAGCATGCCCTGCTGTCCCCCTCGCGGGCCTACTACGGCACCGAGGGCCGGGTCCAGGAGCTCGCCGTCGGGGTGCTGCTCGCCGTGGCGGTGCGCCGCCGACGCGGACGCTCGGCAGGCTGGCGTCCGGCCACGGCGCTCGCCGCCGCCGGGCTGACCGCCCTGCTGGCCGGGTTCGCCCTGCTGCCGGACTCCTCCGCCCTGTACTACCGCGGCGGGGGGCTGCTGGTCTGCCTCGCTGTCGCCGCCGTGATCGCGGGCGTCGAGCTCGCGCCCGGCTCGCGCCTGGCCGCGGCCCTGTCCTGGCGCCCGCTGGTGGCGGTGGGGACCCTGTCCTACGGCATCTACCTGTGGCACTGGCCGGTGGTGGTGGCGCTGCCCGTGGACGGCCCGCACGACGCGACCTGGTGGGCCCGGCAGGCCTGGCGCGTGGTCCTGACCGGGGCCCTCGCCGTGGCGTCCTGGCGCCTGGTCGAGCGCCCCGTCCAGCAGGGCCGTATGCCGTGGGCACGCCGCTCCGCCTCCCGGGTCACCGCGCTCGCGGCGCTGACCTCCGCGCTCGTGGCCGGAGTGGCGGTCACCGCCACCGCCCTGCCGGCCCCGCTGGGCCGGCAGCTGGCCCAGCGCAGCGACTCCCCGTGCCCCACCGAGACCTCGGACCCGCTGGCCTCCTGCGTCAAGGTGGACGGCGGCTCGCGCTCGGTCGTGCTCTTCGGCGACTCCACCGCGCGGGCCCTGGACCCGGGCCTCCAGCCGTGGGCCCGCCGGCACGACGCGCGCTACGTCCAGGCGGCCTGGTTGCGCTGCACCCCGACCGGCCTGCTCGTCGTGCCCGACGGCTCACCCGGCCCGGACGCCCCGGCACAGGCCTGCCACGAGCGCGCCCGGCAGCAGCAGCTGGCGGTGCTCGACGCCGAGCGCGCGGCGGGGCGCCACCCCCTGGTCCTGGTCGCCGAGTACTGGTCCCACCACCAGGGGCTGGTCGTCGACGGGCAGCGCCTGGACCCCGGCACCGCCGCCCACGACGCGGCCCTGGGCGCGGCCTACCGGCGCCTGGTGCGGGAGGTGGCCGCGCGCGGCGGTCGCGTGGCCTTCGTCACGCTGCCGCCGCCCGGGCCGTCGCTGGGCACCGTCCTTGCCCCGGACCGGCCGGCCGGGTCGGCCGAGCCGCTGGCCCTGGGCGGGGAGTTCGTCGACGGCTACAACCAGGTGCTCCGGCAGGTGGCTGCCGCCAGCCACGGCCGGGCCGTCGCCGTGGACGTGGGCGACCTCGTCTGCCCCGGCGGGCAGTGCCCGGCCCTGCAGGACGGCACCGTCGTGCGCTCGGACGGGGTCCACTGGACGGTGGCCTACGCCCAGCGGCTCGCGCCGGTGGTGCTGGCACGGGCCGACGCGGCGCTCGCCGGCTGAGCGCACAGGAGGGGGACCGTGACCGGGCACGGTCCCCCTCCTGGTGTCGGCGGACTCAGGCGCCGACGTTGAACTCGTCGGGGTCGGGGCCGATGCGCCCGGCCCGGTCCAGCCCGGCGATCGCGGCCAGGTCGTCGGCGTCGAGGTCGAAGCCGAAGACGTCGAAGTTCTCGCTGATCCGCGAGGGGGTCACCGACTTGGGGATGACCACGTTGCCCAGCTGCAGGTGCCAGCGCAGGATCACCTGGGCGGGCGTGCGGGCGTGCTTGCGCGCGATACCGGTGATGGTCTCGTCCTGGAGGAGGTCGCCGCCCTGGGCGAGCGGGCTCCACGCCTCGGTGACGATCCCGTGCTCGGCGTGGAAGCGGCGCAGCTGCTCCTGCTGCAGGCGCGGGTGCAGCTCGACCTGGTTGATGGCGGGCGCCTCACCGGTCTCGTCGATGAGCCGCTGCAGGTGGGCCGGCTGGAAGTTGCACACGCCCGCCGCACGGATGCGGCCGTCGGCGCGCAGCTGGAGCAGGGCCTTCCAGGTGTCGACGTAGGCGTCCTTGGCCGGCGTCGGCCAGTGGATGAGGTAGAGGTCGACGTAGTCCACGCCGAGGCGCTTGGCCGACGCGTCGAACGCGCGCAGGGTCTCGTCGTGGCCCTGGTCGTCGTTCCACACCTTGGTGGTCAGGAAGATCTCGTCCCGGGAGACGTCGGTGGTGGCCAGCGCCCGGCCGACGCCGGCCTCGTTGTCGTAGATGCGGGCCGTGTCGATGCTGCGGTAGCCCACCTCGAGGGCGGTGGTCACGGCGGCGGTCGCCCCGTCGTCCGGGACCTGCCAGACGCCGAAGCCGAGCTGGGGGATGTCGACGGTGCTGTTGCCGGCGGTCAGGGTCACGTTCGGAACAGAAGTCATGTGTCGACCCTAACTCCCGTCCCGACCGCCTCCGGAGGAGGCGCTAGGCTCCGGCGCATGGCGCCCATCAGCAAAGTCTTGATCGCAAACCGCGGCGAGATCGCCGTCCGCATCGCGCGCGCGTGCAAGGACAGCGGCATCGGATCAGTTGCGGTCTATGCCGATCCCGACCGCGACGCACTGCACGTCAAGGTGGCCGACGAGGCCTTCGCCCTCGGCGGGACCACGCCAGGTGACTCCTACCTCGTGCAGGAGAAGCTGCTCGACGCCGCCCGCAAGGCCGGCGCGGACGCGGTCCACCCCGGATACGGCTTCCTCGCCGAGAACGCCTCGTTCGCCCAGGCCGTCATCGACGCCGGGCTGACGTGGATCGGCCCCTCCCCCGCGGCCATCGACTCCCTCGGCGACAAGGTCAAGGCCCGCCACATCGCCTCCCGCGCCAACGCCCCGCTGGTGCCGGGCACGCCCGACCCGGTCGAGGGCGCGGACGAGGTCGTCGCCTTCGCCAAGGAGCACGGTCTGCCGGTGGCGATCAAGGCGGCCTACGGCGGCGGCGGGCGTGGCCTGAAGGTCGCGCGCACGCTGGAGGAGATCCCCGAGCTGTTCGAGTCGGCCACCCGCGAGGCCGTGGCCGCCTTCGGCCGCGGTGAGTGCTTCGTCGAGCGCTACCTCGACAAGCCGCGCCACGTCGAGACCCAGTGCCTGGCCGACACCCATGGCAACGTCGTGGTCGTCTCCACCCGCGACTGCTCGCTGCAGCGTCGCCACCAGAAGCTCGTCGAGGAGGCGCCTGCGCCGTTCCTGTCCCACGAGCAGAACGCCGAGCTGGTCCGCGCGTCCAAGGCGATCCTCAAGGAGGCCGGCTACCACGGGGCCGGCACGTGCGAGTTCCTCGTCGGCCAGGACGGCACGATCTCCTTCCTCGAGGTCAACACCCGCCTGCAGGTCGAGCACCCGGTCACCGAGGAGGTCACCGGCATCGACCTGGTCCGCGAGCAGTTCCGGATCGCCAACGGCGAGGCGCTGGACTTCACCGACCCCGACCCGATCGGCCACTCCTTCGAGTTCCGCATCAACGGTGAGGACGCCGGACGCGGCTTCCTGCCCGCCCCCGGCGTGGTCTCCGACTTCCGCCCGCCGACAGGCCCGGGCGTGCGCCTGGACTCCGGTGTGGAGTCCGGCGACGTCATCGGCGGTGCGTTCGACTCGATGCTGGCCAAGCTCATCGTCACCGGCAGGGACCGTCAGCAGGCGCTGGAGCGCTCGCGCCGCGCGCTGGCCGAGTTCGTCGTCGACGGCATGCCCACGGTGCTGCCGTTCCACCGCGTGGTCGTCGCGGACGAGGCGTTCGCCCCGACCGACCCGCAGCAGCCGTTCGCTGTGCACACCCGCTGGATCGAGACCGAGTTCGACAACCAGATCCCCCCGTTCGCCGGCCCGGCCGCCGAGGCCCCCGAGGAGGACGGCGAGCGACAGCAGATCGTCGTCGAGGTCGGCGGCAAGCGCCTCGAGGTGGTCCTGCCCGGCGGCCTGGCCCTCGGTGGTGGCGGGGCGGCCAAGAAGAAGGCCCCCAAGCGCTCCGGCGGCAGCAAGGGTGGCGCGGCCGTCTCCGGTGACGCCCTCACCGCCCCGATGCAGGGCACCATCGTCAAGATCGCTGTCGAGGAGGGCGCGACCGTCGAGGAGGGCGACCTGGTCGTGGTCCTCGAGGCGATGAAGATGGAGCAGCCGATCAACGCGCACAAGTCCGGCACGGTCACCGGCATCGTGGCCTCCGTCGGCGACACGGTCACCAACGGCGCGGTCATCGCCGAGATCAAGGACTGACCGGCAGCTGGCAGACGCAAGGGCCCCGACCATGCGGTCGGGGCCCTCGTCGTGTCACGCCAGGCCTCACTCCGGCGCCGGGACGCCCCAGCCGGGGCGGTGCGGGTCGGCGTCGGGGTCGGCC
>NZ_DASVZH010000273.1:0-19283 GCF_036391795.1 Oryzihumus sp.
GGTCATCCGCCGCCTCCCTGGTAGTGCCTGGTGCCCCATCGCCACAGCAGCGCGGCGAGCCCCCACACCCACACGGCGGCGAGCGGTGTCAGCCACGCCAGCCACGTCGGCAGCCCGGCGGGGCCGGGCAGGCCGAGGATCGCCAGGGTCGGCAGGTACGCCGTGAAGGCCACCGGGACGAGGTAGCCGAACACCAGCTTGAGCGGCGCGGGGAAGACCGACGCCGGTTGGCTGGAGGCGTAGGCCCCGCCGTAGGTGAAGGAGTTGGTCAGCTCGGAGCCGTTGACGAGGAAGAACTGCAGGGCGGCCGCGCAGGTGAACAGGCCGGCGAAGATCGCCGTCCCGAAGACGGCGGCGACCACGAGCATGGCGACCGGGGCCGGGCCCCAGTCGATGTCGTTGAGGGTCAGGCCGAAGCCCAGGGCGACCAGGGCGACGGCGATGCGGGTCATCCGGCGCAGGGAGATCTCGCTGGTCATCAGCTGGGCCAGCAGGGGCAGCGGCCGGAGGTAGAAGGCGTCGACGGTGCCGGCCCGGATGTAGGTCGGCAGCGTGTCCAGGTGGCCGACGAGCAGGTCGGCGGCGGAGAACGCCAGGTTGGACAGGCCGAACAGCAGCAGGATGGCGTGGAAGTCGAGGCCGCCGAGCACGCGCACGTTGTGGAAGATGATCCAGATCTCGGCCAGCTCGGTGACCCCGATCAGCAGGCTGCTGGTCAGGTCCAGCGCGAAGCCGGTGCGGTAGGCGCGCTGGGCCCGCAGCCGCGAGGCGAGGATCGCCCGGTAGGGCGTGGCCCACGTCGTGTCAGCCACCCTGCACCACCAGCTTGGTGCGCCCGGCGGTGGTCAGCACCCGGCCGGCGAGACAGGTGACCGCAACCCACACGACCTGGACGCCGAGGGCGCGCCAGGCCCCGGCGCCGGTGACGTGGCCGGAGATCACGTCGACCGGCGTCTGCAGGATCGAGGGGAACGGGGTCGCCGAGGCGAGGGTGTGCAGCCAGTCCGGGAACAGCCCGACGGGGACGTACAGCCCCGCCAGGAAGCTGCTCGTGACGGCATAGAAGGTGCGCACGCCGCGCGTGTCCAGCAGCCAGAAGCCGAGCACGTTGACCGCGAAGCGGCAGTAGAACGAGATCGTCACGCCGAGGGTGATGCTGAGCAGCCCCATCGCGTAGGGCAGCGCCTCGGTCGGCAGGGCGATCCCCACGGTCAGCGCGCCGACCAGCACGCTGGGGATGCCGCGGGGGATGAGGCTGTATGCCGCCCGGCCGAGGTCCTCGGCCAGGTGCCAGGTCTGCAGGTCCACCGGTCGGGTGAAGTCGACCGCCACGTCGCCGGTGCGGATGCGGTCCCCGATCTCGGCGATGCCGGTGAGTGTCACCGCCCCGATCAGCCCCTGCGAGAGCCAGACGTAGGCGCTGGCCGTGCCCTTGTCGTAGCCGGCGAGGCTGCCGCCGGCGCTGTCGATCGCGGCGAAGAGGATGGCGGCGCGGATGAAGCCGAACACCACGTTCGTGGCCAGCCCGGCGAGCATGGCGAGGCGGTAGCTCGACTGCCGGCGGAACCCCGCGGCGACCAGCCGCCCCCACACCCCCGCCGTCGCACGCACAGTCGAGGGAACTTACCGGCCGCCTGCCCGACCTGCAAGGACGTGGTCAGGTGGGCAGCCGGAACCTGTTGCCGGACAACGGCTCCACCAGCCCGTCGGCGACGAGGGAGTCCAGGCAGCGGTCGCGCTGCGCCGGGTCGTCCGGCCAGGCACGCGACAGGACCTCGCCCTCGACCGGTCCGGTGGCCTCCCGCAGCACGCGCAGGAGCGCGCCCCGTGCCTGCCGGTCCGTGCCGTGCCAGGCCTGCCCCTTCCGGGCCGGCCGGTCGTATGCCGGGTGGCCGGCGAGCCGCCACGCGCACAGGTCGGCGACGGGGCAGTCCCCGCAGCGGGGAGCGCGCGCCGTGCAGGTCAGCGCCCCGAGCTCCATCACCCCCACGCTCCAGGTCCGCGCCCGGCCGGCGTCCGGGGGCAGCAGCGAGGTGGCCAGGTCCAGCTCGGCACGGGTGAGTGACGGGGAGGCCTGCGCCCGGCCCTCGACGAGTCGGGCGAACACGCGCCGCACGTTGGTGTCGACCACCGTGGCACGCAGCCCGAAGCCGAAGCTGGCCACCGCGGCAGCGGTGTAGGTGCCCACGCCGGGCAGGTCGAGCAGCTCCTCGTGGTCGCCGGGCACCTCGCCGCCGTGCCGCTCCACCATCGCCGTGGCGGCCGCGTGCAGGCGCAGGGCCCGGCGCGGGTAGCCCAGCCGCCCCCAGGCCCGCACGGCCTCGCCGGGGGCGTCGGAGGCCAGGTCGGCAGGCGTGGGCCAGCGGGTCAGCCAGGCGTGCCAGACCGGCTCGACCCGGGCGACCGGTGTCTGCTGGAGCATGACCTCCGAGACGAACACGCCCCAGGGGGTCGCGTCGGGGGAGCGCCACGGCAGGTCGCGCTGCGCGACGGCATACCAGTCGAGGACCTGCTCGTGCAGGACTGAGGTGGGGACTGCGGTGGAGCTCACGACGAGGGTGGGACCGCTCAGACGTAGCGCTCGAGGATGCTGGACTCGGCGAGCCGGGACAGGCCCTCGCGCACGGCCCGGGCGCGGCCCTCGCCGACGCCGTCGACGGCCATGAGGTCCTCGAGGTTGGCGGCGAGCAGCTTCTGCAGGCTGTCGAAGTGATCGACCAGCCGGTCGACGATCGCGCCGGGCAGGCGGGGCACCTTGGTGAGGAGGCGGTAGCCGCGCGGGCTGACGGCCGAGTCCAGGGCGTCGCCGACGATGGAGAAGCCCAGCGCCTTGGCGCCCGCGGCCAGGTCGAGCAGCTCGGTCGAGGACAGCGCCATGAGGTCGCCGAGGACCTCCTCGACGTCCTTGTCGGTCTTGGCCGAGGGGAGGTAGTCGCGGATGACCAGCTCGCGGTCGTTGCCCAGGCCGCCGGTGAGCTCCTCGAGCTGCAGGGTGAGGAGGCGCCCGTCGGTGCCGAGCTCGATGACGTAGCCGGCGATCTCGTCGCTGATCCGGCGCACCATCTCCAGGCGCTGCAGGACGCTGGCGACGTCGCGGACCGTGACCAGGTCCTCGATCTCGAGGGCGGACAGGGTGCCGGTGACCTCGTCGAGGCGGGACTTGTAGCGCTCGAGGGTCTGCAGGGCCTGGTTGGCGCGGGACAGGATCGCGCTGGAGTCCTCGAGGACGTGGCGCCGGTCGGCGACGTAGAGGGCGACGATCTGCATCGACTGGCTCACCGAGACCACGGGGTAGCCGGTCTGCTTGGCGACGCGCTCGGCGGTGCGGTGGCGGGTGCCGGACTCGTTGGTCTCGATCGAGGGGTCGGGGACCAGCTGGGTGGCCGCGCGCAGGATGCGGGTGCCCTCGCGGTCGAGGACGATCGCGCCGTCCATCTTGGCGAGCTCACGCAGGCGGGTGCTGGAGAACTCGACGTCGAGCGGGAACCCGCCGGTCGAGAGCGCCTCGACGGTGCGGTCGTGTCCCAGGACGATCAGCGCGCCGGTGCGGCCGCGCAGGATGCGTTCGAGCCCGTCACGCAGCTCGGTGCCCGGAGCGACAGCGGCCAGCGTGGCGCGCAGCAACTCGTCGTCGCTTCGTTCCACGGTGATCGGGGTCTCCCTCGTGCCAGGTGGGCCTGCGTCATCAGCCCCGTTGTGGCGCAGTCTAACGGCCCGCGACCTGCTGCGAGTGCTCGTGACGCGCTCGTGACCCGTGATTCATCGGGGGCTCGTGGTGGCCTGCTGCACGGCGCTGAAGATGTCGCCGACCTCGTGCACCGCCAGCCCCTCCGGCAGGGCGCCGGAGCCGAGGACGCCCGTCGGCACGATCGCCGTCCTGAAGCCCAGCCGGGCCGCCTCGGCCAGCCGCCGGGGGATGCCGGTGACCGGGCGGATCTCTCCGGCCAGCCCGACCTCGCCCATGGCGACCGTGCCCTGCGGCAGCGGCCGGTCCTGGACGGCGCTGGCCACCGCGAGGGCGACCGCGAGGTCGGCCGCCGGCTCGGTCAGCCGCACCCCGCCGACGGTGGACAGGTAGGTGTCGGCCTGCCGCAGCGGGACCCCCGCCCGCCGGTCGAGCACGGCCAGGATCATCGCCACCCGCGAGCTGTCCAGGCCGCTGGTGGCCCGCCGGGGCGTCGGGATCTGGGTCGGCGCGACCAGCGACTGCACCTCGGCGACCAGCGGCCGGCGACCCTCCAGGGTCACGGTGACGCAGGTGCCGGGGACGACGAGCGTGCGGCTGGACAGGAACAGCCCGCTGGGGTCGGGCAGGCCGACGATGCCGACGTCGGACAGGTCGAAGCAGCCCACCTCGTCGGTCGGGCCGTAGCGGTTCTTGACGGCGCGGACCAGGCGCAGCCGGGAGTGCCGGTCGCCCTCGAACTGCACGACGACGTCGACGAGGTGCTCGAGCATGCGCGGTCCGGCGATCGAGCCGTCCTTGGTCACGTGGCCGACGAGCAGCATGGCGATGCCGCGGGACTTGGCCGCACCGATCAGTGACCCCGTCACCTCGCGGACCTGGGAGACGTTGCCGGCCGCGCCCTCGACCTCGGCGCTGGAGATGGTCTGCACCGAGTCGACGATGACCAGGTCGGGCTCGAGCCGCTGGACCTGGGCGAGCACGGTGGCCAGGTCGGTCTCGGAGGCGAGGTAGAGCGACTTGGCCATGGCCTCGATCCGCTCGGCGCGCACCCGCACCTGGGCCGCGGACTCCTCGCCGCTGACGTAGAGCACCGTGGCGCCCTCCCGGGCCGCACGCGCGGCGACGTCGAGCAGCAGCGTGGACTTGCCGATGCCGGGCTCGCCGGCGACGAGGACCACGGCGCCGGGCACGATGCCCCCGCCGAGCACCCGGTCGAACTCGCCGACGCCGGTGCTGCGGGCCTGGGCCCGGCGGACGTCGATGTCGCCGATCGGCAGGGCTGGGCGCTCGACGACGGCCGCCGGCGCGGTGCGCACGGAGACCGCGCCCACCTCGCTGACGGTGCCCCAGGCCTGGCACTCCCCGCACCGGCCGACCCACTTGATCGCCGCCCAGCCGCACTCGGAGCACTTGTAGCTGGGCTTGGTCCCTGCCTTCGAAGCCATGTCGCAGACCGTAGGGGAGCCCACCGACACGGGCCCGCGGCCCCCGGGTCACGGCGTCAGCCGACGGTGCGCCACCACAGGTTGACGGCGTAGTCGACGCCGGTGCCCTCGTGCTCGGCCAGGATCCCCTCGGCCACGGTCGGGGCGAACTCGATCCGCACGACCGCCTCGAGGTCGGCCCGCGAGGCGAACTGCCAGCGGGTGTCGACCTGCTCCCGCTGCCAGCCCTGCCGGCGCCAGAACCGCTCGACGGCGACCGGGTCGTAGGCCGGCATCGCCCGGCGGAACCAGCCGCCGAAGGTCGAGCGGGTGGCGTCGTTGTCGATGACGAACGCCGTGCCGCCGGGCGCGAGGACCCGCGCCAGCTCGGCCAGCCCCGGCTCGCAGCCCGGGCCGAAGAAGTACGCCCACCGGGCGTGGGCCACGTCGACCGAGCCGTCCTCCAGTGGCAGCGCCTGCGCCGCACCGTCGACGACCTCGACGTTGCCCAGCCCGGCGACCCGCTCCCGGGCCAGGGCGACCAGCGGCTCGTGCGGCTCGACCCCGACCACGGACTTGGCGTCCTGCGCGAACCGGGGCAGGTGGAAGCCGCTGCCGCAGCCGACGTCGAGCAGTCGCTGCCCGGACCAGTCGTGGATGTCCCGCATGGCGGCCTCGATCGCCCCGTCCGGGTCGACACCGCGGTTCTCGACCTCGTAGACGTCCGGGGTGTCCCAGATGTTGGGGCTCGGGATGGCGTGGTCGGAGGCGGGCAGGTCGCTCACCGGTGCACCTCGGTTCACCTGTCGCGCTTGGCCTTCGACGGCTTCGTCGCCCTGCCGGCCCCGGCCTTGCCAGCACCGGCGGCCTTCCCCGCCTTCGCCCCGCGGGCTCCAGCGGCCGCGGCCTGCGCCTGCAGCGTCGCGGGGTGGACCAGCAGCGGCAGCAGGGTGCGGGACCCCTTGGAGCGGGCCGCCTTCACCACCGCGAGGTGGGCCTCGCAGCGGACGACCAGCTCGTCATACGCGGCCTGTCCCATGAGCTCGACGAGCTCACCGCGGTTGCTGCGGTAGACGGGTTCCTTGCCGACGTGCGCCTCGGGGTTGCCGGAGCAGTACCAGTCGAGGTCGTGCCCGCCGGGGCCCCAGCCGCGGCGGTCGTACTCGCTGATGGACACCTCGAGGTAGGAGGACTCGTCCGGCAGCTCGACCGTGCGGTAGGTGCGGCGGATCGGCAGCTGCCAGCACACGTCCGGCTTGACCGTGTGCGGCTCCAGGCCGCGGCGCACCGCGTGCTGGTGCAGGGCGCAGCCGTCGCCCGCGGGGAAGCCGGGGCGGTTGAGGAAGATGCAGGCGCCGTCGACCACGCGGGTCTTGAGGTCGCCGTCCTCCTTCTCGGTCCACTTCCCGTCCTGGCCGAGGTCGTGCAGCTGCCACTCGTCCGGGCCGAGCTCGGCCACGGCCCGCTTGACGCGCTGCACGTCGTCCTTGTCGGTGAAGTGGGCGCCCAGCGTGCAGCAGCCGTCGGAGGGCCGGTCGGCGTAGATGCCGTGGCAGCCGTTGCCGTAGATGCAGGTCCACGACGAGGTCAGCCAGGTCAGGTCACAGCGGAACCGCTGCGCCGGGTCGGCCGGGTCGGTGAACTCGACCCAGGTGCGGGCGATGTCGAGCGGGGTCTCGGGCACCCGCCCAGCCTAGGCGTCCTGCGCGGGTCCTGACCCGGTATGCCGCGCCGGGGCTGCCGCTCCGGGCCCCCCTCCGCGGCGCGGGACCGGCGTGGGGGTTGCCGGGTGACCTAGCCTGAGGACCATGCGGCTCGGTGTGATCGACGTCGGCTCCAACACCGTCCACCTCCTGGTGGTCGACGCCCACGTCGGCGCCCACCCGCTGCCGGCCTACTCCCACAAGATCGAGCTTCGCCTGTCGGAGTACGTCGAGGACGACGGCCACATCTCCAAGGCCGGCGCCGACCGGCTGGTCGAGTTCGTGCACGAGTGCCTCGTCATCGCCGAGGACCGGGGCGTCGAGGACGTGCTGGCGTTCGCGACCAGCGCCATCCGGGAGGCGCCCAACGGCGAGGCGGTCCTGGCGCGGGTGCGGGACGAGACCGCCACCGACCTGCAGGTGCTCTCGGGCCCGGACGAGGCGCGGCTGACCTTCCTGGCCGTGCGCCGGTGGTTCGGCTGGTCCAGCGGCCACCTCGTGGTGGTCGACATCGGCGGCGGCTCGCTGGAGCTGGCCGCCGGGCTGGACGAGGAGCCGGACGCCGCGATCAGCCTGCCGCTGGGGGCCGGCCGGCTCACCCGCGACCACCTGCACGGCGACCCGCCCACCGCGGAGGACGTGCGGGCGCTGCGGACCTCGATCCGGGCGGACATCGCCCGCAGCCTGCGGCAGCTGACCCGGACCGGGGTGCCGCACCGCGCGGTCGGGACGAGCAAGACGATGCGGTCCCTGGCGCGGATCCTCGGCGCGGCGCCGAGCGCTGACGGCCCCTACGTCCCGCGGGTGCTCGAGCTCAAGGCGCTCACCGACCTCGTGCCGCGGCTGGCGGCGATGACGCACGCCGAGCGCGCGGACCTGCCGGGGGTCTCCTCCTCCAGGGCGCCGCAGCTGCTCGCCGGGGCGCTGGTGGCCGAGGCGTCGATGGACCTGCTCGGGCTGGACCGGCTCGAGATCTGCCCGTGGGCCCTGCGCGAGGGCGTGATCCTGCGCCGCCTGGACTGGATCACCGGCGACTGAGCACCTCTCGTTAGGCTCGTCGCCATGTCCGCCGCCGTGCAGGTCCCCGGGGCCCGGGTCGCCCTGTCGACCGCCTCGGTCTACCCCGACAGCTGCGCGGCCGCGTTCGACCTGGCCGAGCGCCTCGGTTACGACGGGGTCGAGGTCATGGTGCAGACCGACGCCGTCTCCCAGGAGGCCGGCGCGCTGGGCGCGCTGGCCCGGCTGCACGGCATACCGATCGTCTCGGTGCACGCGCCGACGCTCCTGCTCACCCAGCGGGTCTGGGGGCCGGACGCCTGGACCAAGGTGGACAACTCGGTGCGGCTGGCGCAGGAGGTGGGCGCCGGCACGGTCGTGCTGCACCCGCCGTTCCGGTGGCAGAAGGACTACGCCGCGGAGTTCATCGACGGGATCGCCCTGCGCGAGCACGACAGCGGCGTCAAGCTGGCCGTGGAGAACATGTTCCCGTGGCGGGCGCGCGGCCGGGAGCTGCTGGCCTACCTGCCGCACTGGGACCCGGTGACCCAGCCCTACGACAACGTCACGCTCGACCTGTCGCACACGGCGACCGCAGGCTCCGACGCGATGGCCATGGCCACCGCACTCGGCCGGCGGCTGGCCCACGTCCACCTCGCCGACGGCCTCGGCTCGGCCAAGGACGAGCACCTGGTGCCCGGACGCGGCGGCCAGCCCTGCGGGGAGTTGCTGGAAACCCTTGCCGCACAAGGGTTCTCGGGGTCGATCGTGGTCGAGGTCGGCACCCGCCGGCTCAGCGAGGAGGAGCGCGAGGTCGACCTGGCCGAGGCCCTGGCGTTCGCCCGGCTGCACCTCGCGGCGGCGCGGGTATGAGCCCGCGGGGGCGCCGGCCGGCGGGGGAGGACACCCGCGCGGTCATCCTCGCCGCGGCGCGCCAGGAGTTCGCCGGCAAGGGGTACGACGCCAGCTCGTTGCGGGCGATCGCCCGCAACGCCGGGGTGGACCCGGCGCTGGTGCACCACTACTTCGAGGGCAAGCCGGAGCTGTTCGCCGAGACGATGGAGCTGCCGGTGCGGCCGGCCCAGGTGGTCGCCGCGCTGCTGGAGGGCCCCCGTGAGCAGGTCGGCGAGCGCGTGGTGCGTACGTTCTTCGGCATCTGGGACAGCCCGGACGGGCGCGAGCGGCTCGTCGCGCTGATCCGCTCGGCGGTCAGCCACGAGGAGGCCGCGCGGATGCTGCGCGAGTTCCTGGCCCGCGAGGTCTTCGGGCGGATCGCCTCCGCTCTCGGCGTGCCCGACCCGGAGCTGCGGGCCGGCCTGGCCGTGTCGCAGATGGTGGGGGTCGCGCTGATGCGCTACGTCATGGGCCTGGAGCCGATCGCCTCCGCGGACACCGAGGAGCTGGTCGCCCAGCTGGCGCCGACGCTGCAGCGCTACCTGGCCGACTGAACTGGCCGACTGAACTGGCCGACTGAACTGGCCGGCCGAAGAGGCCGGCTGACCCCGACCCCCTGACCGAAGACCCTTGTGCGACGTCGGCCGTCGGCCTATATTTCATCACGTGATGAATAGCCAGCTCGAGCCCGCCGTCGTCACGGACGGCCTGCGGGTGGTGCGCGGGGACCGCGAGGTGCTGCCCGGCGTCTCGCTGACCGTCCCCCGCGGTGAGGTGGTCGGGCTGCTCGGCCCCAGCGGCGGCGGCAAGACCACCCTGATGCGCTCGATCGTGGGCGTGCAGGTGGTCCACAGCGGGACCGTCAGCGTGCTGGGCCAGCCGGCCGGCTCTCCCGGCCTGCGCTCGCGCGTGGGCTACATGACCCAGGACGCCAGCGTGTACTCCGACCTGACCGTCCGGGAGAACCTCGCCTACTTCGCCGCGGTCCTGGGCGTCTCGAAGGACCGGGTGGAGGAGGTCATCGGCCTGGTCGACCTCGCCGACCACGCCGGGCGCCGGGTGGACCGGCTCTCCGGCGGTCAGCGCTCCCGGGTGTCCCTGGCGGCCGCCCTCGTCGGTCGCCCCGAGCTGCTCGTCCTGGACGAGCCGACGGTCGGGCTCGACCCCGTCCTGCGCCGCGACCTGTGGGACATGTTCCACCGCCTCGCGTCGGCCGGCACGACGCTGCTGGTCTCCAGCCACGTCATGGACGAGGCGGCTCGCTGCGACCGGCTCCTGCTGCTGCGCGAGGGCCGCATCCTCGCCGATGACACCCCCGACGGGCTGCTCGCCCGCACCCACGCCGCGGACGCCGAGGAGGCGTTCCTGGCCCTCATCGACGCCGAGGTGCGCGCATGAACCCCCGCCTGACCCTGGCCACCGCAGCCCGGGTGCTGCGCCAGGTCCGCTCCGACCACCGCACCCTGGCGCTGCTGCTCGTCGTGCCCTGCGTGCTCATCGGGCTGCTCGCCTGGATCTTCCAGAACACCCCCGTGTTCGACCACATCGGGGCGCCGCTGCTCGGGGTCTTCCCGTTCGTCGTGATGTTCCTCGTGACCAGCGTGACCACGTTGCGCGAGCGCTCGACCGGCACGCTCGAACGGCTGCTGTCCACCCCGCTGGGCAAGGGCGACTTCCTGGCCGGCTATGCCCTGGCCTTCGGGGCCCTGTCGGTGGTCCAGGCCTTGGTCGCCACCGCCTTCGCCGTCTGGGTCTGCGGGCTGGACGTCGCCGGCGCGCTGTGGCTCCTGGTCGTCATCGCGGTCGTCGACGCCGTCCTCGGGACCGCCCTCGGGCTGTTCTTCAGCGCCTTCGCCCGGACCGAGTTCCAGGCGGTGCAGTTCATGCCGGCGGTGGTGCTGCCGCAGTTCCTCCTGTGCGGACTGCTCATCGCCCGCGACCGGCTGCCCGACGTGCTCCAGTCGGTCTCCGACGTGCTGCCGCTGTCCTACGCGGTGGACGCCATGAAGACCGTGACGACCACCGTGAACGCCGGCCCCGACGTCGCCGGGGACGTGGCCATCGTGGCCGGCTTCATCGTCGGTGCCATCGCGCTGGGCTCGCTCACCCTGCGCCGCCGCACGCCGTGACGGCGAGCGCCCCGACGGGGGTCTAGCCTGTGCGCTGGCAGGGGCCCACGAGGAGCCTGCCGGCAACGCGGCGAGGACCCTCGCCGGCAGGTGAGCAAGCGGAGGACATGACCGTGGTGGATGCGAGCGCCGTGCTGCGCCAGGGACTGCTGCAGCTGAGCAAGAGCGACCAGGTGCGCAGCGTGATCGAGAAGGCGCCGGTGAGCCGCAGCGTGGTCCGGCGCTTCGTGCCCGGCAACGGCACGGCCGACGCGGTCCGGGCCGCCGGCGACCTCGCCGCGACCGGCCGCCTCACCACGATCGACTACCTCGGCGAGGACACCCGCGACCTCGCCCAGGCCCAGGCCACCCGCGACGCCTACCTGGCGCTGCTGTCGGCGCTGTCCGACGCCGGCCTCACCCCGGGCGGCAAGGCCGAGGTCAGCGTCAAGCTCAGCGCGGTGGGGCAGTACCTCCCCGGCGACGGCGAGAAGATCGCCCTCGAGCACGCCCGCGAGATCTGCGAGGCGGCGTCCAGGGCCGGCACCACCGTCACCCTCGACATGGAGGACCACACCACGACCGACTCCACGCTGGAGGTCCTGCGCGAGCTGCGCCAGGACTTCCCGTGGGTCGGTGCGGTGCTGCAGGCCTACCTGCACCGCACCGAGGCCGACTGCCGCGACCTCGCCGGGGCCGGCAGCCGGGTCCGCCTGTGCAAGGGCGCCTACAAGGAGCCCGAGTCGGTGGCCTTCCAGGCCAAGGAGGACGTCGACAAGTCCTACGTGCGCTGCCTGAAGGTGCTCATGGCCGGCGAGGGCTACCCGATGGTGGCCAGCCACGACCCGCGCCTGGTCGAGATCGCCGGCGCGCTCGCCGCCAAGCACGACCGCGCCGCCGACTCCTTCGAGTACCAGATGCTCTACGGCATCCGCCCCGAGGAGCAGCGCCGCATCGCCGACCGGGGCGACCAGATGCGCGTCTACATCCCCTACGGCGAGGAGTGGTACGGCTACCTCATGCGCCGCATGGCGGAACGCCCCGCCAACACGATGTTCTTCCTGCGAGGCTTGGCCACCAAGGGCTGAGCCGAGCAGCCGGCGCGCGGGTGCACCCGAGCGCCGGTGCCGGCCGGCGGACGAGGGAGGACGGCATGGGCACGGTCGCGATCTTCGGTGCAGGGGTCATGGGCGAGACCCTGCTGTCCGGGCTGGTGCGCGCCGGCCGCGACGCCGGCGACCTCATCGTCACCGAGCGGCGGGAGGACCGGGCCGCCGAGCTGCGGGCGAAGTACGGCGTGCGCAGCATGAGCAACGCCGAGGCCGCCGCCGCGGCCGACACCCTCGTCCTCGTGGTCAAGCCGCAGGACATGGGCGGCCTGCTGGAGGAGATCCGCGACCACCTGACCCCGGGCAACCTCGTCGTCAGCCTCGCCGCCGGGATCACCACGGCCTACCTGCAGGAACGGCTGCCCGAGGGCACCCCCGTCGTCCGGGTCATGCCCAACACGCCGGCCCTGGTCGACCAGGGCATGGCGGCCATCAGCGCCGGCAGCCACTGCGACGAGGCGCACCTCATCGAGGCCGAGCAGCTGCTGCGCTCCTGCGGCAAGGTCATCCGCGTCCCCGAGAAGCACCAGGACGCGGTCACCGCGATCAGCGGCTCCGGCCCGGCCTACATCTTCTACGTGGTCGAGGCCATGATCGAGGCGGGCGTGCTGCTGGGGATGCCGCGCAGCACCTCCACCGAGCTGGTGGTCCAGACGCTCTACGGCGCGGCGACCATGCTCAAGGAGACCGGCCAGCACCCCACGGTGCTGCGCGAGCAGGTCTCCAGCCCCGGGGGCACCACGATGGCCGCGCTGCGCCAGCTCGACGACCACAAGGTCCGGGCCGCGTTCCTGACCGCGATGGAGGCCGCCGCGGCCCGCTCGGCCCAGCTGGCCTCCGGCAACGACTGACCCGGCAACGACTGACCCCGGCGGCGCCGACTCAGCGGCCACGACCACGCCGGACCGGCGCGGCGAAACTCGCTCGCCCGCCGCACGTCCTGCGTGCGAGCCTGCGGCATGACCACCATCGAGGTCCGCCCCGTGACGCCGGCGGACTGGCGCGCCTACCGCGAGGTGCGGCTCGCCATGCTGCTGGACGCCCCGTGGGCGTTCGGCTCCACCCACTCCGACGCCCTGGCGATCGACGACGACGGCTGGCGCGAACGCGTCGCCTCCGCGGAGTACTGGCTCGCGTGGTGCGGCGGGGACCCGGTGGGCTCGGTCTGCCTGTCCGACCGCGACGCCCACCCCGGTGACGTCAACATCTTCGGCATGTGGGTCGATCCCAGCGTGCGCGGACGCTCCGTCGGGGAGCAGCTGGTCCAGGCGGCGCTGGGGCGGGCCCGCGAGCGCGGCAAGGCCCGCGTCCTGCTGTACGTCGTCGACACCAACGCCCGCGCCCGCCGCCTCTACGAGCGGCTCGGCTTCGCCGCCACCGGGCGCACCGAGCCCTACCCGCACGACCCGGACGTCCGTGAGATCGAGATGGCCCGCCCGCTGTGACGCACAGCGGGCTTGCCATGAACGGCAGGGGAGTTGACGGTGAACTCCCGGTCGCCACCCGTCGCGTGCCCGGCGAGTCCATGGGATCGTGACGTCATGTCGGACATCGCCGTGCGCACCCTCAGCGAAGACGAGTGGCAGGACTACCGCCAGGTCCGCCTGGCCGCCCTGGAGGAGTCGCCCGAGGCGTTCGTCGCCACGCACGCCGAGGAGTCCGGCTACGACGAGGACTTCTGGCGGCAGCGGATGCGCCGCTCGAGCCGCATCCTCGCCGAGCGTGAGGGCACGGTCGTCGGCGTCGTGAGCGTCGGCTCCTCCTCGGAGGAGCGCGAGGACGTCGCCGAGCTGTTCGGGCTCTGGGTCGCGCCCCAGCACCGTGGCTCCGGCGTGGCGTGGAAGCTGGTCCAGGCCGGGGCGGACCAGGCCCGGGCCGAGGGCAAGGAGCACCTCGTCTACTGGGTCGGCACCGACAACGGCCGGGGCGTCGCCTTCGCCAGCAGCTTCGGCTTCCGCACCACCGACTACCGCCGCCCGATGCGCGTGGTCAGCGAGGAGGAGGGCGCCGAGGAGATGGCCATGGTCCTGCCCCTGGTCGCCGACCCCGGCGCGGTCCCCAGCACGATGATGCGGTGAGCACCGCCGGTATGCCGGGTGGCCGGCATGCCGGGGCGGCTCGCGTCAGGGACGGGAGGCGAGGCGCTCGAGCAGCTCGGTGGGGCCGCTGACGATCAGCGTGTGGTGGGCGGTCACCTTGGTCTCGGGGACGGCGTGGGTGAAGTCCTCACCTGGTGCCTTGACCCCGACGACGGTGACGCCGTACTTGCTGCGGATCTGGCTCTGCGCCAGCGTGAAGCCGACCGTCTCGCGCGGCGGGGCCATCTTGACGATCGCGTAGCCGTCGTCGAACTCGATGTAGTCCAGCAGCTTGCCGTTGACCAGGTGCGCCACGCGCCGGCCCGAGTCGGCCTCGGGGCGGATGACGTGGTGCACGCCGATGCGCTCCAGGATCCGCTTGTGCTCGGGGGAGACCGCCTTGGCCCACACCGAGGGCACCCCGGCGTCGACGAGGTTGCTCGCGGCCAGGATCGAGGCCTCGATCGAGGTGCCGATGCCGACGACCGCGATGCGGAAGCTGCCGGCGCGCGTGGACTCGATCGCCGAGGGGTGGGAGGCGTCGCCGACCACGACCTTGCCGACCTTGCCGACGAACTGCTCGGCGATCGCGGGGTCCTTCTCGACGGCGAGGACCTTGTGGCCGAGTCGGTGCAGCTCCATCGCCGCGGACGCGCCGAACCGGCCCAGGCCGATGACCACGACGTCCTCGTCGTACAGCCGGTTCCTCGCCATCAGGGTCCTCCGCGTGCGTCTCGGTGATGCGACGCACACCCCCGCGGGGGGCGTGCGCCCGGTAGCGTGCCAGTCATGCCCACACAGGCGCGCGTGATCTGGGACCAGAGTTTCACGGCATACGACTTCGGCGCCTCCCACCCCATGAACCCCCTGCGCCTGGACCTGACCGCGCGGCTGTGCGATGCCTTCGGCCTGCTCTCCCGCCCCGACGTGGAGGTGGTCAGCCCGCCCGTCCCCGACGACGACCTGCTGCTCACCGTCCACGACGCCGACTACGTCGCGGCGGTGCGCCAGGCCTCGGCGAACCCGCGCTCGGCGGACCTCTCCCGGGGGCTGGGCACCGAGGACGACCCGGCCTTCACCGGGATGCACGAGAGCAGCGCCCGCGTCGCGGCCGGCTCGGTCGACATCGCCCGCGCGGTGTGGCGCGGCGAGACCGAGCACGGGGTGAACTTCTGCGGCGGGCTGCACCACGCCATGCGCGGCAACGCGGCCGGCTTCTGCATCTACAACGACGCCGCCATCGCCATCCAGTGGCTGCTCGACCACGGGGCGGAGCGGGTCGCCTACGTCGACGTGGACGTCCACCACGGCGACGGGGTCGAGCGGATCTTCTGGGACGACCCCCGGGTCATGACGGTCTCGCTGCACGAGAGCGGCCGGATGCTCTTCCCGGGCACCGGCTTCCCCGGTGACATCGGCGGCCCCGACGCCGAGGGCTCCGCGGTCAACGTCGCGCTGCCGCCGGGCACCGGTGACGCCGCCTGGCTGCGGGCGTTCCACGCCGTCGTCCCGCCGCTGCTGCGGGCGTTCCGACCGCAGGTGCTGGTCACCCAGCACGGCTGCGACTCGCACTTCCTGGACCCCCTGGCCCACCTCGCGCTGTCCGTCGACGCCCAGCGCACCTCCTACGACAGCCTGCACCGGTTGGCCCACGCCGAGTGCGACGGCCGCTGGGTCGCCCTCGGCGGCGGGGGCTACGAGCTCGTCGACGTCGTGCCGCGCGCGTGGACCCACCTGACCGCCATCGCCGCCCACCAGCCGATCCCCCTGGACGCCGACGTGCCCGAGGACTGGCGCGAGCACATCCGGATGGAGTACGCCCGGGTCGCCCCGCAGCGGATGGGCGACGGGGTCGCCGAGGGCGGCGTGATGTGGTGGCGCTCGTGGGAGGTCGGCTACGACCCGGAGGACCCGGTCGACCAGGCCGTCATGGCCACCCGCAAGGCCGTCTTCCCCCTGCACGGCCTCGACGTCTGGTTCGACTAAGCCACCCGTCCGCTCCCTTCCCGGCCCCGGGTGGGGCGCCGGTGGGGCGGCTCGCGCAACATATCGGGTCATTCCCGGCGTGTCGGGTGGACAAGCGCCGGATATACGCTCCAAGTCGCTTCCCACGAGTCACACCAGCCCCTATCGTGACTGATGCATTGACGGGCAGGGTCGCCGGCGAGCCGGGCGGCGACATCGACCCGTCCCGAGGATCGAGGTGCACACCATGGCTACAGAGCGGCAGCTCTCCGAGGTGCGGTTCCTGACCGTTGCCGAGGTTGCCTCGATCATGCGTGTGTCGAAGATGACCGTCTACCGCCTGGTCCACGGCGGGGAGCTGCCGGCGGTGCGCGTCGGACGCTCCTTCCGGGTCCCGGAGGACGCGGTCCACGAGTACCTCCGGTCCTCCTACATCGACACCGCGTGAGCGTGGGCGACCACGGGTGAGGGCGGGCCGGATCCGATCCGGCCCGCCCTTCGTCACGTCTGGGGGCCCGCCCGCGCTCAGCCCCGTCCCGGGGTGCTGGCGCGCAGCACCGCCAGGCGCTCGCGGTACTCGCGCTCGTCGATCTGCCCCTCGGCGAACCGCTGCCCGAGCACGGCCTCGGCCGACTGGGCCGCCCGGTGTGGCCCCCAGCCGCCGCGCCACCAGAACCGGCGGGCCACGAGGAACACCACCAGCCAGAACACCAGGAACCACGCGAGCGGGATGAGCGGGAACCACCAGTGGAAGCCACCCGCCCACGGCCCGTACGCCTGCGTCACCACCGAAGTCATCGTCTGTGCCCCTTTGCTGTGCCGGTCGTCGGCACCCTGCCGACCACCTCACTGTCGCCGGGGCGGGACCACCCTCGCGTCGGCCCGGCGGCGACACCTGGGCTACGGCCGGGGGAGTAGCCCCGGTCAGGCCATCCAGCCCGGCCGGATCAGCCCGGCCTCGTAGGCCAGCACCACCAGCTGGGCACGGTCCCGCGCACCGACCTTGAGCATGGCGCGGCTGACGTGCGTCTTGGCGGTCGCCGGTGAGAGCACCAGGCGCTCGGCGATCTCCTCGTTGGACAACCCCTCGCCGACGAGGGCGACGACCTCCCGCTCGCGGGTGGTCAGCGCGGCCAGCCCCGCGACCCGCTGCGGCGCCGGGACCGGCCGCACCCGCTGGCCGACGTGCTCGATCAGGCGCCGGGTCACCCCCGGGGACAGTGCCGCGTCACCGCGGGCGACGGCCCGCACCGACGCCAGCAGCTCGGCCGGCTCGGTGTCCTTGACCAGGAAGCCGCTCGCGCCCAGGCGCAGTGCCTCGAAGACGTACTCGTCGAGCTCGAACGTGGTCAGCATGACCACCCGGACCTGCTCAAGCGCCGGGTCGGTGAGGACCTGGGCGGTCGCCGCGAGCCCGTCCGTCCCGGGCATCCGGATGTCCATCAGCACCACGTCGGGGACCAGCTCGCGGACCTGCGCCACGGCGGTCTCGCCGTCGGCGGCCTCCCCGACGACCTCGATCCCCGGGTCGGCGTCGAGCAGCATCCGGAACCCGGCCCGCACCAGCGCCTGGTCGTCGGCCAGGACCACCCGGATCACGTGGGCCGCCCCGCGGAGGCGCCCCACGGCAGGTGCGCCGACACGGCATACCCGCTCTGCTGCGGCCCGGCCGCGAAGGTGCCGCCGAGCGCGCTGACGCGCTCCCGCATGCCGGCCGTGCCGGCTCCCTCGACCACGCCGCCGGACCCGACGCCGTCGTCGGTGACGCACACGTCGAGCCAGTCCTCGCCGTAGGTGACGGTGATGCCGGCATGCGCCGCCCGCGCGTGCCGGCGCACGTTGGTCATCGCCTCCTGCACCACCCGGTATGCCGCGGCGTCGACGGCCGCGGGGACGCGCCCACGGGTGCCCCTCACCTCCAGCGACCAGGCCGTCCCGTCCACCCCGGCCCGGTCGAGCAGGGTGGCCACGTCCGCGAGGGTCGGCGACGGCGACCGTGCCGCCGCACCGGTGGGGTCGCGCAGGCTCTCCAGCACCAGGCGCACCTCCTCGAGCGCGTCGTGGCTGACGGCCTTGATGGTGCCCAGCGCCGGCCGGGCGTTCTCGGGGTGGCTGTCGAGCAGGTGCAGGGCCACGCCGGCCTGCACGTTGATCAGGCTCAGGCTGTGGCCGATGACGTCGTGCAGCTCGCGGGCGACGGTGACCCGTTCCTCGGTCGCCCGGCGGTCGCGGGCGAGCTGCGCCTCGCGCCGGGCGGCGGCCCACCGCTCGCGCCGGCCCCGGACGAACTCCAGCCACAGGGCCGCGACCGGCGCCGCGAACACCGGGCCGAGCGGGTAGCCGAGGGCCGCGTAGGTCACCGTCGCGGCGATGGCCACGGCCATCGGGGCCAGTCGGTAACGGTGCAGCGTGGCGATGGCCAGCGGCCCGAGCAGGAGCAGGGTGACGGCGGTCGGCGGCAGCGGCACGTGGGCGGCCCGGGCCGCGCCGAGGCAGCCCAGCAGCTGCACGCCGGCGACGACGCCCGCGACCACCACCGCGAAGGGGACCGGGGGCGCGTCCCCCGGCCGCCAGGCTCGACCCCGCATGAGGCGAACGTAGCCCCGGGGGGCCCGCGGTCGCGACCTCCTCGTGGGGTAGGTCCGGATACCTCGCCGGGAGGACGGATGCGGGGGAGTCGTGTGGGCTGCGTCCCGGCCCGGAGCCGGGTGTGGCTGCCCGGGGGAGGGGACACGGGGGCCGCCCGGTGCTGGGTGCCGGTCCGGAGCCGTGTGGGGCTGCCCGGGGAGGGTGGGGGACACGGGGGCCGCCCGGCCGGACCCCGGGCAGCCCCCGCGCGCAGGGGACGCGTCAACACCTCGTCGTCAGCAGAACGAGAGGTGGGCGCCGGGCGTTACGGGATGCGATTTTCTGTCCGCGGCCGTGGGCGGTACGCTGACCCGGACTGTTCGGCGAGGTGCGGAGTACGTGCCCGGCGTCGGCACACGCACCAACCACCAATTTCGGCTGGTCCTGCGCGGGTGAGCCGCGTGCGACCGGCAGGACAAGGCAAGGACAGACATGGGCTCAGTCATCAAGAAGCGCCGCAAGCGGATGGCCAAGAAGAAGCACCGCAAGCTGCTGCGCAAGACGCGTCACCAGCGTCGCAACAAGAAGTAAGTCGCAACAAGAAGTAATCGGAACACCTTCCGGTCCGAAGGCCTCCTCACCCGTCCGCGGTGGGGAGGTCTTCGTCGTGCCGACGCGGTCGTGTCCGCGCTCCGCGACGAGCCCACCTCCTGTGAGACATCTGACGACTTCGCCCAATCCGCGCGGGCC
>NZ_DASVZH010000274.1:0-19085 GCF_036391795.1 Oryzihumus sp.
TGGGCGACGCCGAGCCCGAGCAGGGCCACCGTCATCACGCCCCGGTGGGGCGCGCCGGTGGCCGCGAGCGCGCTGATGGTCTGCCGGACCGGGTCGAACGGCGCCGGCTGGACCGCCTGGGCCCAGGTCCAGCCCCCGACCAGCAGGACCGGGGCGGCGACCGCGGAGGCCAGGCCCCACCACGGCACGCGTGCCGGCTGGGCGCCGCGCACCCGGCTCAGGCCTCGAGCGCGACCGGGGTGCCCGGCCGGGTCATCGAGCCGGCCGGGCACCACCAGGTCATCACCTCGACGGCAAGCCGGCCGGCGCGCACCGCGGGGTCGGCCTCGGCGAGCTCCCGGGCACGGTCGAGGGACCCCGTGCAGAAGAAGGTCAGGCCGCGCAGCGACGCGTCCGGCTGGTCCAGCACCGGGCCGTTGGTGACGACGTGCCCGGCCTGGCGCAGCGACGCGAGGTAGGCCAGGTGCTCGGTCTGGAGCCGCTCCAGCGTTGCCTCGTCGTACGGCGTGGCGTCGGCCGGGCGGCGCAGCACCACCAGCTCGTAGGACTCGAGGTTCATCTCCCGCACGGTAGACCTGCCCGGCGCGCGCGGGCCGGACGTCAGGCCTCGGCTCGCCGGCCGCGGACCTTCGCCGCAGTCAGCAGGAACGCCGCGTCCGTGACTGCCTCGACGGCGTGCGTCTCCAGGGGCAGCTCGAGGAGGTCGCCCTCTGCCCCCTCCCATGACTGGCCCTGGCTGGCCACCCGCAACCGACCGCGCAGCACCAGCATGGTGGCCTCACCCGGGCTCTCGTGGTCGCCGAGCCGGGCGCCCTCGCGCATCGCGATGACGGTCTGGGTGAGGGTCGAGGTGGGGCCGCCGTAGAGCATCCGGGCGCTGCGTCCGTTGCCGGCCTTCCCGGCCGCGTCGCCCAGCTCGCTCACCTGCTGGTCGAGGTTCGTGGTGTCCATCGCTGGTCTTCCCTTCGTCTCGTTCGGGTCCGTCCGTGTCAACGACTGAGTCTCGTCCCGACGGCACCCTTTCGCGCGATGATGGCTGCATGTGCTCCTACTGCGGGTGCCGAAGCATCACCGTGATCGGGCGGTTCATGGCCGAGCACGACGACATCGTCAACCTCGCCGGCGACCTGCGCCGCGCGGTGGAGCGTGGTGACCCCGACGAGATCCGTGCCGCCGCGGACAAGGTGCGGGCCGCGCTGGACCCCCACACGGGCAGCGAGGAGCGATCGCTGTTCGCGCAGATGCGCAAGGACCCCGAGTTCACCGACCACATCGACTCCCTGTGCCGGGAGCACGAGCTGCTCGAGGGGCACCTGACGCGGATCGAGGCAGGCGACCACGCGGCGTACCCGCTCTTCGAGCGGCTGCTGCGGAACCACATCGACCGGGAGGACAACGGCCTCTTCCCGGCTGCCGCCATCGCGCTGGACGGGCCCGACTGGGAGTGGGTCACCGAGCGCGCGTGAGGCGGGCGAGCAGCCCTGGGACCAAGGTCGCCAGGCTGCGGGACCATCGGCCCCGGCGTCCGGCTTCGACCTGCGCCACGGTACGGGTCGCGCCATCATCGAGGTGGCGTCATGCCGTGGCCGGTAGCCCGGCCCCAGACGTAAGGGGATCCCGATGGCTGAGGAGTCACAGCGCACCCGGATGCTGGTGCTGGCCACCGCGGGGTTCCTGATCTGCTTCTGGGCGTGGGCGCTGATCAGCCCGCTCGCCCCCGCCTACGCCAAGGAGCTGGGCCTGAGCGCGGTCCAGCAGTCGCTGCTGGTGGCGGTGCCGGTCGTGGTCGGCTCGCTCGGACGCATCCCCGTCGGGGCGCTGACCGACCGCCTCGGGGCGCGCACCATGTTCCCCGCGGTCGCGGCCCTGACGATCGTGCCCGTGCTGTTCGTGGGCCTGGCCGGCACGAGCTACGCCGCCCTGCTGGTCGGTGGGTTCTTCCTGGGCATCGGCGGCACGGCGTTCGCGGTCGGGGTCCCGTTCGTCAACGCGTGGTTCCCCCCGGCGCGCCGCGGCACCGCGATCGGCATCTTCGGGGCCGGCATGGGCGGCACCGCCGTCTCGGCGTTCACCACGGTGGCGATCGCCGACACCTGGGGTCGCGCTGCGCCGTTCGTGCTGGTCGCGGTGGTCCTCGCGGTGTATGCCGTGGTCGCGCGCCTGCTGCTGCGCGACGCCCCCGGGCGCGTCCCGGCGACCGGCTCGTTCATGGCCCGGGCGTGGACGACGTTCAAGCGCCCCGTCGCGCTCAAGCTGTCCCTGCTCTACGCCATCGGCTTCGGCGGCTTCGTCGCGTTCAGCGTCTACCTGCCGACCTACCTGGTGAACGCCTTCGGCCTGACCCGCGGCGACGCCGCGCTGCGGACCGCCGGCTTCGTCGTCCTCGCGGTGGCCATGCGCCCGGTCGGGGGGTGGATTTCGGATAAGTGGCACCCCGTGCCGGTGCTGGCCGTCTGCTTCCTGGGCGTGGCCGCGCTCGCGGGCCTCGCCTCGCTCGAGCTCGCGCTCATCCCGGTCGGCACCGTCGCCTTCCTCGGCCTGGCCGCGTTCCTCGGCGGAGCCTCCGGCGCGGTGTTCGCCCTGGTGTCCCGGCTGGTCGAGCCCCCGCAGGTCGGCGCGGTGACCGGCATCGTCGGCGCCGCCGGCGGCCTGGGTGGCTTCATCCCGCCCCTGGTGATGGGCGTCATCTACAGCCGGAGCCACGACTACAGCCTCGGGCTCGCCCTGCTGGCCCTGGTCAGCCTGGGCACCGCCGTCTTCACCTGGCGGGCGTTCGGGACCGGACGGGCACGGCATACCGGCGCAGCGGCGACCGCAGGGGGAACCGCGTCGTGACGATGGACGGTGAGCTGACCGAGGCCCTGCTGCGGACCCGCCGCTTCTTCCGCCCCGCCGAGGTGTCGGCCGACCTGCGCACCCTCCACAAGACCGGCGGCCGGGACGCCGACACCTTCTACCGGGACCGGTGGAGCCACGACAAGGTGGTGCGCTCCACGCACGGGGTCAACTGCACCGGGTCCTGCTCGTGGAAGGTCTACGTCAAGGACGGGATCATCACCTGGGAGGCCCAGCAGACCGACTACCCCTCGGTCGGCGACGACCGGCCCCAGTACGAGCCGCGCGGCTGCCCTCGCGGCGCCGCCTTCTCCTGGTACACCTACTCGCCCACCCGGGTGCGCTACCCCTACGTGCGCGGCGTGCTGCTGGAGATGTACCGCGAGGCCCGGTCCCGGCTCGGTGACCCCGTGGCGGCGTGGGCCGAGATCACCTCCGACCCGGTGCGGGCCCGGCGCTACAAGGCCGCCCGCGGCAAGGGCGGCCTGGTGCGCACGACCTGGGACGAGGCGCTGGAGATCGCGGCCGCGGCGCACGTGCACACGATCCGGACCGACGGGCCGGACCGGGTCGCCGGGTTCTCCCCGATCCCGGCCATGTCGATGGTCTCCCACGGGGTCGGGGCACGGTTCATCTCGCTGATCGGCGGGACGATGCTCTCGTTCTACGACTGGTACGCCGACCTGCCGGTGGCCTCCCCGCAGGTGTTCGGCGACCAGACCGACGTGCCCGAGTCCGCCGACTGGTGGGACGCCTCCTACCTGGTGATGTGGGGCTCGAACGTGCCGGTCACCCGCACCCCGGACGCGCACTTCATGACCGAGGCGCGCTACCGCGGCCAGAAGGTGGTGGTGGTCTCCCCGGACTACGCCGACAACACCAAGTTCGCGGACGAGTGGCTCGCGCCGCACCCCGGCACCGACGGCGCCCTGGCGATGGCGATGGGCCACGTGATCCTGCGTGAGTTCTTCGTCGAGCGCACCACCCCGGCCTTCGAGTCCTACTGCCGGACCTACACCGACCTGCCCTTCCTGGTGACCCTCGAGGAGCGCGACGGGGCCTGGGTGCCGGGCAAGTTCGTCACCGCCGACCAGGTCGGCGACACCTCCGAGAACGCCTCGTCCAAGACCGTGCTGCTCGACGCCGCGGGCAACCCGGTCGTGCCCAACGGCTCCCTCGGCTTCCGCTACGGCGAGGAGGGCAAGGGGCGGTGGAACCTCGACCTCGGTGGGGTGGACCCGCTGCTCACCCTGTATGCCGGAGACGCACCGGGGGCAGCCGGGCTCGCCCCGGTCACGGTGCGGCTGCCGCGGTTCGACGCGCCGGACGGCTCCGCCGGCGTGGTGGAGCGCGGGGTGCCGGTGCGCCGGGTCGGCGGCCGGCTGGTGACCACAGTGTTCGACCTGCTGCTGGCGCAGTACGGCGTGGGCCGGGCCGGCCTGCCCGGCCAGTGGCCCACCGGCTACGACGACGCGTCCACCCCGGGCACCCCCGCCTGGCAGGAGGGCATCACCTCGGTCCCGGCGGCGACGGCGGCGCGGATCGGGCGCGAGTTCGCCCGCAACGCCGAGGAGTCCGGTGGCCGCTCGATGATCCTCATGGGGGCCGGCACCAACCACTGGTTCCACTCCGACCTGATCTACCGGGCGTTCCTGACCCTGACCACGCTCACCGGCTGCCAGGGCGTCAACGGCGGCGGCTGGGCGCACTACGTCGGGCAGGAGAAGGTGCGCCCGATCACCGGCTACCAGCAGTACGCCGGCGGCCTGGACTGGTCGCGGCCCACCCGGCAGATGATCGGCACCGGCTTCTTCTACCTGCACACCTCCCAGTGGCGCTACGACGCCTACCCGGCGACGACGATGACCTCGCCGCTGGCCACCGGGCGCTTCGAGGGGCTGACCACGCCGGACCTGCTGGCGCTGTCCGCCCGGCTGGGCTGGATGCCGTCCTACCCCACCTTCGACCGCAACCCGCTCGACCTCGTCGACGAGGCGCGGGCCGCGGGGGCCGACCCCGCGGCATACGTCGTGGAGCAGCTGCGCTTCGGCGACCTGCGCTTCGCCGCGGAGGACCCGGACGGGCCGGGCAACGCGCCCAAGGTGCTCACGGTGTGGCGGTCCAACCTGCTCGGCAGCTCGGCCAAGGGCAACGAGTACTTCCTCAAGCACCTGCTCGGCACCGACGCGTCCGTGTTCGCGACCGAGGCGCCGGAGGACCAGCGGCCGCGGGACGTGCTGTGGCGGGAGGACGCCCACGACGGCAAGCTCGACCTGCTGCTGACGCTGGACTTCCGGATGACCTCGACGACGTTGTTCTCCGACGTCGTCCTGCCGGCGGCCACCTGGTACGAGAAGCACGACCTGTCCTCCACGGACATGCACCCGTTCGTGCACTCGTTCAACCCGGCGATCGCGCCGCCGTGGCAGACCCGCACCGACTTCGACGCCTTCCAGGGCCTGGCGCAGCGGTTCAGCGCCCTGGCCGCCGAGCACCTCGGCACCCGCAGCGACATCGTCGCCGTGCCGTTGCAGCACGACACCCCCGACGAGATGCAGAACCCCGGCGGCCGGGTCCGCGACTGGCGGGCCGGGGAGTGCGAGCCGGTGCCCGGCGTGACGATGCCCAGGCTGGTGGTGGTCGAGCGCGACTACGCCGCGGTGGCCGACAAGATGCGCGCGCTGGGGCCGCTGACCGACCGCCTGGGCATGGTCACCAAGGGGGTGCCGTTCAGCCCCGGGGCCGAGGTGGAGTGGCTGGGCCGGCACAACGGCGTCGCGCACGGCGGCGTCGCGGACGGCCGCCCTCTGCTCGCGACGGACAAGCACGTGTGCGAGGCGATCCTGGCGCTGTCCGGCACGACCAACGGGCGCCTCGCGACGCAGGGCTTCGAGCGCGTCGAGGAGCGCACCGGCGTCCGGCTCGCGGACCTGTCCTCCAGCGAGGCGGGCCGCCGGATCACGTTCGCCGACACGCAGGCCCGCCCGACGCCGGTGATCACCTCGCCGGAGTGGTCGGGCAGCGAGCACGGCGGACGGCGCTACTCGCCGTTCGTCATCAACACCGAGCGGCTCAAGCCGTGGCACACGCTGACCGGGCGGATGCACTTCTTCCTCGACCACGACTGGATGCACGAGATGGGCGAGGCACTGCCGGTGTTCCGCCCGCCGCTGGACATGCACCAGCTGTTCGGTGAGCCGCGGCTGGGCCACGACGGCGGCGCCGAGCTGACCGTCCGCTACCTCACGCCGCACTCCAAGTGGTCGATCCACTCGGAGTACCAGGACAACCTGCTCATGCTGAGCCTGTCCCGGGGCGGACCCACGATCTGGATGAGCGCCGCCGACGCCGCGCTGGTCGGGATCGGCGACAACGACTGGATCGAGGCGGTCAACCGCAACGGCGTCGTCGTCGCCCGGGCGGTGGTGTCCAGCCGGATGCCGGCCGGGACGGTGTACATGTACCACGCGCAGGACCGCGTCATCGACGTCCCGCGGGCCGAGGCGAGCGGTCGCCGGGGCGGCATCCACAACTCGGCCACCCGGCTGCTGGTCAAGCCCAGCCACCTCATAGGCGGCTACGCCCAGCTGACCTACGGCTTCAACTACATCGGTCCCACGGGCAACCAGCGTGACGAGGTCACCGTCATCCGCCGCCGCAGCCAGGAGGTCGTCTACTGATGAGGGTCATGGCGCAGATGGCGATGGTGATGAACCTCGACAAGTGCATCGGCTGCCACACCTGCAGCGTCACCTGCAAGCAGGCATGGACCAACCGCTCGGGCGTGGAGTACGTCTGGTGGAACAACGTCGAGACCCGCCCGGGGCAGGGGTTCCCGCGCACGTGGGAGGACCAGGAGCGCTGGAAGGGCGGCTGGGAGCTGGGCCGGCGTGGCCGCCTCCGGCTGCGCACGGGCAGCCGGCTCAAGCGGCTGATGACGATCTTCTCGAGCCCGACGATGCCCTCGATCGGCGACTACTACGAGCCGTGGACCTATGACTACGACACCCTGATCAGCTCGCCGCTGCAGGAGCACACGCCGGTGGCGCGGCCGCACTCGCTGATCAGCGGCAAGCCGATGAAGATCAGCTGGAGCGCAAACTGGGACGACGACCTCGGCGGCGCGCCCGAGCTGACGAAGCAGGACCCGGTCCTGCAGAGGGTCTCCGAGCAGGTCAAGGGCGAGCTCGAGCAGACGTTCATGTTCCACCTGCCGCGGATCTGCGAGCACTGCCTCAACCCGGCCTGCGCCGCCTCGTGCCCCAGCGGCGCCATCTACAAGCGGGCCGAGGACGGCATCGTCCTCGTCGACCAGGACCGGTGCCGCGGCTGGCGCCAGTGCGTGACCGGCTGCCCCTACAAGAAGGTCTACTTCAACCACCGCACCGGCAAGGCCGAGAAGTGCACCCTGTGCTTCCCGCGCCTCGAGGTCGGCCTGCCCACCGTGTGCTCCGAGACGTGCGTGGGGCGGCTGCGCTACCTCGGCCTCGTCCTGTACGACGCGGACCGGGTCCTCGAGGCGGCGTCCGTGGAGGACGAGCAGCAGCTGCTCGCCGCGCAGCGGTCCTGCTTCCTGGACCCGGACGACCCGGAGGTCGCGCGCGAGGCGGAACGGGCCGGCATACCGCACGACTGGGTGGAGGCGGCCCGGCGCTCCCCGGTGTGGGCGCTCATCAACCGCTACGAGGTGGCCCTGCCGCTGCACCCGGAGTACCGCACGATGCCGATGGTCTGGTACATCCCGCCGCTGTCGCCGGTGGTCGACCGGGTGCGCGAGACCGGGGTGGACGCCGAGGAGGCCGGCACGCTGTTCGCCGCGATCGAGGCGCTGCGGATCCCGGTGGAGTACCTCGCCGAGCTGTTCACGGCCGGCGACACCGACCCGGTCAACCGGGTGCTGCGCAAGCTCGCGGCCATGCGGTCCTACATGCGTGACCTGAACTTCGGCCGGGACGGCGACGCCTCGATCCCGGCCGCGGTCGGGATGTCCGAGGAGGACATGTACGCGATGTACCGGCTGCTGGCGCTGGCGCCGTACGACGAGCGGTACGTCATCCCGCCGGCCCACGCCGAGCAGGCGCACGCGCTGGAGGAGCTCGCCACGGAGTGCAGCCTCGACTACGAGGGTGGTCCGGGGATGGGCGGCTCCGGGCCGTTCGGCGAGGGCTCCGGGCGGCCGGCCCAGCCCGTCGCGGTCGAGAGCTACCAGGCGCTGAAGCAACGGCAGACGGCCGACCGCTCGACCGACCCGGAGGACAAGGCGCGCCGGGTCAACCTGCTCAACTGGGACGGCAAGGGAACCCCCGAGGGGCTGTTCCCCGAGCGCACGGAGGAGGAGCGGCGTGGCTGAGTCCTCCGACGCCCGGTGCCACCTGGTGGTCTCGCGGCTGCTGGACTACCCGGAGCCGGACCTGGTGGCCGACCTGCCCGTCCTGGCGGAGGTCGGCGCGGGGCTCCCGCAGGGGCGGCTGCTGCGGCCGCTCCTGGAGCACCTGGGGCAGGTGCCGCTGCTGGCGCTGCAGCAGGACTACGTCGCGACGTTCGACCAGCGACGGCGGTGCTGCCTCTACCTCACCTACTACGCCTTCGGCGACACGCGGAAGCGCGGCGCGGCCCTGCTGGCGTTCAAGCAGGCCTACCGCGCCGCCGGGGTCGAGCTCGACGACGGCGAGCTGCCCGACCACCTGTGCGTGCTGCTCGAGTTCGCCGGGTCCGTCGACCCGGCCGCCGGTCGCCGCCTGCTGCTGGAGCACCGCGCCGGGCTGGAGCTGCTGCACCTGTCGCTGCGCGACGCCGGCTCGCCGTATGCCGCGGCGATGGACGCGGTCTCGGCCACCCTGCCCGCCCTGCGCGGCGACGAGCGAGACGCGGTGCGCCGCCTGGTCGCCCAGGGCCCGCCGGGGGAGGACGTCGGGCTCGACCCGTTCGGCCCGCCCACCGGCGTGCCCGTCACCGCGGAACCGGCCCCGCGGACCGCCTTCATCGACCTCGCGAGCGTGGGGGTGCGCCGATGAGCACGCTGCTGTGGGTGGTCTGGCCCTACGTCTGCCTCGCGGTGTTCGTCGTCGGGCACTGGTGGCGCTACCGCTACGACAAGTTCGGCTGGACCACGCGGTCCTCGCAGCTCTACGAGTCGCGGCTGCTGCGCTGGGGCAGCCCGCTGTTCCACTTCGGCCTGCTGTTCGTCCTCGGCGGCCACGTCATGGGCCTGGGCATCCCGAAGCCGTGGACCGAGGCGGTGGGCATCTCCGAGGGCGTCTACCACTTCCTCGCGGTGAGCATCGGTGCGGTCGCCGGCGTGTGCACGGTCGTGGGCATGGTCATCCTCATCTACCGCCGCCGGACGGTCGGGCCGGTGTTCAGCGCCACCACGCGGATGGACAAGGCGATGTATGCCGTGCTGGCCACCGTGATCCTGCTCGGCTTGGCCAACACGGTGCTCGGCAACGTCGTCAACCACTACGACTACCGCGAGGGCGTGTCGATCTGGTTCCGCGGGATCTTCCGGTTCTCGCTGCACCCCGAGCTCATGGTGGCCGCACCCCTGACCTTCCAGCTGCACGGGCTCGCGGCGTTCGGCCTGTTCGCGCTGTGGCCGTTCACCCGGCTGGTGCACGTCTTCAGCGCCCCGGTGGGCTACCTGTGGCGGCCCTACGTGGTCTACCGCAGCAAGCCTGAGGGCCGGCTCGGCGCGCGCGCCACCCGGCGAGGCTGGGACCGGCAGGACGTGGGGCGCTAGGGCTCCACGACTCCGTGCGGCGACGCTCTCCCTGGTGGCCGCGAAGGGCGAAGGGCCCTGCCGTTGCCGGCAGGGCCCTTCGGTCTCTCATGTGCGCTGGTGCGCCGGGGCGCGGCTACCAGTAGTGCTTGCGACCGCCGACGGCGCGGCCGGTCGCTCCCAGGATCCACAGCACGGCACCGATGATGATGAGGATGGTGCCGATCGTCGTCAGGATCGAGATGCCGGCGACGATGCCGATGATCAACAGGATCAGTCCGAGAATGATCACGCTGGTCTCCTTGTGAGAGGTGGGGAGATCAGGGTGTACCCAAGTGGGGCTCTTTTCAACGGATGAGGCTCATGGGAGTTCCTGTCGGTTCCTGTCGGCGCCCGGCGGCTCCCGTGGGCGGAAGGTCCTGACCGGCCCGGGGCCACCCGCGCCACGCTGGCCATGACCGCGCCGCTGCTCCCGTTGGGAGGCGCCATGAGCACCGCCGGCTACCCCGTCCGTGTCGACGCCCACCTTGACCCCGGCCTCAGCCGTTGGCTGTGGCTGGTCAAGTGGCTGCTGGCCATCCCGCACTACCTCGTGCTGCTCGTGCTCTGGGCCGCGTTCGTGGTGCTCAGCATCGTCGCGTTCTTCGCGATCCTGGTCACCGGGCACTACCCCCGGGCCATCTTCGACTTCAACGTCGGGGTGCTGCGGTGGAGCTGGCGGGTGGGCTACTACGCCTACGGCGCCCTGGGCACCGACCGCTACCCGCCGTTCACCCTCGACGAGGTGCCCGACTACCCGGCGCACCTCGAGGTGGCCTACCCCGAGAAGCTCTCCCGCGGCCTGGTCCTGGTCAAGACCTGGCTGCTGGCCCTGCCGCACTACCTGGTCGTCGCGTTCTTCGCCGGGGGCTCCCTCGCGCTGGCCTCCAGCGACAACCGGACCCGGGTCTGGTCCAGCGGGCTGATCGGGCTGATGGTCCTCGTCGGCGCGGTGGTGCTGCTCGTGACCGGGCGCTACCCGCAGTCGGTCTTCGACTTCGTGCTCGGGATGAACCGCTGGGTGCTGCGCGTGGCCGCCTACGCGGCGCTGATGACCGACGAGTACCCGCCGTTCCGCTTCGACCCCGGCGGCGACGACCCCTCCGAGGCGCGCATGACCATCGGGACACCACCGCCGCAGCAGCCCATCGAGGCGCAGCCGCCTGTCGAGGCGCAGCCGCCTGTCGACACGGCGGCTCCGCAGGGAGCAGGGCCGCCCGGCGGCCCGACGTCAGCCCCACCGGCCGCCATGGCGCAGCCCGCACCTCCGGAGGCGGCGGGACGGCGGTGGACCGGGGGCCGGATCGTCTCCGTCGTCGCCGGCGCCGTGCTGCTCGCAGGGTCGCTGGGGCTGTTGGCCGCCTCGGCCGGGCTCGGGGTGCTCAACCTCGCCTCCCGGGACCGGGCCGGCTTCGTCACCACCGCCTCGCGCACGTTCGCCACCTCGACCAGCGCCATCGCCAGCAGCGCGGTGCAGGTCGGCGCGTCCGGGCAGGACTGGAGCGGGGCGTCGTGGGCGCTCGGCGACGCGCGGGTGCGGGCGGAGTCGCTCGACCCCCGGCCGGTGTTCATCGGCGTGGCGCACACCGCGGACGCCGCGGCGTGGCTGGCCGGGGTGGACCACTCCACCGTGATCGGCTTCCGCAACGGGGCGCCGGTCTACCGCGACGTGACCGGTGGGGCGCCCACCGTGCCGCCGGAGCAGGCGGGCATCTGGGCGGCCAGCGTCTCCGGCACCGGCCCGCAGGAGCTCGTGTGGCCGATCCAGTCCAGCGACTGGACCGTCGTGGTCATGCACCCCGACGGCAGCCCCGGGGTCATCGTCCGCGCCGACGCCGGCGCGACGCTGCCGGTCCTGCACTGGCTGTGGGTGGCACCGCTCGTCCTGGCGCTGGTGCTCATCGTCGCCGGTGTCCTCCTCGTGGTCCTCGCCATCCCGCGGGCGGGCCGGACATGAAGGTCCTCGTCGCCGAGGCCAGCCGGCACGGGTCGACCCTGGCCATCGCCGAGGCCCTGGCGCACACGCTGCGCGAGGAGCTCCCCGGTGCCGAGGTGGACGTTCACGTGGTCGAGGACGCCCTGGACGTGGGGCCCTACGACGCCGTCGTGCTCGGCTCGGCCGTCTACCTGGGGCGCTGGCTGGAGCCTGCCCGCCGCTTCGCCCGGCGCAACGCCGGGGAGCTGCTGCACAAGCCGGTGTGGCTGTTCTCCAGCGGGCCGCTGGGGGAGCAGCCGGTGCACGAGTCCGAACCCCACGACGCCACCGAGATCGCCGGTGAGCTCGACGCCCGGGGGCACGAGGTCTTCCTCGGCCGGCTCGACCGGGACGACCTCGGCCTGGCCGAGCGGGCGGTCGTCGGCGTCGTCCACGCCCCGTACGGCGACTTCCGGGACTGGCCGGCGGTCCAGGAGTGGGGGCGGCAGATCGCCGTTGCGCTGGTCCCACAGCAGCACGCTGGCTGAGATCCTGCGCGCCCGGGTGAGGGGCACGGCATACTGCGCGCATGTCTGCCGGACGCAGTGCAGGGGATGCCGACGTCATCGTCGTGGGGGCCGGCCTGGCGGGCCTCGTAGCCACGGCCGAGCTGGTGGAGGCGGGCCGCAGCGTCCTGCTGCTCGACCAGGAGTCGCCCGAGAACCTGGGCGGGCAGGCGTTCTGGTCCTTCGGCGGCATCTTCCTCGTGGACTCGCCCGAGCAGCGGCGACTGGGCATCAAGGACTCCTTCGACCTGGCCTGGCAGGACTGGACCGGCACGGCCGGCTTCGACCGGGAGCGCGAGGACCGGTGGCCCCGGCAGTGGGCCCGGGCCTACGTGGAGTGGGCGGCCGGCGAGAAGCGGGCGTGGCTGCGCGAGCGCGGCGTGCGCTTCTTCCCGGTGGTCGGGTGGGCCGAGCGCGGTGACGGCAGCGCCACCGGGCACGGCAACTCGGTGCCGCGCTTCCACGTCACGTGGGGGACCGGGCCCGGGGTGCTGGAGCCGTTCGTCCGACGGGTCCGCCAGGCCGCCGACGACGGCCGGGTGCGCATCGGCTTCCGGCACCGCGTCGATGCGCTCACGCTCGAGGGCGGGGTGGTGACCGGCGTCAGCGGCAGCCGGCTCGCCCCGGCGCACGAGCCCCGCGGCGCAGCCACGAGCCGTGAGGTGGTGGGCGACTTCGCGGTCCGGGCCCAGGCGGTCGTGGTGACCTCCGGCGGCATCGGCGCCAACCACGACCTGGTCAGGGCGAGTTGGCCGGCCCGGCTCGGCGAACCGCCGCGGGAGATGGTCACCGGCGTACCGGCCTACGTCGACGGGCGGATGATCGGCATCAGCGAGGCCGCCGGGGCCAACGTGGTCAACCGGGACCGGATGTGGCACTACGTCGAGGGCCTGCAGAACTGGGACCCGATCTGGCCCGGGCACGGCATCCGGATCCTGCCGGGGCCGTCCTCGCTGTGGTTCGACGCGCTGGGTCGCCGGCTGCCGGCGCCGTTCTTCCCCGGCTTCGACACCCTCGGCACGCTGGCCCACCTGCGCACCACCGGCCACGACCACTCGTGGTTCGTGCTGACCCAGAAGATCATCGAGAAGGAGTTCGCCCTCTCCGGCTCGGAGCAGAACCCCGACCTGACCGGCCGCTCGGTGCGGCAGGTCCTCGCCCGCGCGCTGCCCGGCGCGCCCGGGCCGGTGGAGGCGTTCAAGCGGCACGGCGCGGACTTCGTCGTCGCCGACACCCTGCCCGAGCTGGTCGCCGGGATGAACGCGCTGACCCTCGAGCCGCTGCTGGACCCCGCGGAGATCGAGCGCCAGGTCGTGGCCCGCGACCGCGAGCTCGACAACGACTTCGGCAAGGATGCGCAGGTCACCGCGCTGCGCGGCACCCGCGCCTACCGTGGGGACCGGCTGATCCGCACCGCCACCCCACATCGCATCCTCGACCCCAAGGCGGGCCCGCTGATCGCGGTGCGGCTGCACGTCCTGACCCGCAAGACCCTCGGGGGGCTGGAGACCGACCTTTCCGCGCGGGTGCTCGGCGCGGATGGGTCGCCGGTGCCGGGGCTCTACGCTGCCGGCGAGGTCGCCGGCTTCGGCGGTGGCGGGATGCACGGCTACCGGGCGCTGGAGGGGACCTTCCTCGGCGGCTGCCTGTTCTCGGGAAGGGCAGCCGGTCGCGCTGCCGCGGAGGAGGTCGCATGAGCATGCCGACGCGTGGGCAGAGCGGGCGGGAGCTGCGGGCCATCGCCGACCTGTCGCTGCGGTTCCTGCTGATCGCGGCCGCGATCTACGTGCTGCTACAGATCCTCAACGCCATCAGCCTGGTCACGATCACCGTGGTCGTGGCCCTGCTCGTCAGCGCCCTGCTCCAGCCGGCCGTGGCCTGGCTCGTCGGCCGCGGCGTACCCCGTCCGGTCGCCGCGATCGGGGTGTTCATCGTGGGCGTCGTCGCCATCGGGCTCGCCGTGTGGTTCGCCGTCTCGCAGGTGGCCAGCAACGCCGCACTCATCGGCGACCAGCTCCGCAACGCCCTCACCTCGATCCAGGACTGGCTCGTGCACGGCCCCCTGCACCTGTCCGCCAGGCAGGTCGACCAGATCGGCACGAACCTGCAGCAGGCCCTGGCCAACAACCAGGGCAGCATCGTCTCGGGGGTGTTCGCCACCGCGGGCAGCGCCTTGAGCGTCATCAGCGGCGGGGTGCTGTGCCTGTTCGCGATCTGCTTCATGCTGCTTGACGACGGCCAGATCTGGCGCTGGGTGGTCAGCCTGGCTCCCGACCGGGAGGAGCCGCGGGTCGCCCACGCCGGCCAGGTCGCCTGGCGCACCCTCAGCGCCTACATGCGTGGCTGCGTCGTCCTGGCGTTCATCAACTCCCTGACGATGGTCATCGTCATGCTCGTCGCCGGGATGCCTCTGGTCATCCCGCTGGGCGTGCTGCTCTTCCTCGGCTCGCTCATCCCGCTGGTCGGCATGGTGGTCGCCGGCATCGTCGTGGTGCTGGTCGCGCTGGTGACCAAGAGCGTGGCCGTGGCGATCGTCATGGCGGTGGCGCTGGTGCTCACCGTCCAGCTCGAGGGCAACATGCTCAACCCCTACATCCTCGGCAAGGCGGTGAGCATCCACCCGCTGGCGATCCTGCTCGCGGTCACCGGCGGCACCATCCTCGGCGGGGTGTTCGGCGCGTTCATCGCGGTGCCGCTGGTCGCGGTCCTCAACAACGTGCGCACCACGGTCCGCCTCGACGCGGCGGCCGCAGGCGGCTGACCGCGGCCCGTTGCGGTCGACAGCGCTGCCGGGGAGGAGTCGAATGGACCCCCGGCCACCCCGCGCCGGGACCACCTGCCCAGGGAGGCACCGTGTCCGGTCACGTCTACCGCGTCATCGAGGTCGTCGGGTCCTCACCCGACAGCGTCGACGCCGCCATCCGCAACGCGATCGACCGGGTCGGGCAGACCACCCGGCACCTCGACTGGTTCGAGGTCTCCGAGATCAGGGGGCAGCTCGATGACAGCGGTATCGCGCACATCCAGGTCGGCCTCAAGGTCGGCTTCCGGATCGAGCAGTCCGAGGACTGAGCTCAGAGGGTCCGGGTGACCTTCGACAGGCCTCGCGGCACGTCGGGGTCCTGACCCCGCGACACCGCCAGCTCCCGCGCGAGCTGCTGCAGCGGGATGATCTGCACGATCGGGGCGACCCGCTCGACCATGCCCGCGGGCAGCGGCACGGTGGGCTCGGCGCCGACGCCGGGGGGCGCGACCACGCACAGGTCCGCGCCCCGCTCGACGAGGCGCTCGAGCACCGGGGCCAGGGCCCGCCCGCCCGGGCCTTCGGGCACGATGGCCACGACCGGGCGGTCGGCGTCGATCAGCGCCAGCGGGCCGTGCAGCAGGTCGGCCCCGGAGAACGCGTGCGCCGACAGGTAGCAGGTCTCCATGAGCTTCAGCGCCGCCTCCCGCGCGGTGGGGTAGGCGTAGCCGCGTGAGGTCGTGACCAGCTTGTCCACGAACCGGTATCGCGCCGCCACCGCCGCGACCTGCGGCAGGTCGAGCGCGGCGTGCGCGAGCGACGGCAGGCCCTGCAGGTCCAGCGGGTCGGCGTCTCGCCACGCCTCGACGAGCAGGAGCAGGGTGAGCAGGCTGGCGGTGTAGGTCTTGGTCGCGGCGACCGAGCGTTCCGGCCCGGCCAGCATGTCCAGGTGCAGCTGCGCCGCCTCGGCCAGGGGGGACCCGGGGGCGTTGGTGACGGCCAGCGTCAGTGCCCCACCGGCGCGGGCCCGGCGGGTCGACTCGACCAGGTCGGGCGAGCCGCCGGACTGGCTCACCGCCACCCACAGCACCCCGGACAGGTCGGGCTCGGCGCCGTAGGTCGTGTACGTCGAGGTGGACACCAGGCCCGCGGGCAGGCCGAGCGTGGTCTCGATGAGGTACTTGGCGTAGAGCGCGGCGTGGTCGCTGGTGCCCCGGGCCGCGAGCAGCACGAACCGGGGCGCGTACCGGCGCACCTGCGCGGCCACCTCCCGCACGGCGGCCGGCGCCTCGCGCAGCACCCGCTCGAGCACCTCCGGCTGTGACGCGACCTCGGCGGCCATGAGCAAGCCGGGTGCGGTGGCGCCGGTCGTGTCCGGCGACGCGCCGCTCACGCGAAGCGCTCCCGCAGCCACCGCACCTGACGCGCGCTCTGGTGTGTGCCGCCACCCTCGTGCTCGTTGTAAGGAAACACGTCGATCTCCTTCGGCCCGGCGTAGTGGTTGTACGCCGCGAAGACCGTCGAGGGCGGGCAGATCGGGTCCATCAGCGCCACCGAGAACAGCGCGGGGACGTCGGCGTGCGCCGCGAGGGTCATCCCGTCGAAGTAGCTGATCGTGGCCAGCGCCTGGGCCACCCGGTCGCGGTGCGTGCGCACGAAACCCAGCAGCTCGGCATACGGCGGCGTGTCGGTGACCTCGATGGCGCGGGCGACGTGCGACAGGAAGGGGACGTCGACCATGGCCGCGGCGACGCCGTCGGCCAGCGCGGCGGCGGCGAGGCTGATCGCCCCGCCCTGGCTGCCGCCATGGACCGCCACCCGCGCGCGGTCGATGCCGTCGAGGGTGTGCGCAACCTCGACGGCGCGCACCGCGTCGGTGAACACCCGGCGGTAGTAGTAGTCGTGCGGGTCCAGCACCCCGCGGGTGAGGAACCCCTCGACGTGCGGGGAGTCGCTGCCGGCCGGGTCACCGGTGGCCCCGGCGGTGCCGCCGCGGGCGCCCTGGCCGCGGGTGTCCATGACGATCGTGACGAAGCCGGCGGCCGGCCAGGCAAGCCAGTCCAGCGGCTCGCCGCGTCCCTGCCCGTAGCCGAGGTAGTGCACCACCGCGGGCAGGTCGCCCTCGAGGCCGCGCGGTCGCAGCAGCCAGCCACGCACCCGCTGGCCGGCGAAGCCGTTGAAGGACAGGTCCATCGCCTCGACCAGCGGCAGGTGCAGGTCGTGGTCGGCCAGCGTGAGGTTGAGCGGGTGGCGGCGCGCCCCGGCGAGCGTGGCGTCCCAGAAGGAGCGGAAGTCCTCCGGCTCGGCGCGCTCGGGACGGTAAGCGTGCAGCTCATCCAGGGACAGGTCGAACAGGGGCATGGCCCGACCCTATTGCGCGTTCTGGCGTATGCCCTGTCGCATTCCGGCGGCCGATACTGGAGGGCGGGGCAGGGGAGTGGATGGGGTGAGCGACGTGGCCTGGCACCTGACCGGCGAGTACCTCGAGAACTGCAACTGCGACATCCTCTGCCCGTGCGTCACGTCGGCGTTCCAGGCGCCGGCCGACAACGAGCGCTGCCTCGTGCCGTTGGCCATGCGGGTCACCGACGGGGAGTCCGACGGCATCCGCCTCGACGGCCTCGGGATCATCCTCGTGGTCGACGCGCCGCAGGTGATGGGCGAGGGCGGCTGGCGGGTGGCCGTCTACATCGACGAACGTGCCGACCAGGCGCAGCGGGAGGCGCTCGGCCCCATCCTCTCGGGCGCCAGGGGTGGGATGCCGGAGTTCCTTGCCACCCTCATCGGCGAGCAGGTGGGGGTGAAGTTCGTGCCGATCACCTTCGAGTCCCACGACGACACCCGACGCGTGACCGTCCCCGGCATCATGGACTTCGAGGTCACCGGCGTCCGGGCCCCCGACAGCCCGGTCATGCGGATCGTCAACGTGTTCCACCCCATGGGCACGGACCTGCCCGTGGCGCGGAGCACGGTCGGGACCTTCAACGACCCGGACTACGGCTGGTCCTTCGACAACACGGGCAAGAATGGCCACTACCGCGACTTCGCCTGGTCGGCGTAGCGACACCGCGGTCCTGTGGGCGGCGCTGCTCGGCGTCGCGGCCTTGTGCTGGGCGTGGCTGCTGACCTGGTCCAGCGCCCCGTCGATGTCCATGTCCGCCTCGATGGGCGGCTCGGGTGCGCCCTCGGCGCTCGTGCCGTTCCTGGGCCTGTGGGTCGCGATGATGGCCGCCATGATGCTGCCGGCGGTGGCACCCGTCGCGCGGCTGTACCTGCGGGTGGTCTCGGCCCGGACGAGCGGCCCGGCCCGGGTGGCGAGGGTCACGGCGCTGCTGTCCGGTTACTTCCTGGCCTGGGCGGCCTACGGGCTCGTCGCCTTCGGGCTGACCCGGTGGCTCGACGCGGTGACGATGACCAGCGGCCGGGCGCGGGTCGTGGCCGCGAGCGCCGCCCTGGTGCTGGCCGGGGCCTACCAGTTCAGCCCGCTCAAGGCCCGGTGCCTGGCCCACTGCCGCTCCCCGCTGGGGGTGCTGATGCACGTCGGCTCCTTCACCGGCCGGCTCCGCGACGGCCGCGTCGGCGCCTGGCACGGCGGCTACTGCCTGGGCTGCTGCTGGAGCCTCATGCTCGTCCTCGTCGCGGTGGGCGTCATGAACATGGTGTGGATGGCCGCGCTGGCGGTCGTCATCCTGCTCGAGAAGGCGTGGCGCCACGGGCCACGCCTGAGCCTGGCCGTCGGGGCCCTCTTGCTGGTCCTGGCGGTGGTCGTGCCCTGGCAGGCCGCCCTCATCGGGGCGTAGGCCGGCGAGCCCGGCAGCCCCCGACGGCGCGGACTCAGAGGTACTGCCCGGTGGGGCCGGTCTCGTCCCCGTGGCGCGGCATACCGGGCATCGGGTGGTGTCCGGGGCCGGCCGGTCCGTGTCCCGGGGGCAGGGCCCGGCGCATCTCCTGCAGCTGGGCCTGGGCCGCCATCTGCTGGGCGAACAGCGCGGTCTGGATGCCGTGGAACAACCCTTCCAGCCACCCCACCAGCTGGGCCTGGGCGATGCGCAGCTCGGCGTCGGAGGGCGCGGCGTCGTTGAACGGCAACGTGATGCGCTCGAGCTCCTCGACCAGCTCGGGGGCGAGCCCTTCCTCGAGCTCGGACAGCGAGCGGCGGTGGATCTCGGCCAGCCGCGCCCGCCCGGCCTCGTCCAGCGGCGCGTTGCGGACCTCCTCGAGCAGCTGCTTGATCATCGAGCCGATGCGCATGACCTTGGCCGGCTGCTC